>JAFDCZ010000286.1 GCA_019312665.1 Deltaproteobacteria bacterium | reverse complement strand
AAAAAGCGAGAAAGCGGGGACGTTCTTTCCGGTGTTTCCGTTGTTCGGATCGGGCAAAGCCCGATCCGAACAACGGAAACATCGGAAAGAACGTCCCCGCCGCTATCCGGCTGCGAGGCTGACGCCCGCTTCGGGTGTGCTGAGCCCTCTCAGTCTCGGTGCCAATCGGCGCAGGGCGCGCGCCCGGATCTGGTGGGCGCGGGGCTGGCTGACGCCCAGCTCCACGGCGACTTCCGCCAGGGACTCGTCGGCCAGGACGTGGCGTCGGATCAATGTGGCTTCGGCTTCGGGCAGGGCGCTGACGGCTTCTTCGACGGCCCCCGCCAGCTCTCGCCCACTGGCTCGGGCTTCCGGATCAGGCTCGTTCGTCAGGGCGATCGGCTCGCCCCACTCGTCCGAGCCGATCTCCGCCAGCCATCCGCTCGTCCGGGCACCGGCGAGACGCTCGGCATGAGCGGTCAATGTCGCTGTCGATGCTTCACTCTCGTGCCGGCGTGCACGCCAGAGGCTCTGAGGCCCCCCGCTCGTCTCGCGCATCCCGTCGAGCATCGCTCCGCGGACGCGGTGCCGCGCATACTGGGCGAACGGCACACCGCGCTCGGGCCGGAAACGTCTAGCGGCTTCGAAAAGCCCCATGCCGCCCCACGACACCAACTCGTCCCGGCTCACCCAGCCTGGGAAGCGACGTTCCATCCGCCGCGCTTCGCGGCCCACTTCACCGAAGTGCTGCTGGACGCGATCGTGGACCGCATCCCCCGAACTTCTTTCCATCATGCGGGGAGTGGAGCAGATCCAACCCGGTTGGGGAGTGATGGGGCACACCAACCGCGTCGGAATTCACCCGGCCTTCATGAACGCTTTGATTGCCAGGGGCTAGTCCGCCCTTGCTCTCCAGAGCCGATCGTTGTCGTTGATCCGGCCACGGTCGTCGAGGATTCCGTCGAGCAGGAGGTTCGCGATGCTTGGGCCTTCCTCGGTCATCGTCACCAGGACGAGGTGGTCGAAGTTCCCCGTCGTACCGGGCACGAGCCACTCGCCGCCGGTCGTTCCGAGCCGGATATGGACCCGGCCGTCGATCTCGAAACGGTGATAATTATGCACGTGCCCGGCGAAGGCGGTGAAGGGCCTCTCGCCGAGAGCCGCTTCGATGCGTCGCAGGCCGTCATTTCCCGCGCCCTGCCAGATCGGCTTGTGCATCAGCAGGAACGTATGACGCACCTCCGGGTGCGCGGCGATGACCTGCTCGAAGTAGGCGATCTGCTCTTCGCCCAGCTCAGCGGGCATGTCGCCCACCCAGTTGACCGAGCGCCCCAGCGCCGCTGCCAGCTTCTTGGCGGCCGCCGGATCGGTCTTCTGGAGGGCTCGCACGCGCCCGAGCTTCCTGGCGAGCTCCGGCGGCAACGGGAATTGCTTCTTCTCCGTGTTGAGAACGAGGAAAAGCACGTTCCGGTAGAGGAGGTGGTAGTAGTCGCGCCCGAGGCGCTCCTTCCACACATCGGCCATCACCGGGTTGCTGTAATCGTGGTTGCCCGCGGCGTAGAAGAAGGGCGCATGCAGTGGCGCGAGCATGGCGTCGAAGGCATCCCATTCGCTCGTGAGCACGGCGCGATCTTCGGTGTAGCCCTCGATCAGGTCTCCCACGCTCACGACGAACTCGGGCCGGAGCAGGTTCAAGCGCTCGACGGCCGCTGGGAACACGCCGGGTCGATAGCCGCCGGTCAGGTCCGAGACGATCGCGAACGTGAAATCTTCCGGGCGATTCTGGAAATCCAGATGGTTCCAGGGCTGCGGCCCCTCCTGCTCCAGGTTCGTCGCGGAGCCTGGGATCGTCTCGGACATCCTTCCCTTGTCCATTCCGGCCAACTCGCAGCCAAGGGCGGCGAGGCCTAGAACGACGAACACGATTCGAACCATCGCGGCATCCTCCTTCTCAATTTTCATGAACGGCGCCGCGGCGAGTCTATGCCAGCTGGCCGGCTTCAGCGGCCGACCCGCCGTTGTGATACAACCCCGCGATGACCAAGACGCGAGTTCCTGCCATCGAAGGCTGGTTCACCATGGATCCGGACGCCCCGCATCTGCTGGGCACACGCTGCACGCGCTGCAGCAACGTCTTCTTCCCGAAGGAAGAGAGCTACTGCCGCAACCCGGAGTGCGGCGGCACGGAGTTCGAGGAAACGAAGCTCTCCCGGCGCGGCCGCGTCTGGTCCTTTACGAACAATTGTTATGCCCCGCCCGAGCCTTTCATGGCCAAGGAGCCTTTTGAGCCGTATGCGATCGCCGCGGTCGAGCTCGAGGCCGAGAAGATGATCGTGATCGGGCAGGTGACCGCGGGTACCGAGGTCGGCGATCTGGAAGCCGGAATGGAGATGGAACTCGTTCTCGACATACTCTACGAGGACGACGAGAACGAGTACATCGTCTGGAAATGGCAGCCCGCGGCCTAGCGCCGGAGGAGATCTGATGTCGAATGAAGTCGCGATCCTCGGCGTGGGGATGCACCCGTGGGGCAAGTGGGGCCGGAGCTTCGTCGAGTACGGGGTGAAGGCGGCCAAGGATGCCCTGCTCGATGCGAGCATCGAGTGGAAGGATGTCCAGTTCGTGGCCGGCGGGGATACGATCCGCAACGGCTATCCAGGTTATGTGGCGGGTGCCACCTTCGCGCAGGCGCTGGGCTGGCAGGGCGCCCAGGTGGCAAGCTCCTACGGTGCTTGCGCCAGCGGCTCCCAGGCCATTGCGACGGCTCGCGCGCAGATCCTCGCGGGGCTATGCGATGTGGCTCTGGTCGTCGGTGCAGATACCACGCCCAAGGGTTTCTTCGCTCCGACCGGCGGCGGCGATCGCAGCAAGGATCCGGATTGGCTGCGCTTCCGATTGGTTGGCGCAACGAACCCGGTCTATTTCGGCTTGTGGGCACGCCGACGGATGGAACTCTTCGGGGCCACCGAGGAAGATTTCGCCAAGGTCAAGGTGAAGAACAGCCACCACGGCGCCCAGAATCCGAATGCGCGCTATCCGAAGACGTTCAGCATGGAAGAAGTGCTGGCCTCGCCCATGGTGTCGGATCCCCTTCGGCTCCTTCAGATCTGCGCGACCAGCGATGGGGGTGCGGCGCTCGTCTTGACGAGCATGGAGTACGCGCGCAAGCACGCGACGGATTTCGTGACGATTCCCGCGGTCTCCAACGTCACGCCGAAGTACCCCAATACCTTGATCGAGATGCCGAACTTCTCGACGGATTCGGGTGCGGGCGTTCAGATGCCGGATGTGCCGTTCCGTCCGTCGATTGCAAAGCATGCCTACGAGCAGGCGGGCGTCGGCCCGGAAGACATGGACCTGGCCGAAGTCTATGACCTCTCCTCAGCGTTGGAGCTCGATTGGTACGAGATCATCGGGTTGTGCAAGGAAGGCGAGGCGGAAAAGCTGATCCGAGACGGCGACACGTCCATCGGCGGGCGAATTCCGGTCAACACCAGTGGTGGGCTCGGTGCCTTCGGCGAAGCGATCCCGGCCCAGGCCATCGCCCAGGTCTGTGAACTCGCCTGGCAGCTGCGCGGGCAGGCCCAGGGCCGTCAGGTCGAAGCTGCGCAGCTGGGGATCACGGCCAACTACGGCCTCTTCGGTCACGGATCCTCCGTGATCGTGAAACGTTAGGCACGACGATGACTCTTTCGCTCCAAGACGTCTCGGATCGGATCGAGATCCAGGATCTGCTGGTCCGGTACACCAAAGCCATCGATGAAAAGAATTGGACACTGCTCGACCAGTGTTTCACGCCGGATGCGATACTCGACTATGTCTCCTCGGGAGGCATCAAGGGTGCCTACCCGGAGGTTCGTGCGTGGCTCAAGAAGGCGTTGGCTCCGTTTCCAATGACGGTCCACTACATCACCAACTCCGAGGTCGTGCTGGATGGGGATCGCGCCTCCGCACGCACCGCCGTGCTCAACCCCATGGGCTTTCCGAACCCGG
>JAFDCZ010000145.1 GCA_019312665.1 Deltaproteobacteria bacterium | reverse complement strand
CGCGTGCACCATCTGGGCGACGCACGGATTCGACCTTGCAGACCCTGGCGCCACAACGCCGGAGCAGATCGGCGCACAGGGGGCCTGCCCACAGAGAGGAGAGATCGACGACCAGCGGTCGATCGGCGCCGGGCGGGCCACTCGGGCCCTGCTCGGCGACGCGAAGCCATGGCTGATCGGGAGGCGGTTCGTCAGGTCGGACCGCCGCAACGGCGAGGCCTAACAAATACGCTCGCTCGATGAGTTCGTTCAGAGGCCGAGACGCAACAGCGGCCGAGATCGCCTCCCAGGTGTCGGCCTCTCGAGGGGGCGGGATGTCGAGCCATGCAGACAAGGAGCGACGATCCTCATCGCGCGGAAGATTGGCGACCAACCAACCGTCGGCAGCCGGGATCAGCCGGGCACTGCCTCCGGGCGAGATTCGCCCGCGTCGCGCAAGCCCGGCCAACGCAGCGTGTTCTCCGAGGAGGGTCGCGCCGTCCACGTCCTCCAACTCTGCGCCCGGCGCGAGAGCGCGAAGCACGGCGATGGCTCCGTCCATGCAGCTCGGTAGCGGAACACTCGGCAGGACCGGCGGCTCTTCGGGCTGGCCCGTGAGCCAAAGTGCACCGGAGCGAGCCCACGCGCTGGCCGCAGATTCCCCGGGCGTCGCGAGCTGGAGCGACGCCTCCGGCAGGAGCTCGCCCGCCAGCCGCCGAGCCCATTCGAGGGCCGGGTCTCTCAACGAGGAGTGCCGATATCGGCGACTTCGTCTACCAGCCCCCAGGCCAATGCGGATTCTGCGGAGAGCCGCTCACCGGATAGCGCCAGCCAGGCCGTGCGTTGTCGACCGATCCGGCGCGGCAAGCTCACCGTACCCCCTGCGCCCGGCACGAGACCCATCTCGATCTCGGGCAGCAGGAAGAAGGCATCGGGACGCGCCGTGACCCGAGTACAAAACGCCGGCAGCTCGACCCCCGCTCCAACGCATGCGCCATGGACGTAGGCATGCACCCGCCCCGCAACCTCGGCCAGGAGTCGACCGGGGTTTCGTGTGGAGCGAACGGCGTGGGCCGTCGCGGGATCGGGCAAGCTGCCAAACTCGTCGAGATCGCCGCCGCTGGAGAAGGACGGGCCGGCCCCTCGCAGCTCGACCGAACGGATGGTTGGATCCTGGTGAACGAGGGCCAGCCCTTCGCAGAGGCCATCGCGCATGGCCGCCGAGAAGGCGTTGCGACGCTCGGGGCGGTTCAGCACGAGCTCGAGGCGATCACCGTCGCGCGTGATTCGAACCGCGGGTTCGCGGGAGCTCTCGATCGCCCGAGGCTCACGAGCGGCAAGCCAGGTGGCGAATTCCGGCCCGGCCTGAAGCATCCCGTAGACCCAGGATTCCGCGGTCAAGCCATCGTGGATGCTGCGCCCTTCGGAATGGCGCAGCAGCTGGACCAGCGCCAGCGCAGCCAATGGCGTGCGGGAAACCACCGAGCGCAGGAGCGCGAACGAGGCGGGATCCTGGACAAGGACGTCGACTGCTGCCGCGAGCGGGCGCAGACCCGGCTCCACCTCGTCCTCGACCCACGCCACAGACACCGCGGGGAGCTGGGTGAGCCGCTCGGCCGCCGGGCTCACCGTCAGGCCGCCAGCCCTCCCGCGGAGATCGAGCACGAGTACGCCATCGCCGGTCAACGCAGACCAGCGCTCGAAGGCCGCTGGGTCTCCGAGTTGCTCGACCAGATCCTGAGGAAGAAGGGCATCCGCCATGGCCCGATGTTATCGCTCCCGGCCGGCTGCGAACGAGCCCGCCAAGATCAGGCCCGCACCCAGGATCGTGGCCGGGCCCGGAATCTCGGCGAAGAACGCCGCGCCAAGAAGCGCCGCGAAGACCACTTGCAGATAGGAAAGGGCCGTGGCCCGGGCGGCCGGCTCATGCTGCATGCCGCGGGTAAGCGCCACCTGGCCGATCTGGGCCATCACGCCCACGCCGAGCAACCAGAACCACTCGAGCCCCGCGGGCAAGACCGGATCTGCCAACACCCAAGGCAGGGTGGCGGGAATCGTGACCATCGGGAAGTACAGGACGATCACCAACGGATGCTCGCTGCGCGAAAGCCGACGCACGGTGACGTAGGCACAGCCGCTGAAGAAAGCACCGGCCACCGCCACGCCCACCGCGAAGGGATCGAGGACCACGTCGCCAGCGGGGAGGCCTGCCACGAACAGCACCCCGAGAAGTGAAAGCGACACGCCGGCTGCGACACCCCGGCCCACCGCTTCGCCGAGAAACCTCCAGGCCAGCAGCGCCGTGAAGATCGGGTGCAGGTACTGGAGCACCGTGGCCTCCGCGAGCGGCAGATTCGCGACCGCGTAGAACACGCAATGAAGCCCGGCGAAGCCGAACATCCCGCGCAACAGCAGCAGGCCGCGGTGCGTGCCGAGAGGCGCCACGCCGGCCCGGGCCAGGCCGGCCGCCGAGAGCGCAGCCGAGACCAACGCGCGAAACAGGACGATCTCGGCGGTGGGCAGACGCACCGCCGCATGCTTCACGCAGACGGCCATCAGGCTGAAGGCGAGGGCCGACAGAACCATGAATCGCACACCCGGCCGCATCCCACCTCCTTCGTGGACGCACTACGGTACCGTGGCTCGCAACGGAGGACCGTCCATGGCCTATGAATACGAACGGCTGCATGTGAAGATCGAAGACGGTGTGGCCTGGGCCACGATCGACAACCCGCCGATCAACCTGATGAGCTTGGAATTGTTCGGCGAGCTGGCCCGGTTCGGCAGCGAAGTGGCGGAGGACGATGCGGTACGGGCCGTCGTACTGCGCAGTGATGATCCGGATTTCTTCATCGCACACTTCGATGTGGAGGCCATCCTCGGATTCCCGACGGACACCCCCGCCAAGCGCGCCACCGACGCATTGGCCAACCCCTTCCACGCCATGTGCGAGACCTTCCGCACCATGCCGAAGGCGACCCTTGCCGAGATCGGAGGCCGGGTCGGTGGAGGAGGCAGCGAGTTGGCGGCGTCCTTCGACATGCGGTTCGGAGCGCTGGGTCGAACCGTGATCAGCCAACCCGAAGTGGCCATCGGAATTCTTCCCGGAGGCTCGGGCACGCAACGGCTTCCGCGCCTGCTCGGCCGAGGGCGGGCGTTGGAAATGATCCTCGGCTGCGATGATCTCGACGCCGAGACCGCAGAGCGCTGGGGCTACTTGAACCGCGCGCTTCCGCCGAACGAGCTGCGCCCCTTCGTCAACAAGCTCGCTCGGCGCATCGCCTCGTTTCCCGCCGAGGCGATTGCGGCGGCCAAGCAATCCGTCCTTCAGGTGGACGGAGACGTCGCGCCCGGCTTGATCGAGGAGGGATTCCTCTTTCAAGGCTTGCTGCGCACCCAGCCGGCACAAGACCGGATGCGCGAGTTCATGGATCGCGGCGGCCAGACCCGCAAGGCCGAGCTGCGGCTCTCTCGCATCTTCACGGAAACCGGCGGCGCCTCATGAGCCAGATCGAATTCGATGAGAATGTCGCTCGGGCGCTGGAACGGATGTACATGACCCCGGACGTCGTCGGGCAACGCAGTGATTTCCTGCGAGCCGTGGCATTGCGGGAAGGCGAGCGCGCGCTCGACGTTGGCGTGGGGCCGGGCCTTCTCGTTCACGACATGGCGAAGATCGTCGGCGAGAAGGGTCGCGTCGCAGGGGTGGACGCGTCCGACGCAATGGTCGGCATCAGCGAGAAGCGCTGCGCCGATCTTGGTTGGACCGATTTCCACCAGGCGGATGCCACCGCCCTGCCCTTCGACGACGCGAGCTTCGATGTCGTCACATCTTCCCAGGTGTACGAATACGTGGCCGACATGGAGGGCGCCCTGACCGAGGTTCATCGGGTTCTGCGACCGGGGGGCCGCGTCTTCATCCTGGATACGGATTGGGATAGCGTCGTCTGGCGAACACGCGACCGTGCCCGCATGCGCCGGGTGATGGATGCCTGGGACGGGCATCTGCACGATCCGCATCTTCCCGCCCGGCTGGGCGCCCTGCTCGAAGGCGCGGGCCTGCAAGTGACCCACCGCGAGGTGATTCCGATCGTGAACCCATCCTTGCATCCGCATTGCTACAGCTTCGGCATCCTGGCAGCGATTCAGGGCTTCGTCGCTGCAAGCGGCGAGGTCGAAGCCGATGAGGCCCAGGCCTGGGCGGACGAGCTGCGCGCCCTCGGCGAGAGCGGCGAGTATTTCTTCAGCATCAACCGGTATGTGTTCGGCGCCCTCCGCGCTGGCTAGCGAAGCGAGCGATTCATGGGACGACCGAAACGGGGAGTGGCTTGCGTCATCGCGCTCGCACTCGGCACCGCCTGCGCCGGCTCCGGAAACCCGACGGCTCCGGCTCCTGAAGCCGCAGCGAAGCCCGACTTGTTCCCGGAGATGACGGCCGGGCTCGAGCGGCAGCTCGAGGAGCGACGCCGTGCAGCACTCGCCCGAGGCGCCGAGATGAAAGCACTCGGGATCGATCCCTTCGAAGGCGAACTGACACAGAGCCGCCTTACGGAGCTCGGCATTCCATCGCTTGGCGGCTGCACGACGGAAAAGGGGCGATTGCATCGGGAACCTGCCCTGCGTGCCCATCGCCAGCTCCGGGCCGAGGACTTCCGCTCGCGAGAACCGAGGAGCCCGGACCCTACCCAGACCTACGAAGTGCTCTCGCGCCGCGCCGTCATCCCGTCCGTTTTCGTCAGCTGCACGATGGAAACGGAAACTCAGCGTTCAGCGAGAGGTGGCTTCGAAGTGCGGGCCCGAAGCGCTCGCTTCACCGCGTTCTTCGATGCCGAGATGTCCTGGCTCAATCCCCGCCAGCGAGCCGACGCTCCCACCCTCCTGCATGCGCAACTTCACTTCGACCTGGCGAATCTGATGGCACTGGAGGCCAACCGAAACCCATGGTTCTCGGAGATCGTCGGGGAAGGCACCACCCGAGACGCCGCCGAAGGTGATTTCACCCTGCGCTGGGCCGGGCGGCTAGGCAGGCTCCAGAGCGAACTGCGCCGCTTCGAAACCCAGCTGGATCGGGAGACGGCCCAGGGATGGGACACAGGCGCCCAGGCCCAATGGGTTCTACGCGTTCGAGAGGGACTCCCCGCCGTCCGCGCCGCGCTACCCAGGGGGTAAGGTAGGGTGAGGCAGGCCCCTGTTGAACCTGGCCGGCCTCACCTGTGACCCACGAGGTGAAATGAACGAGCGCGACACCGGGAGTGCTTCCGAGCAGGAGGCCCAATGGATCCGCCAGATCGCCGACGGCGACCGGCGGGCGTTCGAAAAGCTGTACGAGGTCTACGGTCCGCGAATCTTCCGCTTTGCCATCCGCATGGTGAAGGACGAGGGCAAGGCCGAGGAGGTCGTCGACGACGTGATGTTCGAGGTGTGGAAGAGCGCGGGCCGCTTCGAGGCGCGCAGCAAGCCGTCCACGTGGATCCTGGGCATTGCGCGTTTCCGGGCGCTGAACGCCATCCGCGGCAAGAAGCTCGACACCCGCGGCATCGACGACGATACGCCGATCGCCGACCCGGCCGAGGACGCCGGCGAGCAGCTCGACCGCCTGACCCTCGCCGAGCAGATCAAGGGCGCGCTGAACGACCTCTCTCCCGAACATCGGGAGGTCGTCGAGCTCACCTTCTTCCAGGGTTGCTCGTACAAGGAAATAGCGGACATCGCTGGATGTCCGGAGGGGACCGTGAAGACTCGCATGTACCACGCCAAGCGAAAACTGCAGCCCATTCTTTCCGCTGCCGTTGCCGGAGGATCCCCATGAGTCCGATGAACGCTCCGATGAGCGAAGCCGAAGCCCGCGAACTACTGCCCTGGTATGCCGCCGATTCCCTCGAGCCCGAGGAGCACGCGGCCGTAGAAGCGGCCCTGGCGGCGAGCGATGACCTGCGCGCAGAGCTGGCGGAGCTCCAGGTGATGCAGACCAACGTGAGCGATACCGCCGGCGAGGCCCAGTGGAACCCTGCGCTCATCACGCGAACCCTGGCGCGCATCGACGCCCATGAGGCCGAGCAGGCGAGTGCGAAGGGGCTCAGCCGCTTCGCTGAGTGGCTCGGAGAGAATCTCTTCGCGGGTTGGAGTGGTGTGCCGACCCTCGCGAAAGCGGCGGTCGCCGTGCAGTTCGCCCTGCTGCTGGCCTTGGGCGGAAGCTGGATGGCCCAGCCGAGCGATCCAGGGCCCTACGGAACCGTCGGCCTCGACCCGGATGCCGCCCAGATCAAGCTGGGCTTCCAACCCGGGATCGACGAGGCGACCCTGCGCGAAACCATCCGCAGCCTCGACGGCCGCATCGTCGACGGCCCCTCGGCCCTGGGCCTCTACACGGTCGAACTTCAAAGCCTGGAAAAAGAGCAGGAGGAAGAGATCGGTGAACTGCTCGCGGACCTGCTGGCGCGCAAGGACGTGATCCGAGGCGCCACGAAGGGCTACTGACGAGCGAGGGATGAACCTCTCCTGGGCTGCCCGTGACTCACGGGCAACCCCGGTCGCGCCCCCGGCGACCCATCCCAAGGAGAAGTTCGATGTCGAGAATCCATCCCTTGCGAAGCCTCGCTGCGACGTTGGTCCTCAGCGGCGCACTCGTGGCCCCCGCAGCGGCCAGCGGGCCGATGCATAGTTACGCGCCGATTGGCGCCTCGTCGGGCGGCTATGCCCAGCCGGCGACCCAGGCAACACAAGCCACCCAGGCCGTGCAGGTCCAGCCGTCCTTCGCCGGGCGAGACCGCGTCTCGCTGGGTCGCAATCGGGTCGGTGCCCAGGTTGGAGATTCCTTCCTGCGTCTGGCCCCGACCACGAACAATGGAACCTTCAGCCAATTCGAGAACTATCAAGGCTCGATCTCGGCCGTCACCCGCGTCGACGGCGACAACTACGGAACCATCGTCACCAACCAGAACGGGAACATTCTCGGGCTGATCGGGAACAATGGCATCATCGATTCCTCCGCAGGAATCAGCGTGGAGACGAAGGGTGACGACAAGGCCCACGAAAACAGCAAGAACGGCGGGGAGAAGTAACCATGCTTCGCTCCCTCCGATTTCTCGTATTGCTCCTGGCCGTCGCGGCGCCCGCGGCTGCGGAAACCTCGGCGCCCCAGACACGCGAAGAGGCTCTGGCCCAGAACGTGTCGAAGGTGCGTCAGGTTCTCGAGCAAGAGGCCGTGGCCGAAGACCAGGCACTGCGACAGGGCGGCGGAAACGTGACCCTGGCGGCAGGCCTCTTCGCCACCGCACCCGTAACCGGCGGTCAGGTTCGCCAACAACTGGCCACCAACCTGTCCCAGGTCAACTGGGACTTCCGCTGCCACAAGCTGAAGATCAAGGACAACACCGGCATCGTGAACGTGGTGTGCGGTGAGAACCTGGGCCTCGTCGAGGGCAACCAGGCCAACCAGTACGGCACCACCGTCAACACGACCGCTCGCTGAGGAGAAACATCATGACCCGACAACATCGCCACCGGAACTGGATCGCAGGCGCTGCACTCACCCTGATGGCCCTGGGCGCGTTCGCCCATGAAGGCCGCCACGAGCGGGATGCAGGCCTGCAAGGCGGAACCTGCACGACGAACCGCGGCGACCGCTACCGCATCGTGGAGGCCATCTCGCTGCGGCGATCCGCGCGCAGGCAGCTCTCCCGGCTGCCGCTCCACCGGGAACGCCTCGGCTTCATGGACACCTTGATCGTGGTCGAACCGTATGAAACACCGATCGAGCCCGTGCTCCGCTCGGTGGAGGAGCGGCTGAAGGACGAGGATTGACGATGTTCACGATCGTGCGTGATCCGGTCCGGACGGCTCAACGCCTACGGGTCGCCTGGGAGTTCGAGCACAACGACGCGGCTCGAACCCGGTGCAGGCAAGGCTTGGAGAGCGCTACTCCTCGAACGTGACGCTCGCCTTGAATTTCTGGATGATCGGCCCGTAGTCCGTCGGTTGTTCGTCCCACTGGATATCGTCGTCACTGAACTTGAACCAGGGCTGCGCACTCCGAGTCCATATGTGCCCGGCAGGCACGACCCAACTCGCATCATCGAAGGTGCCCGCGCGCAGGCTCAAGATTCCGATGGAAGGTGTTTGCCCGTGCGCGATCCGACACCCGCAATCACCGCAGAAGCTGCCATAGCGTTCGTTCCCTGCATCGGAGCTCCATGTCACCCTGGCGGGCTCGCCCGATGTAAATTCAAGAGAACTCTCCTTGATGCCAGCGGCGAGCCCGAACGCACTGCCCGCAATGCGTTGGCAGTTCGCACAATGACACGCGTAGATCATCAGCGGCGGCTCGAAAATTTGGTACCGGAGAGCGCCACATTGACAGCCGCCGGTGATGGGAAGAGTCACGCTTCGAGTCATATCATGCGCTCCGGGCTGGGTACGGCGCGCCAATTCCTTGGGCGCACACCGAGGAGCAAATTAGCGAAGAGGTGGAAACGCGACGAATCGCCAAATGGCACTACGAAGGCCCACCCCTTCGTAGCATCGGTTGAGTTCTGGGCGGTCCAACGGACCGGATGTCAGCTGCAAGCCCTTGTTGAGCCACAGCACCTAGTAGATCAGGGCTGTAGCCCGGACAGGTGAACCGTTGCTCCCGAGCATGTTGAGTGGGAAGCCGATGAAGACCACCCTCTGAAGTCCGACTGCATGCCGTTGTTCTGCAGTGAACGCTCTGGGCTCTAGCAGACAACGCCGGCTCGTTCTCGCGCTCCTTCCGGCTACCAGACGCGCGGGATCAGGCGGAAGCGAACTCGGGCCGCGTACTCGGCGTAGCCGGGGAGCTCCGCACGGAGCGTGCGATCCTCGAGCACCGTGCGGATCACGAGCAACAGGACCGCGAGTAGGGCCGGAACCCAGGCCGAGGTCGACCCGAGCATGAGCGGCGTCGAGACCATCCAGGCTACGAAACCCACGTAGCCTGGGTGGCGCACATAGGCATAGGGCCCGGTGTCGATCACGTGATGCCCCTGGTCTGTCTGGATGCGTACCGTCTTCTCGAAGAACGGATTCACGACCATGGACCAGATGGCCAGGGCCCATCCGGGAACGAAGAGGGCCAGGCCCAGTAGCCACGCCGCCCCCGGCGCGTTGGAGCCCTCGCTGCGCAGGTCTTGTACCGCGACAACGTAGACTGCGATCACCGCGGGCCCGAACAGCAACAACCACACCGCGTCCCAGGCCTTCGTCCCCTTGCCCAGGCGAGCGCGCCGTCGGATCAGCACGGAGTTCCAGCGCAACACGCACGCCAGGTTGGTGGCATAGGTCACCACAACGATCCCTACATAGATCCAACCGAGCGTCCATTCGAACCGGGGGGCCATCAGGTAGATGAGCCCGACCGAAACGATGACGACGGCCGCCAAAGCCAGCTTGACGAAGGCGGTCGAGTTCAAGGCCCGAGAATCGGTGCGCGTCTCGACGTCGGCCATTTCGCGTCCCTCCTCGGCTCTCGGATGCTACACCGTGCCTCGATCCACACCCGATACGTGTGGTCGCTCCGCGTTGTACAACGGGCCGGTCATCGGCAGCATCATAGGGTGCCCCGCGTGCGCTGGGTCTCGAGACGTTGATGTCAAGTGGTACCGCCAGAACTTGAGCGAAGCCCCCCGATGTCCGACTGCATGCCGTTGCTGGTCTGTTGCAGCGCCTTGTTGAGCGACGCGTAGAGACTCGTTCACCGATCGCGAAGGGACTTCGACGACCTTCGCTGTGCCCATCTAGGCGTGGTCGCCTGGCTCGACCTCGACGCTGAGAATTTTCGCTACCTCTTCCTGAAAGCTCTCGCCGAACTCTTGGCGATAGTTCGACCAGAACCATTGAACGCCCTTCGAAGACATCATCCGTCTAAGGATCATCAGTTGCGCTTCCCAGGTTTCCGCTGCCAAGCCCCCAACCTGAGCCTGAGATTGGAGGTTCCAGAGCGACCACAGAACGTTGTGGACGATCAGCCTGTAGCGCAGTCGATCCTGCTCGCTGAGGGAATCAGGGGCGATGGATCCGTCATGGTAGATCCGCGCCACGTCTTCATTCTCGAGGATGGCCTGCCTTGCGACCATCGCATGGGTGATGCTCGAGTCGAAGGCCGCTGCCCGGGCCGCCTTCGTATTCTGATCAATCTGACTCGTGTTCTGCCGAATCTGAAATGCGAGGTAGATCAGGGAAACCACGACTGCGATGGCGCTGATCATCTCCCCGATACTGCCTAGATCCTGCCAGCTCAAGTCTCGGCCCTCGCCACCCAACGGATCGGGCCTCAGCTGCAACAAACAGCGCTGACCATCAACGCCATGCCGCAGAGTCCCGACGTCAGCATGCTACCGAACCTGGGAACGCCAAGCCGTCTGTTGTCAGCCGCAAGCCTCTGTTGGGCGGCGGGCACCTGCTATTCCCGGCCGAAGAGGTTGAGCAAATAGCTCGCAACGAAGAACACGAATGCCACCAGGCTTATCGGTGGGAGTCCACCGTGCCAGCCCGACGGGTCGAGCCAACCCGAATAGCCCATAAAGAGGAGATGCACGCCTCCGAGTAGTAGCGCCCAAATGAGGAACCGACGTGACGTGATGAACCCGATGAACGCCTTGTCCTCGCGTAGATGCGTCTGAAAGCTCAGGTTGTAGCCCCACAGAACGACGAAGCCCAGTACACCCGCCAGCATGCTGATTCCGGCAGCTCCGGTGAGCATTCCATTCGGGTCGAAGAACTTTGCGAAGACGGCGGGAGAGAACAGCAGGAAGCTGATGAGCGCGTGCACTAGCACAAACAGGAACCCGCTCATTCCGAGCGCCTTACGCGCGTCAAGCCATGCTTGTGATACCGGCAATCCCAGATTTCTGGCGGGCCCGATGCCGAAATTCAACCCTATCAGGACCAACGCCCCGAGACCCAGCCCCTTATTGATGATGAATAACGGGAGATCTTTCCAGGGGACTCCGCCTGCGATGTGATATCTCAGAACTGCGTAACCAATCGCAAGCGACATCGTAACAGCGATGACTCTGGCAGCGGCGTTGCGATCTGTCGCGTCGTTCACAACCACTCCCGCATTTCGAGGGCCAACCATACGCTCCGCCGCCCAACGGATCGGCGTTCAGCGGCCAGCAACAGCGCTGACCGGAACCGACCCTACCACCGAAGTATGCCGCCAGACAGTAACCAACGTCAATTGAAGCGAGCTGTTGATGGTCCGCTGCAACGGCTTGTTGGGCAGCAGCGTACCGCCCTGCGATGACGTAGCAGCATTGAGGCGCAGGAAGCTCGGCCAGCGGATACTGGACAGAGCTTCAACAAGTGCACTCGCAGGAGCCGGAGCTTCGCTTCTCGCGCCTATCGGATAGCCGCTGTCAGACACTGTCGACTACAGCGCCCCGCTTTCTACCACCCCTCCGACTACGACAGCTCGCGGAACTAACTCATGCAGTCGGTTGATGTCGACCTCGAACGGATCGTCGGCCAGGACAACGAAGTCCGAGCGCTTGCCGGCCTCGAGGGACCCCAAGCGACTCTCTTGCCCGAGTTGGCGCGCACCGCTGAGCGTATATGCCTCGATGGCATCCTGGAGATTCAGGGAGGAGGAAGCCGGACTCAATACTGGCCCGGTCGGGTCGTCGTACTCACGACGAGTCACGCTCATCTGCATGCCCAGGAAGGGAGCCGCGCGGTACGACTCCGCTTCGGAGACCACATCGCTCGAGAGGGTGACGTTGGCCCCGGCTCGCAAGAACTCGCCGACCACCTGCGAGCGAGATGCCCGCTCCGGCCCCAGGTTGTA
>JAFDCZ010000285.1 GCA_019312665.1 Deltaproteobacteria bacterium | reverse complement strand
GGATCCGAAGAAGCTGAAGCGTCTGGTGCGCCAACTGCGCTCTACCGACGCCAAGCTCCTCGCTGAAAAAGTGTCGACTCGTGCCGAGTTCGAGCGTTGCCATGCCCTGGGGTTCGAATACTTCCAAGGCTTCTACTTCGCCTACCCCGAGATCTTGACTGGCCGTTCGATGGAGCCAGGCCAAGCGGCGTTGCTCGACCTGATGGGGCGGCTTCAGCGCGACGAGGACACCCAATGCGTGGTCGAGGGTCTGAAACCTCATCCGAGTCTGAGCGTGGGCCTCCTGCGCATCGCCAACTCATCCGCCATGGCACGTGCCCAACGCCTGGCGCGCGTCGAAGATGCCCTCGTTTTTCTCGGCCGTCGGCAACTGCAGCGCTGGCTCGCCGTACTTCTCTTCGCCGAAAACCGCCCAGGCGGCTTTCGGGATCCACTGCTCGTCACGGCCGCCAAGAGCGGCCGCTTGCTCGAGCTTGCGGCTCGCCACATGGACGTGGACGTCGCGTGGTGCGAGCGGGCCTTCCTGGTTGGAATCCTCGCCTCGATCGACGCATTGCTAGGCCACCCGAAGCAGGAAATCATCCAGGAGCTTCGGCTGGATTCCGAGTCGGAGGCTGCTCTCCTCACCCATTCGGGTCGGCTCGGCGAACTCCTGTTCGCAGCCGAGGCGTTCGAGCGAGGTGAATTCGCGCGCGTGGAAGAAGCCCTGGCCGATCTCGGAATCCCGGCCGAGGAATTCCAGGCCGACGAAGTCGCTGCTTACGCCTGGGTCCACGGCTTGGCAGAAGAGCTCCCGTAGAGCGGGGACGTTCTTTCCGCTGTTTCCGTTATCCGGCCAAGGCGACGCCTTGGCCGGATAACGGAAACAGCGGAAAGAACGTCCCCGCTTCTGTTGCTAGATGTCGGCGAAGAAGTCGTTGCCTTTGTCGTCGACCACGATGAACGCGGGAAAATTCTCGACTTCGATCTTCCAGATCGCCTCCATGCCTAGTTCGGGATACTCGAGCACCTCGACGTGCTTGATGCAATCCTGCGCGAGGATCGCAGCCGGGCCGCCGATCGAGCCCAGGTAGAAGCCGCCGTGCTCCTTGCACGCCTCGGTCACCTGCTTGGAGCGGTTCCCCTTGGCCAGGCTGATCATGCTCCCGCCGTGCTCCATGAAGAGCCCGACATAGGAGTCCATGCGCCCGGCGGTCGTCGGGCCGAATGAGCCAGAGGCGTGCCCTTCCGGAGTCTTGGCCGGTCCGGCGTAGTAAACCATGTGGTCCTTGAAATACTGGGGAAGCCCTTCACCCCGATCGATGCGTTCTTTCAGCTTGGCGTGCGCGATGTCGCGGGCGACGACGAGCGTGCCCGTCAAGGAAAGGCGGGTCTTGATCGGGTGTTGGGTCAGGGCGGCCCGGATCTCGTCCATGGGCCGAGTCAGATCGACGGCGATGACTTCGCCGGGCAGATCCTGATCCGCGACCTCCGGCAGGAACTGGGCCGGATTCTTCTCGAGCTGCTCGAGGAACACGCCGTCCCTGGTGATCTTGGCCTTGATCTGCCGATCGGCCGAGCACGACACGCCGATCGCCACCGGACAAGAGGCGCCGTGTCGCGGCAGGCGAATGACACGCACGTCGTGACAGAAGTATTTTCCGCCGAACTGGGCGCCGATGCTCGTCTTCTGGGCGATCTCCAGCACCTGGGCCTCGAGTTCGAGATCGCGGAACGCCCGGCCGTACTCGTTCCCCGTGGTCGGCAACGTATCGAGATACTTCGTGCTCGCGAGCTTCACCGTCTTCAACGTGTGCTCCGCCGAGGTGCCGCCGATTACGATCGCCAGGTGGTAGGGCGGGCACGCCGCGGTGCCGAGCGTTCGGATCTTCTCGTCGACGAAGGCGAGCAGGGATTCCGGGTTGAGCAGGGCCCGCGTCTGTTGGTAGAGGTAACTCTTGTTGGCTGAGCCACCGCCCTTGGTGATGAACAGGAAGCTGTATTCGTTGCCCGGGGTGGCATACAGCTCGATCTGCGCGGGCAGGTTCGTGCCCGTGTTCTTCTCGTCGTACATCGAGAGCGGAGCCATCTGTGAGAAGCGCAGGTTGGTGTTGGCGAAGGTGTCGTAGATGCCGTGGGAGAGGGCTTCCTCATCATTCGCGCCGGTGAAGACGTCCTGGCCCTTCTTGCCCATCACGATCGCGGTACCCGTATCCTGGCAAGAGGGCAGCACCATCCCGGCGGCGACGTTGGCGTTCTTCAGCAATTCCAAGGCGACGAAGCGATCGTTCTCTGATGCTTCGGGATCCTCGAGGATCGCGCTCAGCTGTTTCAGGTGGGCCGTTCGCAACAGATGGGAGACATCACGAATCGCCTCGCCGGCCAGAAGACGCAGGGCCTCGGGCTCGATCTTGAGCACTTCGCGGCCATCGATTTCCAGGGTGCTCACGTGTTCGTTCGTGAGCTTGCGGTACTCGGTTCCGTCGTCGGAGAGCTCGAAGAGTTCCTGGAAGTGAAAATCGGTCATGGCACCCCCGGTCGCGTTGAAGGAGGGCGAAGGTTAGCAGTCAGTGGTTCCGTCGGTCACGAGTCGTGCGCCGAGTTCGGTCGCGATTGCACGCAGTTCCTGGGCGTCGACAGCTCCGGAGAAACGCGCCCGTTCCAGGCGCCCTGCGAGGAGCGCGAACTCTCGGGAAGCCGGGGACGCGCCCTCCGCAGCGAACGGGTCGTCATCCATACCAGCAGCGTTCCTCGTCAAGGTCGCCAGGCAATTCGCCATGGCTGTGGCGGCAAGGGTCGCATCGCCGCGGTCGAGGGACGACGCAGCCTCGGCGAGCAGATGCCGAGCGACTTCCGCCCGGGCCGGAGGCCTCGCAAGCCGCCGGCGAAGCCACAAGGCGCCGCTCACCAGAAGAGCCGCGAAGGCGATTCCTCCCAGGACCAACCAGAAGCCAGGCAGCTTGGATGCGCCCGCGGGGTGTGTCGAACCTTCCTTCGCTGCCGGCTGTGCGCCTGCTTCGGTAGCGGAGGGTCTTGGAGGGGGCGCAGCTGCGGAAACCCGAAGCGTGAGATCCGGGAGCACATGCTCCTCGAAGCGTTCGTTGGCGGGGTCGAAGCTGGCGACCCGAAGCCCGGGGAAGACGAGTTCGCCGACCCGGCGCGGCACCACGTCGTAGCGTCGATAGGTCCGAATCGAGAAACTTCGCCCCTTGTCGCGCTGCTCGTCGGTTGCGAGGACGAAGATGTCCGCGTCGCCGGGAGCGAGCATCCGTTCCACGCCAGGATCTACACGCCACAGGGTGCCCGGCCCTTCGATGCGAACGTTGAGCCGCGCTGTTTCTCCAAGGGCCACATGATCGGGCTGGAGGCTCCACTGGAGGGACAACGGCCCGACCAGGCCGCTCCAGTCGTCGGGGCGGTCGGCTGTGGGCACCGGTTGGACGTGCAGGCCGATCGAAGGGACGCGCGCGAGATGGCTTCCGGTGGGTGTCTCGCAGAGCAGGCCAGCCTCGGGTATGCGGAGTTCTCCGGCGTGGCCTGGATGCAGGGCGCGACGCTCCTGGGTTGCGCGAGTTCCCTCGTCCGGATCCGGCAACCGCACGGTGGGGAGCCACTCGCTGCGCATCGATGGAAACGAAAGGGGAGGTTGGAAGCGAACCCGCGCGACATCGCGTCGTTGTTCGATGTGCACGATATACAGGACCTGCTGGCCGACGAAGGCCTCGTCCGGCTCCAGGCTGACCGTTGCCAGGCAGGGCAGCTCCGCGGATCCGTCCGTCGCGAGGAGCAGCACCAGCAGGATCAACCGGGTACAGCGCAGGCCTACCAACGCGAGTCCCCAACCCAGGGGCCACCTAACGAGCCGAGTTGAGCTTCGAGCGCGGCACGTACATCATCGGTTTGAGCGTCGAGCCAATGCTCGGCTTCGGCCTGATCCATGCTTGGCGGCTCCGGCTCGGTGCGGCCCTGCAGGCTGGGTCGTTCTTTCGGTGGAGCATCCGCGGCGCTCGCGTCGCGTGGACTCCCGGCAGCTTTCTCCTCGGGGGTCTCTTCCGGTCG
This sequence comes from Deltaproteobacteria bacterium, assembly GCA_019312665.1. GTDB lineage: Bacteria > Myxococcota_A > UBA9160 > UBA9160 > UBA6930. The sequence goes on along the minus strand of JAFDCZ010000285.1, from coordinate 250 downwards.
CGGCTCCTCGTCGTCGCCCGCGTCTTGTGCTTCTTCTGGCTCGGGCGGGCTCGTGGGGTCGGGCTCCTGGGCCTGGTTCTCAGGTGGCGCCTGCTCCTTCTGTCGCAGCGCGGCCAGGGTCCACTCCAGATTGAATTTCGCTTCGTGGCTCCTGGAATCGAGAGCAAGGGATTCGAAAAAGGCGTGCCGGGCGTCCTCCAAGCGACCGCCTTCGAGGGCGAGTACGCCCAGGTCGTACCAGGCCAGCCCG
>JAFDCZ010000284.1 GCA_019312665.1 Deltaproteobacteria bacterium | reverse complement strand
CAGGCATAGGCCTCGTTCGGCGTGCGCGTAGGTTGCCCGCGGCGAAGCCGCAAAGGGCAACACCCCGTCCAGCTCCCTACGCGGCCACCCGACCCTCGGCCGAGCCATTCCGCCCGGCCTGTGCCCAGCCCCGGCGACTCCTGTCCACGCAAGAGAAGCGAAGCGGCTCACAGCATCGGAAAGCGAGGTTCTCGGGGCTGTAGCGAGCCAACAGGTCTACTTCACGCGGGTCGATGGTTCCTTGGCCTTGCTGCGCTCGTGCTTCTGATGGTTTCGGAGGAGCCAGTCCTGCCAGACGCTGCACTGGCGAGAGCGCTCCCAGACCCAATCTGTGCGCCTCTTGCAATCCGCCTCGGATCGCATCGAGGCCCCTTCTCCCTGGCAGTCGGCCAGGAATGCGTCGGCCCAGGGGTCGAATGCAAAGTCACCGCAGGGATGATCCCGCAACTCCTTATGCGCATCGATTCGGGCGTTCCAGCTCTCCTTCCAGGCCTCGCGTTCCTGCTTCGGATCGACGGAACCGGCCCCTGCCGCCGCACTCCAGCCCAACAGGACGAGGAGCCAGGCCAGGGCCAGATGCAGCGGAAACTTCATGACCCGACGCTAGCGCCTCTCCTCCCAGAACGCGGAGCCCGGGCTACGCTCCCGCCGGCGCGACGTTGCGCCGGCAGGGGGGCCCATGGCCGCGGGAGCAGAAAACGGGGAGCAGAATGGCCTGACCATCCTGCCGCTCCGCACCAAGCTGGTCTATGCCCTGGGCGACCACACGATGAACATGGCGCTCTTCGCGCTGCTCTCGGTCTTCCCGGCCTTCCTGACGGAAGTCGCGGGCATGCGGCCGGCGCTGGCGGGCTTGATTCCGCTGATTGGCCGGATCGTCGATGCCGTCACCGACCCGGCGATGGGGCGTCTATCCGACGGCACCACATGGAAGGGCGGACGACGACGCCCCTTCCTGTTGATCGGCATGGTTCCCTTTGGTCTGGCCTTCGGTGCCCTCTGGTGGGCGGTACCCGCTTCCGAGGGCCATTGGCAGTTCGCCTACTATGCCGCCACCTACGTGCTCTTCAGCCTGGCGAGCACCGTACTCGCCGTTCCGTACATGGCGCTCATCCCCGAGATGACCTCGAGCTACGACGAGCGCACGTCGATGAACGCGGCGCGGGCCGTGGGTGCCATCCTCGGCGCTCTCCTCGCCGCCACCCTGCCGCTCGTCGCCGCAAGCCTTGGCGGCGGCGGCGCAGGCTACCAGCGAATGGGAATCGCAGCGGGCCTCTACGTGATGCTGCCCTGGATCTTCGTGCACGCCGTGACGTTCGAGCGCAGAGCAGCCGTGGAATCACCGAAGACGGCGTTCCTGGCAAGCGTCCTATCGATCGCGCGACGCAAGTCCTTTCAGATCCTTGCTGGCTTGTATCTGCTGGGCCGCATCGCCATCGACCTGACCTCCAGCATGTTCATCCTCTTCTTCACCTACCGCATGCAGCGACCCGAGGATTTCACACCGACCCTGATGATCTTCATGATCATGGTGGCCGTCGCATTGCCCATCTGGGCTGCGGTCGCCCGACGCACCGAGAAGCGCACGATCTTCCTCTTCGGTGCCGGCTGGTGGATCGGCTCCCAGACCTTTCTGTTCGTGGCCCAGCCGGATTGGCCGTCGTGGGTGGTCTTCCTGGGCGCCGGCATCGGCGGGGTGGGCTATGCCGCAGCCGATATGATCCCCTGGTCGATGCTCGGCGAAGTCATCGATGAAGACGAACTCGAAAGCAGTGAGCGCCGCGAGGGCATCTACTTCGGCCTGTTCACCTTCATGCGCAAGCTCGGTGGCGCCCTCGGTATCGCGGTGGCCTTCGCCGTCCTGGATTGGGCCGGCTATCGGGGCGGCCAGCCCGTCGAGGAAGCGCCGGTGGGCTGGATCCGCGTATTCACCGCAGTCATCCCCGGGATCTTCGTTTTCCTCGCTGCCATCGTGGCGCTCGCCTACCCGCTTGGCCGAGCCCGCCATACGGAGATCCTCCAGGAACTGGATCGACGAAAGGCGAGTACGGCCAACGGGGTGTAGCCTGCGCCGGTGTCCTTCGACGACGAGTCTCCCGTGGTCCCCGACGGCCTCCAGATCCGAGGCCTGCGCCATGCTCGCGGCTGGAGCCGGCGTGCACTGGTCGCGGCGATCTCGGAAGCCACCTTTCGAGAAAGCGGCCTGCGCGAGACCATCAGCCGGAACGTGCTCGAGGGCGTCGAGGAGGTGAACGAGCCCGTCCCCTACTCCGTGCTTTGCCTGATCGCGGCCGGGCTCGACCGGAACCCGGTGGAGCTGGTGCTCAGCTGATCTGATTGGAAGCGGGAAGCGCGTTCCGCTCTGGCTAGACGCGGGCCGTGAGCTCCGCGTCCCGGAAGGCCTCCCGGATGGCCCGACGCACATTCTCATGCAGACCAAAGGTGAGGTGTGCCCCGGGGTACCACTCGATCCGCGGGCGATCCCAATGCTCCCACAGGTCTCGTACCTGCGCGGGGGAGACGAGTTGATCGCAGGTCGCGGCAAAGATCGTGCGGCGCTCCTTTGGAACAACGGGCGCCAGGGCCAGGGGCGATGCCGGTGTCATCACTTCGCGCATGTCGGCCTGGCTGATGCCGTTCGCCTCGACCGAGCGAATCATCGTCGGCGGGCCATGGCGCCAGATCAGCTCCGCGAAATCCGAGGCAGGGATTCCGGGGATGACGCAGGCGAGGTCCGGCTCGAGGCCCGCCAGCATCGCGGTGTGATATCCGCCGAGCGAGAGCCCGTAAACGCCAATCCGTTCTCCGCCGCGTTCACGAATCCATCCCAGCATCCGCCGGATGTCCCACATGGCCTGGGAGACAGCGTGCACGGAGTCCAATGCGTTTCCCGTAAAGAATCCGTCGCCAGAGATGCGGCCGATCTTGCGTGGGCCATGCAGTGGAAGCACGGGGAGAAGCACGTTCATGCCGAGTTCGTGGTGCAGCTCGGCCGCACGGAAGGCTGCGAGATCGATCAGCGGTAGACCCATCTGGTAACCGTGGATGCAAACGATCCAAGGGCGATCGGGGGCATCATGCTGAAGCAACCAGGCGTGTGCGGTGCGGGTCGGTGTGTAGGAGAGCCAGCGATCGCGTCCGGGCTCGTCGACCGGCGGCTCGTACCCGCTCTCGAAACGCATGTGTTGGTAGTCGACTCCACCGGCCCGGCCCGCCGAGAGCGTCGGAGCTTCGAGAGGGGGCGGCGTGCGATGATAGGAGGCCGGCTTCTCCAACACGCCGCGCTCCGCAAACTGGACGCGGGCCTCCTCGATCTCCCGTGCGATCTGCGCGATCTCGCCAGCGTCGGGGATCTGCAGGGTGGAGGCCATGAACGACAGAATCACATCGTCGCCGGCCACCTCCGCGGCCTTGCGCCAGGTGAGAGGACTCTCGGGAACGTCGCGCGTCGAAGGGGTCATTGCAGCAGTCAGGTGACCGGCGGCGACCACGGAAACCCCCGACAAGCCGATCAGCAGAAGACCTGCGCCCGGCCCGACGGCAAAGACCGCGCCGACGCCAAGCACCACGCCGAGCAATCCTCCGAGGGCCATGAACTGATGCAGGCGAAGGTCGCCGGGCATGAGAAATGCGGGAACTCCGGTCCCCAGAAGCAGCGCCCCGGGAAGCGCCGCCACGGCGAACCCGAGCCAGCCCGCATCGAAGGCATGGGACAGCCAGAAAAAACCCGCCAGGATGGCCGGCCAGGTCTCCTTCGGACCGCGCAGTGAGGCGCGAACATCATCCATGGGCTCGATTTTCGTGGGCTCTGTCATGCTCGCCTCTCGGGTCACGCTCGTTGGGGCCAGGGACAACGCCTGGCCCAAAGGAGGGTACCCTTCGGAACGGCCGGACGCCGTCAGGCCAAGAAGGAGGGCGCCGTGCTGAAGGGGTGGACGAGATTCATGCTAGGGGCCGCGTTGCCGGTCCTGCTGGGAGCACAACCGAACGAAGCCAGCGAACTCGAAACGGCCCTCGTGCGCGACGTGGCCGC
>JAFDCZ010000283.1 GCA_019312665.1 Deltaproteobacteria bacterium | reverse complement strand
TCACCCTCCCAGATCATGAACAGAGAAGCGACGGCCGCAAACCCGATGGCTCCCACCCGCACGAAGCGACCGGGTGAGCGATCGGTCTCGGAGAGCCCCCGCTCCACCACGAGAAGAAGCAGGAAGGCCGCGATTCCGGCGAACAGGGAGACCATCGCCGGGGCGCCCAGCAGTAGAGGAGCGAACAGAAGAAGGCCCAGCAGCAATCGCAGGGCTCCGAAATGGCGCGCGCGTGCGGCACCGATGTCGGCCACGCCAAGGCGGCGAATCCAGGCCCCATCGACCTCGGGCAGGAAGAGGCCGTGCACGCCGCTTGCGAGCAGGTAGCAGGCCAGGGCGGCATGGAAGAAGGCGATGGCGCCGTGGAGGCCGTAGACCAGCAGGGTCCAGACCAGGTTCGTGATATCGATGACGGTTTCGTAGCTGGGATCCATCGGGGGCTCCTTCCGGGTCAGCTGTGAGTGGGAACGCTAGCGGAGCCAGATGCAGCCGGATTGCCAAGTGTTGCTGCGGAAGGGAGGCGTCGCTCCACCGGGCGCAACAGGTACGAGGCCAGTCCGATCAACAGGATCGCGGCCGGCCGGACCGTCTCGGTGAAGTGATCACCGGAGAACGCGTGTGAAGCGGTTGCCCCGAGCAGGTTGAACACGAAGCCAGCGTAGGCCCACTCCTTCAACAGCGGCCGCTCCGGGACAAGCAGTGCGACCACACCGCATAGCTTCGCCAGGCCGATGATCGTCATGAAGTAGCCGGGGTAGCCGAGCCGGGTCATCGCTTCGACCATCGAATCGATGTGGGCGACGTGCGCAAAGCCAGAGAATCCGAGCACTGCGCAGAACAAGCCTGTCGTCGCCCAGTAGGCGTTTTTCCGATTCATCGTTGATCTCCCTGGGTGAGGTCGGGCGCGGCTCAGGAAGAGGGCTCGACCGGCGGCGGCCCGAGCAACATGTACTCGACGGCGCGAAAGTGGCTCTCGACCACCGAGGAATCCGTGGGATCAACCCCGGTGACACGTCGGCATTCTTCGCTCTGGTGGAAGATGACGTCGATGGCACCGATCAGGCTGTAGGCGAAGTGCATTGGCGCGATGTCTGCCGGCAATCGATTCACCTTCTGGAGGTATTGAATCAGCTTCTCGAGCCGCGCGAACATGGGTTTCACGTGCCGGTCCACGAGCCAGCGCATGCGAGGACTACGGCGCTTGCCTTCGGCGTGCATCAGGCGGACGAACTCCGGATGCTGCGCCACGTAGCGCACGTGGGCGCGGATGGCGGCACGGACAGGCGCGAGCGGATCATTGCGATCCAGCGGGGTATCGCTCGATACGTTGAGGCCGGCGTGAATGTCGTCGAATGCCCGGTCGACGGCAGCCTTCCAGAGCTGCAGCTTGCCGCCGAAGTGGTAGCGAAGCAGACCCTGGGGAACGTTCGCGTGGCTCGCGATCTCACGGGTGGTCGCGCCCTCGTAGCCCATTTCCGCAAACGCGGAGAGGGCGGCGTCGAGGATCCGCTCTCGCGTTTCCGGCGGCGGAGCCTTGGCGGCTCGGGGTGTTCGCACGAACAACATAGTTGCTCAACTGAACAACTCATACAAGGACTCATTCTCTGATTCTGCGTGACGGGCAAGGCGGGTAGGCAGAATTAGGCGGTTGCAGGCTCCCTGGAAGGCATCTAGGATACAAATGCGAATGTGAATTCCGGATCCTATTTGTGAAATTCTCCGAGTGAAAACCCATACCTCCAGAATCGACGACCTCCGCTGGGCCATGCCGGCCCATCAAGCACGCAGTCAGCGCACCTTGGAGCTGCTACTCGACGCCGCCGAGGCCGAGATCCTCGACAAGGGCTACGCCGATGCGTCGGTGGCGGAGATTGCGCGCCGGGCGGGATGCTCGGTGGGCACCGTCTACCGGCGCTTCCGCGACAAGACCGCATTGCTCCATGCACTCGACGAACGTTGGAGCGAAGCGTTCCGCGCCACGATGGAGGATGCGGTTGCGCCCGAGCGCTGGCAGGACGCTCCCATTCTCGAAGTGCTCACGGGCTACATCGAATTCACGCTCTCTGAGGGCCGGGAGCGCGCGGCGCTGCACCGGGCCGCACTCACGATGGCATCCCGCGACGCCGGCTTTGCCGAACGGCAGATGAAGCTGGCTGCCGAACTCCATGCACGCCTGCGCGCGCTGCTCGTCGAAAGGGTGGACGAGATTGGTCACGCCGACCCTCCAGTGGCCATCGAGTTCGCCCTCGAGCAACTGAGAAGCATGCTGCTGGTTCGCCTTGTGGCACTTCCCCTCGACGGGCCTCTGTTTGCCGGGAGCGACGAGCAGTTCATCGACCAGGCTCTCACGAGCGTCGCGGCCTATCTGAAGCTCGAGGCGCGACCCGCATAACACCTGATCAGGAGGGAAACATGGAAGAGCGGAACACGCCGAAAGCCGATCTGGAGAGGGCTTCTGCTTCTGGCTTGAGCCGCCGACGTTTCCTTCACCTCACCGGGCTCGGCATGGCGACCCTTCCGCTGCTTCACTTCGAAAGCCAGCCCGCGCGAGCCGCCGACGCGGTGAAACCCAAGCTCGCGAAATGGCAGGATCTCTACCGGGAACGCTGGACCTGGGATCGCGTGGCGAAGGGCTCCCACGGCTGGTTGAACTGTCGCAGTGCGTGCAACTGGGATCTCTACGTGAAGGACGGCATCGTCGTTCGCGAAGAACAGGCGGCCAACTACGAAGCTTCGGAGCCCGGCGTCCCGGATTTCAATCCTCGCGGCTGTCAGAAGGGCGCCTGCTACACGGAGGTGATGTACGGCCCGACTCGGCTGACGGTGCCGCTCAAACGGGCGGGTGAGCGCGGCGAGGGCAAGTGGAAGCAGATCGGCTGGGACCAGGCGTTGAGCGAGATCGCCGAGAAACTGATCGACATCTGCCAGCGCCATGGCGGCGAGGCACTCGTCCAGGATCTGGGGCCTCACTTCGATCTCGGTGCGACCAACGCGGCCAGGAATCGCTTCTTCGGCATGCTCGGGGCATCCCTACCGGACGACTGGGCGGAGATCGGAGACCTCAACGTCGGCGCAACCCTTTCTCTCGGGATTCCCCATATCGGAGGATCTTCCGACGAGTGGTTCCTCTCGGACTACCTGGTCGTCTGGATGATGAACCCCTCCGTCACCCAGATGTCCGATGCGCACTTCCTCTACGAGGCGAAGTACAACGGCACAGAGCTGGCGGTGATCGATCCGGTCTACAGCGCAACAGCGATGCGGGCGGATCAATGGCTCCCGATCCGGCCCGGCAGCGATGCAGCTCTCGGGCTCGCCACGGCACGCCACATCTGGGAGAGCGGGCGCATCGATCTGGACTACGTGCGCGAGCAAACCGACCTGCCGATCCTGGTCCGCCTCGATACGGGTCGCTTCTTGCGGGAGTCCGATCTGCGCAAGGGAGGCGCCGACGACCTCCTCTACCTGTGGGATTCCAAGCAGGACAGCCTCGTCCCGGCACCTGGCTCCCAGGGCAACGACGAACGCGTGAAGCTCTTCCTGGAGGGGCTCGAACCCGTGATCGAGGGAAGATTCGATGTCACGCTCGCCGACGGCACGAGCGTTGGCGTCGCGCCCGTGGGTTCCCTGCTCCGAGAGCATCTCGATCCATGGACCTTCGAGCACACCGCCGCTGTCACCGGCCTCGATCGTGCGGTAGTCGAGCAGTTCGCCGAGGGTTTCGCAGCGGCCGAGCGGCCGATGGTCCTCTCGAGCTGGGGTTCGAACCGCTACCTCCATTCGGACCTGATCAACCGCACCAAGATCCTGTGCCTCTCGCTCAAGGGAGCGATCGGCAAGAAAGGCGCGGGCTATCACTCCACGGGTTGGGTCGGGATCGATGGCTTTGGCCAGGTTGCGAACGATGCGGGGGAGGGTTTCATTGGCACGCTTCGCGGCATGGCGAAGGTCTTCGGCAGCGCCAAGGTGATCGGCATGCTGGTGGACCAGATCGCCGGCAAGAAATCCGAGGCGAAGTTCCAGCACGAACTCAGCCGCCATCTGACGACGG
>JAFDCZ010000282.1 GCA_019312665.1 Deltaproteobacteria bacterium | reverse complement strand
TTGTCCCTCACGGAACGTCTCTACCTGTCGCAGCAGCGACATGCGTCGTTTGCCTCCCTCCTGAATGAACCCAGTTCCCTCGGGCCAGGATCGCATCCGGATGGTTCTCATCGAACGCCGCCCCAAGTTCCACACGGGTTGCTCGCGCTGGGGTGCCAGGGAGCGGCTGGCCGCTCGAAACAGAGCTGAAGGTCCGGATTCCCGTGATCGTGATCTCTCCCCCAGGGCACCTCAGGCTCGGGGGGACATTCCGCCTCCGTGTATGATCGCTCGGCCCCGCACCCCATTCCGAAAATCGCCGCGCACACAAGGTTCTGACCAATGCTCGAGACTCTCCGATTTCTGCTCACGCCCGACCGAGGCGCAGCGAGGCGGCTCCGGCGGGCCCTGGCAGAGCGCGGCGCGTTGATAGGGGTAGCGGTCGGCGGTTGGGCGGATCTGCTCGATCGCGCTCAGCAGGCGTACCTCGTCGGTCCGCCAGGAAGCGATTGGGATGCCACGTTCAGCAACGCGCTCGAGGAAGTAGAGGCCGCCTTCTGGTCGAAGAGCCTCGAAGCGGCCCCCGACGAGACCGCGGCTGCCGTGGAGGCAAGCTTTCTACACGTCCTGAAAGGGGTCGCTCCAGGCACCCGACTGGCGGACGCCGCCGCCCGTGCCATGGCTGGTCTACAGGGTCGCGCTGGCCGGCACATCACTGATCTGGCGCGCCTGCACGACGCTCTTGGCGAAGCCTTGCCCCCTGAAATGGCCGGCGCGCGCGCCCTGCTTGCCGTTCCTGCTGACGAAGCGTGCGGTCCTATCGCAGTTTGTCGGATCGAGGGCCATCCACGTCTGGATGCCTGGCAACTTGCGGTCATCGCGAAGCTGGGGGCGGACCTGGACGCAAGCGGGAGCGCTCCCCACCCGGAATTGCGATTGCTGCTCGAGACATCCCTTCAGAACACGCCCCGAGCGTCGGAGCGTTCGACACTCGGCCACCTCCAGCGTCGGATCTTCGGCGACCTTGAAGGATCGGTGCCCCTCGACGAGAGCATGCAGTTCCTTGGCTTGCGAGATCCGCTGGAAGAAGCAGAAGTCGCCGCCGGCATGGTTCAGCAGGCCCTCGACCGAGAACCCGAGCTCGGCCCCTCGGATTTCGCCCTGCTCCTGCCGAACGACGCGTTCACGCGCGCCGCCGTCGCTTCCAGTTTCGATGCAGCAGGCCTGCCTTTGGCCGGGCTCGAAATCGAAACCCCGCGGCGCGACCTTGCCTACGAAGCCGTATACGCGCTTCTTCAATGCCAGCGTGCGAGTGCACCCGCGATGGCCCAGGCCACGCTGCTCTCGTCAGCCCTTCAGCCGTGGGACGCCGCAACCGGCATGGCGTTGGCGGATCAAGTCATGCAGGGGCGTCAACCCCGACTCGATGCTGATGCGGACGAGGCCTCAGAGAAGGCGCTCGGGATCGTCTTGTCCCATCCGGCAGACAGCCCCGGCTGCCTGGCCGGCCACCTACGCACCTTCGCAGAAATCATCCACCGGGGAGAGGAACTCGATGCGGCTCGGCGGGACCTTCGCGGACTCTGCAACGAACTGGCGAAGAGCTTGGATTCGGCGACCGAGATCCCTTGGGATCGGCTCGAGCGCGCAGCCACTCCGCGTCGGCTGAGATCCGAGCCCAAGGCCCTCTACACCCGGGAAGGCATCACCGTCCTCGATGAATCGCTCGAGCCCTGGCGCGATGCCCGCCGCCTCATCGTGATCGGCTGCACGGCCGGGCACTACCCCACCGACGCCTCTGTATCGCCGGTCTTTACCGACAGCGATCTCAGAGACCTCGTGGGAGCTGGCTTCCAGCTTGCGACCGGCGCGGATCTCCTGGCCGATCGGCGCGCGCGTTTTCGGCGGCAACTTTCGGTGGCTTCCGAGGAGGTCACTTTCCTGATCCCTCGCCGCGATACCGCTGGGGAGACGTTGGCGCTGTCGAGCTGCCTCGCGTTCATTGCGCAGCACATCGATCACATCGACGAAGATGAATCGCTCGTCGTCGATGTCGACGGCACGGACGGACTCGACAAGGCGCGCGGTCTCGCAATTGCGGGTACTGCCGCACCCGTGCCTCCGCGCAAGCTTCACCCGAACGATCTCGAACTGGGCCGAAACCTTCTGATGGTCGGAAGCACGGACGGCAAGCTCCCGCCGAACTCGCCGAGCCGTCTCGAAACGCTGCTGGTCTCGCCACTCGCCTGGCTCCTCGATCGCGCCCATCTCCTACCGCGGGAGTGGGCCCCAGAAGAGTTCGGCCCGTTGATTCAGGGAACCCTCGCCCACGCGGTCTTCGAGAGGATCTTCGTCCAAGAGTCCGGCCTTCCTTCCGAAGGCGAAATCCGGGAGCAGATACCCGACCTGCTGCGCCAGGCCATCGCGGAGAATGCCGCGTTTGCAGCCGGGAACACCTGGGGAGTCGAACGTTCCCGGCTCGAACAAGACCTCGAAGGAGCCGCCCTCGCGTGGCGACGCATGCTGGAGGGGCTGGGCGCTCGTATCCTCGCTTCTGAAGTGCAGCTCGAGGGCACGCTCCTCCAACTGGAGGTCCCTGGAACGGGCGGCCTCCCGCTTCCCTTGCGCGGCACAGCCGACGTCGTGATGCAGCACCCGGACGGCTCGCTCAGCGTTGTGGACTACAAAAAGAGCAGTTCCGGTGATCGGCACAAGCGCATGGAAACCGGGTTCGATCTTCAGGCGTCGCTCTACCGTGCCATGCTCGAAACTGGCGGGCCCGTAGACGAGGAACACGCTTCTCTTCGACCCGCGGCCGAGAGCGCGACGCGCATCAGCGTCCTCTACTACACACTCAACGACCAGATCGCATTGTCCGACGGGGCCTCCCAGCAGGGAGCCGGCCTCGCGGGATTCGAAGCCTTCGGAAACGATGTGTCGAAGGGCGCGCTCGAGAGGCTCACCGAGCAAGTCGCCGAGGTTGCAAGCGGCCGAGTGTGCCTGAACCACGAGGAGGACGAGCGGACCTTCCACAAGGATTGGGGCATCAAGCTCTACGCTCTCGAAGACAGCCCACTCCTGCGGATCTTCCTGCACCGCAAAGGCGCAGCCCAGGAGGAATCCCCGTGAGCCTGCCGATGCGAACCATCGTTCCGGCGGGCGCTGGCTCGGGGAAGACGTACCGGATCCAGAAGTCGCTGGCCAAGTGGGTGGACGAGGAACTCGTGGCTCCCGAACGGATCGCGGCCGTCACGTACACCGAAGCGGCAGCGGCCGAGCTACGCGGGCGGATCCGCGGCGAGCTGGTCTCCTCGGGCCGCCTGGATTCGGCCCTCCGCCTCGACCGCGCCTACATCTCGACCCTTCACGGTTTCGGGTCACGGCTCCTGCGCGAGTTCGCGTTCGAGGCCGGGATTTCCCCCGCACCGCGACTTCTCACAGACGACGAGTCGGATCTTCTGATCGGCGTCGAGCTGGCTGCGACGAGCGAGCTTGATTTCGTGATGAGTCACCTCGGCCGCTACGGGTACAGCTACAATTTCGGGAACGGTCAATCGGCCGAAGCTTCCCTTCGCAGCCGGGTCGCTGAAGTCATCAAGAAACTGCGCGAGATTGGCCACGGATCGCGCGGAGCCAGCGACGTTGACCATCTCACCGCCGCCAATGAAGCGTTTCTCCGGAAGCTCTACGGGCAAACCTGTGATGCCGCCCGTTGCGAGGAACGTCTGCGAGCCGCCGTAGAGGAAATCCACGCACGCTTCCCAGAGAGCCTCGCGCCGCAGTTCAAGGGGAATGCCACAGCGACGAAAGAGTTTCGGAGGGATCACCGGGCCCTCACACAGGCCGCGGAAGGGGATGACCTCTCGAACGATTGGAGTCTCTGGAAATCCCTCTCCAAGCTGCGGCTCGGTGTGCGAGGTGGGCCGACACCCGACGGTTACGATGCACTCGCCTCAGAAGTGATTGAGGCCGCTGCCCAGCTCGCCCACCATCCCGGCCCGCTCGAGGACGCCGTCCGGCACCTCCGCGGCTTGATCGTCGCAGCCGACGAATCCCTCATTCGTTTCGGCGAAGCCAAACGCCGGCGCGGT
>JAFDCZ010000144.1 GCA_019312665.1 Deltaproteobacteria bacterium | reverse complement strand
CCGAAACCCAGTTCGCAGAAGGCATCGTGGGCGGCCCGAAGGATCTCTGCCCTATTTCGCGCAGCATTGCGCGCTCGCTTCCCCAACTCGGCTTGACCGTCCTCCTCGGGGCGGCTCGATGGTGCACTTTGTTCGCTCAAGACCGCTCGGTGAAGACGTTGTCCGCATCCGGTGAGAAACTGACCAGGAGAAAGCGCTCCTGGGGTTTTTCGGAGGCGGTCTTGGGGATCTCGTCCACCACCTGAAGATAGGAGGGCACGAAGTTCGACTCCAGGGCCTCTCGGCAGGCTTCGAAGACGGCTGCCGGAGAGAAGCTGGCCGCATCCGTGGGCACGATGGCCGCGATGACGTCCTTCTCGCCCGGAGAACCCGATGCGGCTTCGACCCCATAGATGAAGACATCCGTGACCGAGGGCACCTCGGCGATCGCCTTCTCCACGAAGCTGATGTTGACGAAATCGCCGTTGTGGCGGATGCCTCCGCCCTTCCGGTAGTCGAAGAAGAACCAGCCCTCAGCGTCGGTATGACCGATGTCGCCGCTGCGAAGCCAGCCTCCGCGGGTCTTCTTCTCCGAAGCGGATGGGTTCTCGTGGTATTCGACACTCGCGCCGCTGCCATCCGCCGGCCGCGAGCAGATCTCGCCTTGAACTCCGGCCGGACACTCCTGGTCGTTCTCGTCGAGGACTTTCATCTCGAGCCCCGGGGCTGGTTTTCCGAACGAACCCATCGGGCCTTTGCCGCCCGGGTTGAAGGCGAGCCCGCCCTCGATCGCGCCGTACCATTCGAAGATCTCCACCTGGAAGCGCTCCGCGAACGATTCCCAGATCGCAGCCGGCATTCCGGCGCTCATCACCCGCCGAACCGGGTTGTCCCCATCGTCCGGCTTTCGCGGCTCCGAGTAGATGGCGGTGGCCATCCCGCCGAGCAGCGAGAACGAGGTGCAGCCGCGCGTGCGACACACCTCCCAGAGCTTCGACTTCGTGAACTTGCGGCTGAAGACGCCGCGAAGACTCATCGCGAGCGACGGGCCGAGGGTCACGGCCTGGGCATTGCCATGGGTGAGCGAGAGGCCTGTGTAGGGGCGCTCGTCCGGCTGGTAGCCCGCGATCAAGCCCACGGCGGCGTAGCCGCCAAAGCGAGCATTGGGAAAGACCACACCCTTCGGATCGCCTGTGGTCCCGGAGGTGTAGATGATCTGCAAGGGATCGTTCGGATCTTCGAGGCGGACATCCACGGTCGATGCCGATTTGGAGAGCACTTCGGCGAGTGAGGCAACGCCTCGGGCCTCCGAGAGCGGAAGCAGATCCTTTCCCTCGCCCGATTCGAGCGCGAGGATCCATGCGATGTCCGCATTTTCCTGCTGTGCCGAGACGATCTCTCGCAACGCGTAGTCTGCGCATACCACTCCGTGACAGCCGCCGTTACGCAACATGTACGCCAGCTTCTCGCCCTTCGTGCGGGGATCGATCGGGACGAAGACGCAGCCAGTGATGGAGGCGGCGATCATCGCCTCCACGAACTCCGGATGGTTTCGCATCATCAGCGCGAAGCGATCTCCGCGCTCCATGCCACGCTCGATCAGCGCCGCCGCAAGCCGGTTTCCGTTCGTCGTCAGCTCCGCGAACGTGCGCACCTCGTCCGGCGTCGCGTCACCGTCGAGGCTCAGGTGCTCGAAGGTGAGCACGTCGTGGTCCGGCTTCTGCTCGGCGCGGATCTGCACCAGATCCGCGAGGATCATCTCGCTGCGTTCGCGCATGCTCGTCCCCTCAGCTCCGAAGAATCGTCACCACCATCGCGGCAACGTCCGGCCCGATGTTTCCACCGCCGTTCTGGGCCAGCCCGATGCGGGCTCCCTCGACCTGTCGTTCGCCGGAGCGGCCTTGTAGCTGCTCGGCGAGCTCGACGATCTGAGCGATGCCCGTGGCGCCCACCGGATGGCCCTTGCGAAGCAGCCCGCCCGAGGTGTTCACCGGCAGGCGGCCGCCGAGGCGCGTGGATCCGTCGCTGATGAGCTTGCCGCCTTCGCCCTTCGGGCAGAGCCCGAGGTACTCGTAGGCCATGATCTCGGCGGGGGCCGAGGCGTCGTGCAATTCGACGACGCTCAGGTCTTCGGGGCCCACCCCGGCTTCTTCGTAGGCCGTTCGTGAGCAGAGTTCGCCTGCGCCCTCTTCGTCGTAGGCGTGATCCCAGCCGGAGCGCAGCACGCTCGAGGTGATCTTCACGGGCTTCTGGATGCCCAGTTCGCGTGCCTTGGCTTCGCTGACCAGCACGACCGCCGCTGCGCCGTCGCCGATTGGCGAGCACATCGGCCGCGTCAGCGGTTCGGCAATCATCGGAGAGGCCAGGACGTCTTCCACCGACAGGGCTTCCCGGAACTGCGCCCGCGGGTTCATGCTTCCGTGAAAGGAGTTCTTCGCCGAGACGCCTGCGAATTGTTCGACGGTCGTTCCATACTTGCTCATGTGTCCGCGTGCGGCGGCGGCATAGATGTCCATGAACATCGAGCGCTTCTCACCCGCGCCGGAAGCGCCGCTCTTCGCACCACTCTCCTTTGCGCTCTCCTGCAGGCGCTTCATGATCTCCTGCATTGCTTCGACATCGACCGCGCCGCTGAACGCTGCGAAGGACTTCCGCTTGTCGGCGTGGTAGAGCTTCTCGACGCCCAGCGCGAGCACGACATCGTAGAGACCGGCGGACACCATCGCGGCCGCCTCGTGCAGCGCCGTCGAAGAGCTGGCGCAGGCGTTCTCCACGTTCACGACCGGCAGCTTGCCGAGGCCGATCGAGCGCAGGATGACCTGGCCGCGGATGCATTCCTGGCCCGTGACGAGACCGGCCGCTGCGTTGCCGACATAGGCCGCCTGCAGATCCTCCAGGCCGAGGCCCGAATCGGCGATGGCGAGCTGGACCGCCTCGGCGCCGATGGCCTTGAAGCCCGTTTCCAAATGTTTTCCGAAATGCGTCATCCCGACGCCCGCGATGACCGCGTTCAGTTTCATCCGTTCTCTCCTGTGTTCTCGCCCCGGCTTGGATGAGCCCGCTCAGAGCAGGCCGTGCCCCTTCACGCCGAGGGCATTCTTCAAGTATTCGAGTTCTTCCTCGCGCCAAGGCGTCGGTGCCTGGGTCTGGATCATCCCGTCCGCTGCGAGCTCGTCGATCACTTCCTGGGAGCGCGGGAACGCCTTCCCGAAGCCATTCATGTGGAAGAGCTTCTCGAAAGGTTGCCGCGGACGTTGGCCGCCCGCATCCGGGCTCTCGGCCGGGTAGCCCACCGTCTGCAGGAGCAGCACACGCGAGGTTTCCGGCAGCCCCAGGTTCTCGCGGATCTGTTCGCCGTGGGGTGTCCCCAGACAGCAGGTCCCGAGCCCCTGTTCGAATGCCATCAGCGTGGCCTGGGCGATGCCCTGGCCGCAGTCGATTTCATTCATTCCCGGCTCCTTGAACTGCTCCAGCAGTGACGAGAAGATCGGGATGATCTGCTCCTCGAGAGCTTTTTCCTTGCCTTCGCCAAAGCCCAACGCACCGGCCTTCAGCAATTCGCGAAGCCTGTCCGATTGCTCGTCGACCGCTGCGGTTTCGAGGTACCAGACGATCACGACCGGCGCGATGCGGATCTGGAAGCCGGCGATCGGTGCGAGCAACGCATCCCGCACCTCTTTGGATGCAGAGTTCTTGAAGACGACGACGGCACGCAGGCTCTGCACGTTTCCCCAATGGGAGGCGATGCGCGCGGCCTCCAGCATGCGCTGGATCTTCTCCGGCTCGACGGGCTTGTAGGGCAATAGAAAGCGGATGGATCGTCTGTTGCCAATGACCTGCCTGAGTTCCATTTCCTGATCTCCTCTCCGTTGGGGCTGGGGTCTTCGGCGTGGCTAGAGCTTTTCAGCTCCGACCAGGCTGAGGATGTCGTTGCAGCCGTCTTCGATCATCGAGGCACGGGCATCCCTGAGCAGCTTCTCGATCGGGTATTCCCGGGTCAGCCCATTTCCGCCGAAGATCTGCAGGGCGTCGCTCGCGACCTCGAAAGCAGTTTGCGTGCAGTAGGTCTTCGACGCGATCGAGTATTGGAGCAAGGGTGGCTGCGTGGAGTTGTAGAGCGCCACGCGCCGCGCGAGCGAGCGCGCCGCCTCCACCCGGCTGAACATGCGGAAGAGCTTCGCCTTCACGTTCTGGTGCTCGAAGATCGGTACGCCTCCCTGGATGCGCTCCTTCGAGTAGGCGAGGGCATGCTCGAGAGCCGCACTGGCGACACCTACGAAGATGGTTCCCATGGCCGCATTCGCGGTCGCAAGCACCATTTCGACGATCCCGCCGTAGGCGTCCGCCCCGATGACCATGTAGTCGGCCGGGATCCGCACCTCGTCGAAGAAGATCTCTCCCTGGTTGAGGGCCCGCTGTCCGAGCTTGTCGAGCGGTTTGCCTCGCGAGACGCCCGGCAGGTCCAGCGGCACCAGCGCAACGCCGCCACCCTTGAAGCCCTGGCTCGGGTCGATCGTGCAGAAGAGCGTGGCCACCGTCGCGATGGTTCCGTTCGAGACCCACGCCGCCTTCTGGCCCCGAATGATGTACTCGTCGCCATCCAGGGTCGCAGTGCAGTTCGCGCGGATCGATCCCTCCGGGACTCTAGACTGGCCGAAGGCGAGGGTGTCACTGCCGTGGTCCGGCTCGGTGATCGCCCAGCAGCCAATCTCCGTGTTGTTCGGCGACGCGAAGCGCTCGATGAGCTCGGGCTTTCCGGACAGCCCCGCAAACATCGTCGGGAAGCCCATCACGCCCAGGCTGATGGCGAGCCCTGAATCCCCCCAGCCCAGCTGTTCGTTCACCAGATACCGGACCCGGGCCGCCGAGATCGGGTCGACTTCTCCGTCGCCGGCCTCGAGCACGCCGATGCCGAGCTCCCGGTACCGCTCGAACACTTTCCACAGGACCGAATCGCTTGCGATCACATCGGAGGGGTCCGCGAGGCGATCGAGTTCGAGGCCCGCTGGCCGCAACACCTCCTCGGCGAACTTGTGGGTCATGTCGCGGACGGCGACCTCTTCTTCGGAGAGGCCAACGTCGATGTCTTCGATGGGCATGGGATCCTCCCGACGGTGATGCGACGCGCTATCGGGAGTCAACATGAAAATGACGCATGCGTCAAGTTTTAAGATGACTCAAAATCGCTGATTCCTGCCCGACATGGGAGAGCAAGGGGGCGCGCGTCGTGGCCGCCCGCCGGCCGGCCCTATCCCACCGGGCCGAAGCTCTCGGCGTGAATCCGCTCGCTGGGAACCCCCAGCGATTCGAGGCCCTCTTGCAGCTGGGCCATGAAGGCGGGTGGCCCACACAGGAAGAAGTCGGCGTCGAGGTTCTGAACCTCTTCCGCGACGCGCGCCGCATCGAGCCGGCCCGCGGCGTTGTAGTCCTGGCCCAGCACGTCGGCGCTCGCAGGGCGTGTGTACGAAACGTGCAGCTGGGCCTGGTGCCCACGGCCGACGAGGTCGCGAATCTCCACAGCATGGGCGTGGTGCGCGCCGTCACGGGCTCCATGCAGGAACCAGACGGGACGGGGATCCTTGGCCGCGACCAGGCTCGCCAGCATGCTCAGCATCGGCGTCACCCCGATTCCGGCGCTCAGCAGCACGACGGGGCGGTCTCCGTGCGGGAGTACGAAGGCCCCAGCCGGAACGCGGGCGTTCACGACGTCACCCTCTTCGAGGTGGTCGTGGAGGTAGCGAGATGCGACACCGCGAGGCTCTCGCTTGACCGAGAGCCGGTAGCCGGCCTCGCCGGGCCGGCCCGAGAGGGAATAGGTTCGTCGCACCGGCGCTGTTTCGCCGGGGATCTCGAGTTCGATCGGAAGGTGCTGCCCAGCCTCGAAATCCTCCAGCCTGCCGCCATCCGCCGCTTCGAAATGAAAGGAGCGGACGTCGTCGCTCTCGCGAACCTTCTTTGCCAGCCGCAGTGGGCGCGTCGCCAGGGCACGATCGTCCCAGCAGAGCGGCAGCGCGCCCGGAAGTTCGACCGCCTCTTCGAGATCGAATACGACGAGCCGTCGTGCACCCGGATGCTGCGCGACAGCTGGCGAATTCCAGTCGATGACAGCGCGGCCGGTCAGCTGCAGCATGCTGCCGCGCTCGAAATCAACGAACAGGAGGCCCACACGTGGATCCATCACGAGGTTGCCGATGGTGTTGAAGTGGTTGTTCCCCGCGTAGTCGGGGAAGACCAGGCGACGATCTCCTTCGATCTTCACGAAGCCGGCCGGGCCGCCGCGATGCGAGGCGTCCATTCCAAAGGAAGCCGCCTCACCCTCGCCACGATGCCCGGTGGCGATGAAGAAGGTGTCTGCCCCCTCGATGGAGGCACGCAGACCGGCTGAGAAGGTCGTGTGGCGACGCGCTGGCTCCGCCGCGGGATCGACCCGATGCCACTCGCGCTCATGGATGTACTGGGGGCAGTTGCCGAAGGCTTGATCGACGGAGAGCTCCAGATCGCCAGACGGGCTCCGCTGCAGGCGCCCATTCACCCGGTTGCGGCGACGCGTGGCCAGCTCGATTCCCAGCAGGCCGAGCTCGCTTCCCGCCTCCAGTTGCCCCTCCAACGCGTCACCCGCAATCGGGCCGGCACCGATCCCCAGACGACCTGCTTCGGGCGAGTGGGCGAAGCCGGGCGGGCCGGTCAGCAGGGTGGCCCACGGACGCCCTTCCCGATCGCGGGCCGCCGCAACCAGGAAGGGCAGGCCCGCATAGAACTCGCGGTGCTGCTCGGGCAAGAACGGGTGAACCACCTTTCGGGCCCAGGGCTCGATCTCTTCTCGAACCCCTAGCAATCGTTGAACCTGCTGCTCTCCCTCGTGGAACGGTGATTCGCTCGTCATGGCGCCTTCTTCTCAGCTCGAGGCCGGTGCGATGAACTCGACCCGGATGCCACCGGGAATCGCGCACATCATGTGTCGGGTCGGCCCTCCGCCAAGCGGCTCGGGCGCGAACTCGATCTCGACATCCTCCCACGCTGCGAGCCGTTCGTGAAGCGCGTCCAGGCGCGTCGCTTCGGCCACCTGCAAGGACAGGTGGTGCAGTCCGATTCCCTGCTGCCGGTCGAACGGGGTCGCGTTCTCCGGATCCTTTGCACGCCACAATGTGACCATGACGTGGCCGTCGCTGACGAAGGCCGCCGGGTAGGACAACACCTCCCCAACCTGCTTCATGCCCAGGCCCTCGGTGAAGAAGCGCAGCGCGGCCTCCAGGTCGGGAACCGTCAGCCCCACGTGGTGCACGCCCTCGGTCCATTGCTCGCTTGATTCGCTCATGAGATCTCCTTGGTTTGGAGTGCTCAAGCTAGACTCGGTGGCTTTCATGATAAATGGGACAAAAATTACATTACTTATCAGTATTACTGACTAAACTGAAATCATGGACAAGCTGGCCGCGATGCGAACGTTCGTGGAGATCGTGGACCAGGGCAGTCTCACGGCCGCTGCCCGGGCATTGGACCGTGCGCCCCCGACCGTGGTCCGGACCCTCGCGACCCTGGAGGAGACACTCGGGGCCCGCCTTCTGACCCGAACCACCCGCAGGATGTCGCTCACGGAGGAAGGTCGCGCCTACCTCGACCGCTGCCGGCGGATCCTGGCCGATGTGGAGGAAGCGGAGCAAGCCGTGCAGGCCGGCGACAGCGAGCCGCGCGGTGAGATCCGGGTAACGGCCCCGGTGCTGTTCGGTCAACGCCACGTAGCTCCGGCGATTACGGCGTTCCTGCAGCAATTCGCCAAGGTGCGGATCGAACTCCTGCTGCTCGACCGGGTCGTCCACCTCGTCGAGGAGGGCCTGGATCTCGGCGTACGCATCGGCCACCTCGAAGACTCGTCGATGATCGTGGTTCCGGTGGGCGAGATGCGCCGGGTCGTGGTTGCCAGTCCGGACCTCGTCACGCGGGTCGGCGATCCCGCCCATCCCGAGCAGCTCGCTCCGCATCCATGCGTGATGTTTCGTGGCATCGCCGCTGGCGGGAGCTTCTCGTTCCAGGATGGAGGCCGGCGTCGGACGGTGCGTGTCACGAGCGCCTTCGCATGCAACCAGGCCACCGCGGCCGTCGAAGCCTGCGAAGCCGGCCTGGGCTTCGGCCAGTTCCTCTCCTACCAGGTCGAGCCTCAGATCCGTGCGGGAACCCTGCGGGTCGTGCTGCAGGAGTTCGAGATCCCCGCATTGCCCGTCAGCCTCGTCTACCCAGAGGCCCGACTCATGTCATCGCGGCTCCGCGCCTTCGTCGACTGGATGAAGGAGCAGCTGCGAGCACGCCCGGAGATCCACTGATGAGCCAGCGCACCCCACGGACTAGCAGGCAGCGGAAAAACCCCTCCCGTCGCCCGGCACGCGTCTTTTCGGCCCACTCTTCGTTGCGACAGCTTGCTGGGGCTCGCCCCAGCTGCACTTCCGCGCCTCGATTGGACCGAAAATCCACGCACCCGGCTCGGTCCGGGGTTCTTCCGCAACCTGCTAGAAGTTGGGGATGACCTCGCGCGCGAAGAGCGAAACGGATGCTTCGGCTTCCGCCTGGGTCATGCTTCCGTACTTGGGGATCACGAGCACATCATGGTCGACGCCGAGCACGGATTTCTGGTGGCGCAGCTGCTCCACGATCTCGTCCGGTGTGCCGAAGGTATTCACTCCGGCATAGATCTCGGCCAATGTATCCAGGCCCATGGCCTCGATCGCCTCGGCGGCGTTGCCGTAGTACTCGTAGCCCTTCGTATCCTTGAAGTGCTTGCCGCCGATGTCGTAATGCTCCGCCACGGTGGCGAAGTATTCCTTCACATACTTCGTTCCCAGCTCCTTGGCGCGGCCGGAGTCCGAGTCGCAGTAGACGAGCTGCCCAGCGAAGGGCACCGGCGGCTGCGTGTCGCGCAGCGCCCGCCACTTCTCCTGGTAGGGCACCAACGCCTGCTCCCGGAAGAGCTCCCAGGGTTGCTGGGCCAGCACCATGAGCTGGGCGCCTAACACCGCGGCCTGGATCGCCGAATCGGGAGACACGCCGATCGAATAGACCCGGTCATCGAAGCCAGCTGTGGGCCGGGGGCGCAGTTCGCAACGGGGATGTTGGAAGTACTCCGTGTCTGCCTCGAAGAATCCCTTGTTCAAGGCCTCGAGGACCAACGCCGTGCCTTGATCGAAGCGCCCGCGCGCCTCGTCCATCGGAATGTCGAATCGCTCGTACTCTCTACGGGAAAGCCCGCGACCGAAGCCGAGAAGTGCTCGTCCACCGCTCTGTTGGTCGAGAAGTGCCATCTTGGCCGCGACACGATACGGATCATTCCAGGGCATGATCACCGCGCCGGTGCCCAGCTTGATGCGGCTCGTCGTGCCAGCAACCTGGGCCAGCCATTGCAGGTTGTCGGGGCACATCGAGTAGCCGAAGAAATGGTGCTCGGTGGCCCAGTAGCTTCCGTAGCCAAGCTCATCGGCGAGCTTTGCCAGCGCGAGCTCACCCTGCATGATGTCACGATCGTCTTGTTCGTCTCGATAGTTCTGGAAGATGGAGAGCAGGCCGAAGTGCATGGAAACTCCTGAGAAAGGCAGCCGTAGGGTAGCTCAGTGCCTGTCCTCGGTTAGCATCCTATCTGTGTTCGAATCCGAGGCCGTCACCCAGGGCATCCGAGTGCAGGTCCGCTCCTTCTTCGTCCCCGAACGCTCGGCGCCGGACGAGGGTGAGTGGTTCTTCGCCTACGAGGTTGCCATCTCGAACGAGGGGGAGGAGACCGCGCAGCTCGTGAGCCGGCACTGGATCATCACGGACGGCCACGGCGAGGTGCAGGAAGTGCAGGGCGCCGGTGTCGTCGGTGAGCAGCCCGTGCTCGCCCCCGGCGCGTCCTTCGCCTACACATCCGCGTGCCCCCTGACGACGCCTGTCGGCAGCATGTACGGCACGTATCGGATGGTCACGGACGAGGGTGTGGCCTTCGATGCTGTGATCGCGCCTTTCTCCCTCGGCGAAGCCCACTCGTTTCACTAGCAGCACACCCCGGCACATCGTCGGCCGATGCCGCAATCCGCTCCGCTTCTCCTGGCGAATCGCGGCGCGAGCGATCTCTACGTGTCGACTTCGAGAACCGCAGCACCTTGGATGCGATCCTCCGCAAGATCGAGAAGCGCCTCGTTCGCGCGCTCCAACGGATAGGAACGGGTGTGCGGGCGGATGGGAATCTCTTCGGCCAGGCGCAGTAATGCCCGAGCGTCCCCACGCGTATTGGCGGTGACGCTCACCAGCTGGCGCTCCTGGAAGAGGTGGCGGGCATAGTCGAGGGCCGGAATCTCGCTCAGGTGGATTCCGGCAACAGCGAGGGTGGCGCCTCGGTCGAGAGCTTCGAGCGCAGGCGGCACGAGCGTGCCGACGGGCGCAAACAGGATGGCGCCGTCGAGACGGTCGGGCATCGGCTCCGTCGAATCGCCGACCCAATCGGCTCCCATCTCTCGCGCCAGCGCCTGATGGCGGCCTCCGCGGCTCGCCACGTAGACGCGACAGCCATGATGGCGCGCGATCTGGAGCACGATATGGGCCGATCCGCCGAAGCCGAAGAGCCCCAGGCGCCCGCCGGGCTTGACCCTCGAGCGAACCCAGGCGCGGTAGCCGATGACGCCGGCGCAAAGGAGCGGTGCCAGCTGGGTCGGATCGGCGTCCTCCGGCAGCCGATGAACGAACTCGGCCGGAGCGACCACCGCCTCCGCATAGCCACCATCACAGTCCCAACCCGTGAAGGTGGGCTTCAAGCACAGGTTCTCATCGCCCCGTACGCAGAAGCGACACTGGCCGCAACTACGATGCAGCCATGCGACGCCCACTCTCTCGACTGGGCTCGGTTCGGAAACCCCGGCCCCGAGGGCCTCCACGCGCCCTACCACCTCGTGGCCCGGGATCACATGGGGACGGCGAACGCCCAGATCTCCTTCGACCACGTGGAGGTCGGTTCGACACACGCCGCATACCTCGACCCGGACGCGAAGCTCACCCGGGCCAGGCTCGGGTAACGGACGTTCGGTCAGGCGCAGCGGCCGTTCGGCCACCGGCCGGGGCTCATCGACCTCCATCGCGCGCATCATCATCCGTTAGCACGCCCCCGGACGAAGGTCCCGCGGGCTTCCCTCCCGGGGCTCGCGGGTCCCCGATGGGGGTACTCGCGCCCGGTAGCCGGAGCCGGCCAAGTGCCATCCCGCCTGCTCCTTCACCCCGGATGCGGCTCCCGATTCGATTCGCCCGTCGATCGGCGTCTTCGAGAACGAACGGACGAACTACCCCATCCCAGGCGTACCCTTCACTGGCCTGTCAGAATACACTTGGCTCGATCAAGACGTCTTCCTGGGCGTCCCCAACAACAAGACCTGGAGTTGCGGCAAGAAGATCGCCAACAGCGAGTTCGAGGTGATCGTCCACTACGACGCCGAGGTCGGGTACGAATAGCAAGGAGCACATGTCATGGACTTCCGATTCGACACGAGCCAACTCGAGTGGCATCACATTGCCGCCGGGCCGGAATTCGACGAGTTCGAGTTGGCGTACGACTACTCCATTCTCGGGTACGACGCGAAGACCGGAACACTCGACATGCTCATGCGATGGTCGGGCGAAGGCGGCTACTGCGAGCGACATCGCCACACGGGCGTCACCTCGACGTTGGTTCTCGAGGGCGAGCAGCACCTCGAAGAACTCCTGCCCGACGGAAGCGTCGAACACAAGGTTCGTCGGGCCGGCGACTACGCGCTTTCGCTCGGGAGCGAGCCGCCCCATCTCGAGCGGGGAGGGCAGGATGGCGGGATCGTCCTGCTCTCGATGCACACGTCGAACGTAATCCTCTTCGAGGTGCTCGATGCGGATCTGAAGGTCCTGGCCGAGGTCACGATCGAGCAGCTCGTCGCCCGCTAGGATTCTCGCTAGGGCACGAGGATCGAGCGCCCGCGGCTTCGGCAGGATTGGATCCGTCACGAGGCGAGTCGATCTCCTGTGGTACGCTAGCCGCACCTGACTTCACTTCGAGG
>JAFDCZ010000002.1 GCA_019312665.1 Deltaproteobacteria bacterium | reverse complement strand
GACCCATCCAGTCGCTCCGGGTCATCAGCCCGACATCCAGCTTCCTCATGAAGAGGAGTTCGAGCTCTATCACAATGCACTCTCGCTCTGCTCGAAGAAGGCGCGTGTCTGCCTCGCCGAGCTGGGCTTGCCCTACAAGAGCCATCCCATCGATCTGATCGAGACCGGCTCCTACGAGAACATTTCTCGCCATTTTCTCGCCGTGAATCCGGCCGGGACCGTGCCCGTGCTGGTGCACGACGGCCATCCGATCTACGAATCACATGAGCAGATTCGTTATGCCGCGGATCACGCGCCGGCCACCAGCCCTTCGCTCGTGCCCGACGATCCCGAGCTTCGAGCAGAAATGCAGACATGGGTCGATTGTTCGTCGCTCACCGGGGATCCGATCGCCGAGTCGGACAAGAGCGCCGGCAACGCCGTCCCCGGCCTGACCTTGCCCCTCTTCTCGTCGATGATCACGGAGATCCCCTATGCGAAGATTCTCGAGGGGCTGCTTTTCCATATCGATCGACGCCGGCCTCTGATGTTCCTTGTCTTCAAGGCGCGAGGCCTCGACCGGCTGCCGAGCCTGGGGCCGCTGATGAAGATCAACGCGAGGGCCCGCCGGCATATGCACGAGCACCTCGATCGCCTGGAGGCACAGCTCGTCGAACGCGGTGGGGCGTGGATTCTCGGTGGCCTCTACAGCCTTGCCGACGTCAGCTGGATGGTGATCTTTGATCGGCTGGTGGAGGCCGATGCGCTGCATGTGTTCCTGGGTGATGGGAAACGGCCTGCGGTTTCCGCGTACTGGGAGCGCCTCCAGAAGCGCCCGAGCTTTGCCGACGCAATCGAGGGCCACCGCCATCCGACTGTGGCCCGAGGGACCGCCCGATTGAGGGAGCGAAAGCATGCGATCCCGGCGTTGCGTGCCGCACTCGAGGACTGAACGGTGACGTCCGCATCGCTCGAAGTCTTCGGGGTCGGCACGGCTCGAACGTTTCGCGTCCACTGGATGCTCCAGGAGCTCGGTGTGGCTCATACCGTTCATCCGTTGCAATCACGTTCAGGAGAGACGCAGGAGGCGGAGTTCCTGGCCCTGAACCCCCGCGGCAAGATCCCCGTGCTGCGACACGGCGACCTGGTGCTGGCTGAGAGCGCAGCGATCGTCGGGTATCTGGCGGAGCACTTCTCGGGCGACGAGCGGCTCATCCCGCCGCCGGCAAGCAGGGAACGCGCGTTGTATGACCAATGGGCGTTCTGGATCCTCACCGAACTCGACGCCCACACCCTCTACGTCCTTCGCCGACACGGTGATCTGGCGAATCTCTACGGCGAGGCGCCAGAAGCCCTCCGCGCTGCCCGCGAGTATTTTCGGCGGCAGGTCGAGGTCGCAGATGCGGAGTTGGCACGTGGCGACGGGTTCCTCCTCGGCGCCCATCTCACCGGAGTCGACGTGCTGCTGGGCTCGTGTCTCGATTGGGCCCGTTTCTATGGCGAGTCGCTTTCGGAGACCCTGGAGGCGTACCGCCTGCGTCTCGCGAGCCGAAGTGGATACCAACGCGCCGCCAAGGTCAATTTTCCGCCGGAGGTCCTGGCTGCGCTCGCTGCCGGCCAGAATGCCTGAGCGGTGGTAGCGTTCTCGAGAAGGAGCACGAAATGCCCGTCGAGCATCTGAAATCCGAGGATGGCCCGGGACGAATCGCTGAGATTCTCGAACGGGACGGATGCGTGGTCGTTGATGGCATCGCATCGCCCGGCGAGTTGGCGCGTTTCCGCGAGGAAATGAAACCTTTCCTGGAGGCTACACCGGTCGGGTTGGACGGCTTCACTGGCCGATTCACGCGCCGGACCGGCGCGTTGATCGCGCGCTCGGAGCAAGCGCGAGACTGGGTTCAGCACCCCGTGGTTCTCGGCGCAGTCGACAAGGTGCTAGGCCACGTGACCAACTACCAGCTGCACCTTACCCAGGTGATCGCGATTGGGCCGGGGGAGAAGGCCCAGGATGTGCACAGGGACCAGTGGGCGTTCGACTTCTTTCCTTTTCCCAACGGCTACGAAGTGCAGTGCAATACGATCTGGGCGCTGACGGATTTCACGGAAGAGAACGGCGCCACACGGGTCATCCCGGGCTCCCATCGCCACGACGACAAGCTCCGCTACACGTTCGAGGATACGGAGCCGGCGGAAATGGAAGCCGGGTCCGTGCTCTTCTACACGGGCTCCGTCTACCACGGTGGCGGTCCGAACCGAAGCGACGCCGTCCGCATGGGTGTGAACATCACCTATGTGGTGGGCTTTCTCCGGCAAGAGGAGAACCAATACCTCACAGTTCCCCGGGAGATCGCAGCGACCTTGCCCAAGGATCTGCTTCGGTTGATGGGCTACGCGCGGGGTGCCTACGCGCTCGGCTACATCGACGACACCCGTGACCCGATTGCCGCCGTTCGGCCCGAGTTGCTCGACGAGAAGGGGATGGGCGACCTGACGCCGGTGCAGTTGAAGAACTCCAGCCTTGGCGAGGGATAGTTCGCGGGGGGCTACTCCAGAGCCATGGTCCGGAACGCAACCAGTTCTTCGTCACTCACGCCGAGTGCGTCGCGGCGGAACGCGTCGAAGCTGCCGTGCCGTTGGAGGATCTCGTCGAAGCCGGCCTCCAGGTAGGCGCGCTGCACGCCGAGGATCGGGCGCACATCGTAGTGGTTGGTCAAAAGGAAATCTTCGAAGACGACCTCTTCTGGGACGCCCAGCGTGCGAAGAATGAGCGCGGACGCCATGCCAGCCCGGTCCTTGCCGCCCGTGCAATGCACGAGGGCAGGGAGGCTCTCCTCGTGCTGCACCCGTTCGAGCAGGCGTGCGTAGCGGTCGGCGAAGTCCGTCACGAAGGCGCGGTTGCCATCGACCAGCATCTGGGCCAGATCGATGTCTTCGAGGTCACCGGAGAGGATCCGGCCCTGGAGCTCGTTCATCTTGGCGCCTTCGACGCCGATCTCAAGCTCGAGAACCTCGGGCGTGGGATCGCTCGGCAGGCGGTCCGGGGCTTCGGCTTTCTCCTCAGCCGTGCGAAAATCGCAAACCAGCTTGATGCCCAATTCTCCCATCTTCGTGACATCGTCGTCTGTGAGGTCCCCCAGGGCATCCGATCTGTAGAAATTGCCCCAGCGCACAGTGCGTCCGTCTCCGGTCGCATAGCCTCCGAGATCGCGAAAGTTGTAGGCACCTTCGAGGGCCACATGTCGCTTCTCTACATGGGCGGGCATGTCGGCGTAGAGATCGCGGTCGGAGCAGGCAAGGAATGTGGGGAAGAGAAAGAGGATGAGAGCTCGAGCCATGAGATTCGTCCTCCTCACGCTGCGGGCTCGGATCCATCCTTGGCGATTACAGCGAAGGCAGTTTCCGTGGCTTCGAGTACGCGGTCGATATCGGCTTCCTGGTGAGCAGTGCTGAGGAACATGTTGTGCCAGGGATGAAGGTAGGCGCCGCAGCGAAGGGCCTCGCTCACCCATCGGTAGGCCCTGCGAAAACGCACGTCATTGTCGAAGAGGAGCATGGGCATCTGGACGGGGCCGGTCTGGCGGATCCCGACGCCATGCCGCTCGGCTTGCTCCCGCCAGCCATCGCGTAGCCTGGTTCCCATCGCGATGAGATGCTCGACGTAGGGTTCGCGCGAGAGCTCGTCGAAGGTGGCCAGGGCCGCGGCCATGGGAACCGCCTGGAACCAGAACGAGCCCGTCATAAACACCTTGCTGGCGGCTTCGCGACAGCGCTCGTTGCCCACCAGTGCCGAGAGCGCGTGTCCATTCGCGATCGATTTGCCCCAGGCGCTGAGATCCGGCTCCACACCGAGCGATTCCCAGCTTCCTCCGAAGGAAAGTCGCAATCCGGCGCGCACATCGTCGAGGATGAGGAGCGCTTCGTGCTCCGTGCAGCGTTCGCGCACGTGATGGGCGAACGCCGCATCCGGCTCCGTCTGGTCGTGGGCCGCATCGTGACGAAAAGGGCTCACCAGGATTCCGGCGAGATCGTCTCCGGCTTGCCGGATCGCGGCGTCCAGGCTTTCTGTGTCGCCGTAGGAGAACTCGATCTGGTGAGCACGGGCTTCCTCGAGAGTTCCGGCGGGGAAGGGCGTGCACCAGGGGGCAGCGCCATGATAGGCGCCTTCGGCGAGAAGAATCGTCCGGCGGTCCGTGGTGGCTCGGGCGATCGCGAGGGCTCCGCTGGTCGCATCGGTTCCGTTCTTGGAGAAGACGGCCCAGTCGGCATGCTCGATGCGTGCAACGAAGCGCTCCGCAAGATCGACCATGATCTCGGATGGGCCGGTCATCGTATCGCCCAGGCGGGCCTGCTCGGAAGCCGCTGCCTCGACCTTCGGATGCTGATAGCCGAGCAGCATCGGGCCGTAGGCGCACATCATGTCGACGTATTCGTTGCCGTCGACGTCCCACAATCTGCAGCCCTCGGCACGCGAGAAGAATTGCGGAAACCCATCGGGCAGAGGACGGACAGATTGATGACCGTACATTCCGCCCGGGATGACCTGGCGCGCGCGAGCTTGCAGTTCCAGGTTTCGCTCGTTCGACCAGCTCATGGGCCGGAGGGTGGCACAGCTTCGTCCTTCGCACCGATCGAATCAGCGCAGGTGCCTACAGGGCTGCCTGCGAGGCCGCTGCGGGCGAATCGTCCGAGTGTGAGATCCCCCAGCACGGCGAAGCTCGTTTCCTCGGCGGGAGGGCGGCGGAATCTCTCGACCTTTCCGACCAGCTCGCCCGCCGAGTCTTATCGGGCCCGCACCCCCCACATGCTTCGCGCCGCGGGTTGGCCGGGCATGCTGTAGCGGAGGTCTTCCATCTCGACGACGGCTCCGCCGTCCGGAAGGTCGGAGGTGTGAACGACCACCTCATCCATTGCGAACCAGCGCATCATCTGGCCTTGCCAGGTGCTCTCGAGCAGCGCGGATTCCCGAGTGGCAGCCGGTGGGGCGAAGCTCTCTCCGAACGGACAGCCGAGGGCCAGCGTCGTATGCCACCCGACCCAGACCCGATCGTCGTGGCGGGCGACCACCCGCCGCATGAACGGCTGGAGGAGCGTCGGGTAGACGCGAACCTCTGCCGGAGCGGCACCCAGCGCGCGGGCTGTGTCGACCCGCGCCAGCTCGTTGAGCCCGACGCCTCCCACCAGGTAGAGGCTGGAGAGCACGAGGGCGATGCCCACCCGCCGGGGAGCGGCCCGAGCGAGGCCCAGCGCCGCTGGGGCGAAGAGCCCGATCGCGAGAATTCCGGTGTAGAACGGGTCGATGATGCCGACGCCGTTCAGCGCAAACCGCATGCGACTGAATGGGGCCAGGAGCTGCGTGCCATAGGGCGTGAACCAATCGAGGAGCGGATGGGTGAATAGCGCCAGCACACAGACCAGCACCCAGCTGCGCAGGGCCGTCTTCCCTGCCGGATCCCATACCCGCCATGAAAGCCAGCCGAGCATGGGGCCGACGACCAGACCGAACCACAACGAGTGGGTCGTGCCGCGGTGGTAGAGAAGCTCTCCGTAGCCCCCGTGGAGTGGTGCGAGCATGACATCGAGATCCGGCGCCATGCCGACGAGGGCACCCCAGATGAGGGCACGCCGGCCCAGCTCCGGTGCCGCCACGCGAGCCACCGAAGCGCCTAGCAAGGCCTGGGTCAGCGGTTCCACGGGGTCTCGGGAGTGTCCGGGGGGATCACGGCCAGGAAATGGGCCCCGGTGGGGGACACCCATCCCGGAATGAAAAGCAGGCCGCACAGCATCACGGCTGCGAATCCTAGCGCGCGCTGGGGTAGGCTTCCCGTCAACACGTAGGCCGCGGAGGGTGGGATGGGACGATTCGATGGCAAGGTGGCGATCGTGACCGGCGGGGCTTCGGGAATCGGAGCTGCGACCCTGCGGCGGCTGGCCAGCGAAGGTGCTGCGGTGGTCTGCGCGGATATCGATTCGGCGCGAGGCGGGGAGGTTGCGCGGGAAATCAAGGCGGCTGGAGGTCGCGCGCAGTTCTTGTCCTGTGATGTCGGCGAGCTGGCGCAAATCGAAGCATGCGTGGCTGCAACCGTTCGTGAGTTCGGTGGCCTCGACATCATGATGAACAACGCCATCTGGACGAGTGGCGGGCCGGTCCATGCGATCGATCCCGACGGCTGGGACAAGAGCCTGCAGATCATGCTCACGGCGGTCTTTTATGGCTGCCGAGCCGCGCTTCCGGAGATGATGAAACGAGGAGGTGGCTCCATCGTCAACACCGCTTCGATCGAGGCCTTTGGCGGGGAGATGTTCGCTTCGCCCTACACGACGGCGAAGGCCGGTGTGGTGAACTTCACGAAGAATGTTGCCATCGAATACGGCCGGCTTGGAATCCGCGCCAATGCAATCTGCCCCGGGGTGGTGGAGACGCCCCTCTACGACCAGTTCCAGAAGGCTTCCCGCCGAACCCGAGAAGAGGTCGAAGATCTCCACGCCATCGGGCGACTGATTCAGCCGGAAGAGATCGCATCCGTGGCTGCGTTCCTGTGTAGCGAGGACGCCTCAGCAGTCACCGGTCATGCCATGGTCGTCGACGGGGGTGCAACGGCAGGCATCAACCTCTCAGGGCTTCGACCGCTCGAAGCCGACTAACGTTCGGACGTCTCTTGGCTGAGGGCGGCGTCCTCGGCTTCGATGGCCTGGCCGCGGGTTTCCGGGAGAGCCAGGAAGAAGATGATTCCGGCCGTCGGCATTCCGAGGGCCAGCAAGCTCGCGGCGGCGGGCAGGCCACCGAGCCATGCGCTGAGTGCGGAGCTTGCGAAATAGGCCGTGATGGCGCCGAGTGCGGTGGCGATCGCGGCACCGCCGCTGATCGTCGCGCGAAGCGCCGTGGGAAAGAGTTCGCTCACTGCGGCCCGCAACGGAACGACGCCGGCCGAGGAGCACAGACTCATGGCCGCAATCCCGGGGATCAACCCCAGGGCGGGGTGTACGGGGAAATCCCTTGGGACGTGGTAGAAGGCCCAGGCAGCACCGAAGAAGAGGACGCTCGTGATCAGGAAAGTCGGCCGGCGCCCCCAGCGTTCCGAGAGATGACCACCCAAGGGGAAACCCGCCAGAGCCAACCCCCCGCCGAGAATCACCACTGCGGTAGCGATGGCGGGTTCGAGGCCCAGGTGTTGCACCGGGAAGTAGATCAGCCATGTCTGTGTGGCGGCAATCACCATCGGGAAGAGACCAGAAACGATGAGAACGGCGATCGTCCGGCGGCGATACCGCTGGCCTAACAGGTGCCGTGCCATGGCTGTGGCGGTCTGGCCCGCCTCTGAGGCCCGCTCGAAATGTTGGCTTTCTGGCAAGACTCGCCGCAGGAACGGAACGGCGAGGGTGCCCGCCGCTGCCGCACCCCACACCCAGCGCCAGGTCCCCGGCAGGGTCTCGGAACCGGCGACGAGGATCAGTCCCAGGCCGCCGCCAAGCGTGCCGGCGAGGCCCACCCAACCGTGACCGCGAGCCCGCGTTTCCAGGGAGAGGCTCTCGGTCACCATGACGGGTACCAGGATGACCAGCAGCCCCTTGAACGCCTGGGTGAAGATCTGAACGCCAATGAACCCACCCAGCCCGGGTGCAACCGCCGTGAAGATGCACAGGGGGCCCATCAGCAGGATCGTCCAAAGAAGCACGCGGCGTCGCCCGGCGCGATCCGCCCAACGCGCCAGGACGTAGGTGCCGAGCGCGCCGATCGAGATCCAGCCGAACATGCGACTGATGCCGACATCATCGAGCCCGAACTCACGAGCGAGGAAGGGCGCGGCGGCGGCGTTCAAGCCATCCGTGAAGCCCCAATAGGCCATCAGGCCAGCGAGCAAAGCGATGGCACGCGTCTCTCCGGGCTTGCTCACGGTGGGGCTGGAAGCTCAGCCGGTCAGCAAGTCACGAGCGATCGCACGGATCTGGATTTCGTCCGTTCCCGCGTAGATCTGCAGCACCTTCGCATCCCGGGCGAGCTGCTCCACGTGGTACTCCGCCATGTAACCGTTGCCGCCGAAGACCTGTACGGCCTCCATCGCCACCTCGACCGCAGCGCGGGCCGCGTAGAGCTTCATTGCCGAGGCTTCGGCCAGCCCCATGCTCTTGCCGTGGGCGGAGAGCTCGATGGTACGGAACACGAGGTTCTGGAGGTTCATTCGCGCAACCTCCATGCGCGCGAGCTTTTCCTGGATCAACTGATACTCGCCGATCGGCTTTTCCCATTGCACCCGCTCTCGGGAGTAGGCGACCGAGAGTTCGAGGCAGCGGGAGACGATCCCGAGGGCCATTGCCGCGACGCCGGAGCGCTCGGTCTGGAAGGTGTCCTTGGCGCCTTCGCGGCCGGCACCGTGGCTCTTGTTCAGAGCGTCCTCGCCGCCGAGGAGATGATCGATGCTGCAACGAAGGTCGTTGACGAAGAGCTCGCCGGTTGGTGAGGAGTGCAAGCCCATCTTTCGGAGGGGCTTGCCTTGATCGAGGCCTTTCATGCCCCGATCGAGTACGAAATTCAGGATCTTCCGATCCCTCGAGTCGACGCCTTCTTCTTCGAGTTTGCAGATGAAGACGATCGTGTCGGCGAAGGGACCGTTCGTGATGAAGGTCTTGCTGCCGTTCAGCACGAACTCGTCGCCTTCGCGGCGGGCCGAGGCCTTCATGCCACCGAAGGCATCCGAGCCGGAGCCCGGTTCGGTGATCGCCCAGGCGCCGATCTTCGTGAGCGTGAGCACGTCGAGGCCCCAGCGCTTCTTCTGCTCGACGGAACCCTTCGACATGATCGCAGCACCCGTGAGGCCGACCGAAACGCCGAGGGCCGTCACCATGCCAGGGCAGTAGCGGCAGAGCTCGATGATCGGGATCAGCTGCATGGCAGCGCCGTCGCCAGTGCCATCCCCCTCGCGGGCTTTCTTCTCCTTGGCGTCGCCCGCCTCGGCCTTCGCAATCTGCCGCTCGAAGCGGCCGCGTGCCATCTCGTCCATGCCGAAGGTGGCGTACATCTTGCGCAGGATCTCGTAGGGCGGGAGATCGCCGTGCTCGAGTTCCTCGAGATTCGGAACGATCTCCTCTTCGATGAATCGGCGCACCGCGTCCCGGATCATTTCGTGCTGTTCGCTCCACTCGATCATCGCATCCTCCTCAGCCGTTTCGGCAGCATGACAGGCTAGCATCGGTAGATGGAGCATCGAGACCGGCTGGACCCGATCGACGAGGTAGACGAAGAGGTGCTCGAGCCGGAGATCGAGATCTGCGACGCCCACCACCACCTCTGGGATCGGACGCGTCGGATGGAGCGCTACCTTTTCGACGAGCTACGCGAAGACGTGGAGAGCGGGCACCGGATCGTGAGCACGGTCTTCGTCGATTGCGTGGCGATGTATCGGGCGGATGGGCCCGAGGCGATGCGGCCAGTGGGAGAGACCGAGTTCGCAACGGGGGTCGCGGCGCAATCCGCGAGCGGGCTCTACGGCCCGCTTCGAGCCGCCGCGGGCATCGTCGGCCACGTCGATCTCGAGCTCGGCGATGCTGCGCGTGCTGTGCTGGAGGCGCATCTTCGTGCCAGCCCGGATCATTTCCGGGGCATCCGCCACGCCAGCGGCTGGGATGCGAGCCCCGAGATTGGCAACTCGCATACGGCGCCGCCCTCTGGGCTCCTGGCGGATGCAACCTTCCGGAAGGGCTTTGCCCATCTCGGGGAGCTGGGCCTTTCTTTCGATGCCTGGCTCTACCATCCGCAGATTCCCGAGCTGGTCGATCTGGCCCAGGCCTTTCCCGAAACGACGATCGTGCTCGATCACTTCGGTGGCCCGCTGGGCATCGGGCCCTACGCGGGCCGGCGCGAGGAGGTCTTTGCCGATTGGCGCCGCAGCATCGAGGCTTTGGCGGCCTGCTCGAATGTGTTCGTGAAGATCGGCGGTCTGCAGATGCCGTTGAATGGCTTCGGCTGGCACGAACGCCCCCGGCCGCCTGGAAGCGAGGAACTCTCGGAAGCGATTCGCCCCTACACCCTTGCAACCATCGAGGCTTTCCGGCCGGAGCGCTGCATGTTCGAAAGCAATTTCCCGGTCGACAAGATCTCCTGCTCCTACCGGGTGCTTTGGAACGCCTTCAAGCGAGTGGCTCGGGGCTTCACCGAGGACGAGAAACGGATGCTCTTCCATGGCACCGCGGCGCGAGTCTATCGGCTGGCCGGATGCTAGGCGCGTCCGGTTCGTGCGAGGCCAGCGCCGGGCAGTGAGGCTCAGCAGAATCGGGCGCGGTAGCTTGCAAAGTCGCGGGCAACCCCGGCTTCGCTGAGGCCGAACTGCTCCAGGCTGTAGGTATGCGCGGCGCGTTTCTCGCGCGCATTCTGCTCGGTCCAAGCGCGCATCTGCCCTTCCGCGATGGGCGTGAGTTCACGTCCGAGGGCGGCGTAGATCCGCTCCACGCAGGCGATCGGGTCGCGCACGGTATCCAGGAAGTCGACGTCGATGAAGTGTTCCTGGTGGCCGGCATCCCGGTAGGCCATGGCGCGGTTCAGGTAGCTCGCCCAGCCAGCGCTCCAGTGGGCGCCCGTGGCCTTCGGGTCCGGGTCGTCGCTGCCCATCGTCTCCAGGTGGAAGCAGAGGCTGCAGATCGAGGCGATCGAGTGCGTCGGGTCGCGGTGAGTCTGGATCACCGTGGCGTCCGGAAACACCGTGAATAGCTCGGGAAGGAAGCCCAGGTGATGGGGCGCCTTCAGGACCCAGCGATCCCGTGCCCGCCCTTCCTGTCGATGCTGCCACTGCAAGAATTGAAGCAGGCGAAGCAGATAGCGGTAGCCCGGGAGCTGGTCCTGCTCGTCGAGCCAAGCCGAGAATTCAGGCAGGTGGCAGAAGGATTCCGGCGTACGGCTGAAGAATGAATGCTCGAGGAGCATGATTTCCTCGTCCGGACTCGTGGCATCGAACGGATGGATCGCCATCAGCTCCGGTGCCAGCTCGAGGGTCATCCGCACCTCTTCTTTAGCGGCCGAAATCCGCGCGTCGGGCCGTCCGGGCTCCCAGCCGGAGAACGGCGCCGGATACCGGACCTCGTACCAGAGGGCGGCGTCGAACCCTGGATCTTCGGCCAGTACGCGATGCAGCAGGGTGGTGCCCGTGCGGGGCAGCCCGCAGATGACGAGCGGCGCACCAATCTTCTCATCAGCGATTTCCGGCTGTTCGGCGAAGAAGGCTTCGACACGCAGCCGCGTGACCAGGATGTCGAGGATTCGTTGCCTCTGGGTGGCGAGCCCCACCTCGTTGAGCCGGGCTTCCTTCCGGAGTGCGCTGCAAAGGCGCTCCATGGGCAAATGGAAGGAAGGCTCTCCGAAATCGGAGAGGCTGGATGCCTTCCGTGCATCGGAGAGCAGGGCGTCGGGGTCGAGGGGATGCGTCATGGTGGGCGGGCTCAGCGAGGGTACGCCGCCGCCCTTCCGGGCGAAACCGGGCCTCTGTCGAGGGTAGGGCCACCGACGAAACGAATGGCTACTCTCGTTGGCCCCGGTCTCCTCCGAGGAACATCGTGTCGATGGATCTGAATGGATCGCTCGAGCGTTTTGGGCTCGAGAAGTTCCGCCCGGGGCAACGGGAGGCGGTGGAAACGCTGCTGCGCGTGGGGAAGCTGCTCCTCGTCGCGCCCACCGGCGGTGGCAAGAGCCTCGTCTACCAGCTTCCGGCCGCAGGTTTGCCGGGCACCAGCCTGATCGTCTCGCCACTGGTCTCGCTGATGCAAGATCAGGTGTCCGCCCTCGAAGCCGTCGGTGTGCCGGCCACCTTCCTGGCGGCCACGCTGGATAGCGGCGAGCTGCGGCACCGCATGCGCGAGCTCGGCCGGGGGAGCTACAAGCTCGCCTACGTCGCGCCGGAACGGTTGGCCTTCGACGGGTTTCGCTCGCTGCTCGCCGATCTCGACTGTCCCTTGATTGCGGTCGATGAAGCCCATTGCATCAGCGAGTGGGGTCATGATTTCCGGCCCGAGTACATGCAGATCGGCGAAGTGATCACTGCGATTCCGGATGCACGGGTGCTCGCATGCACGGCCACGGCGACACCGGTCGTGCGGGACGAAATCCTCGCGCGGCTCGGCCTGCCTGCGGATACACCGCAGTTGGTGCGGGGGTTCGCTCGGCCGAACCTGGCGTTGGGCGCCCGGGAGGTGGCTTCGAAGCGCGACAAGAACGCGTCCGTGGATGCCGCCTTGCGCGATGCAGTGGGTTCTCCCGGCCAGGTCGAGGGCTGTGCCATCGTCTACGCACCGACCCGGAAGTCGACGGAACAGGAGGCGGAAAGGCTGGCCCGTGCCGGATACCGCGCCGAGGCCTATCACGCCGGTTTGCGGGGTGCGGTTCGCGAGGCCGTGCACGGACGGTTCTCGGCTGGGAAAACCGAAGTGGTCGTGGCCACGAACGCATTCGGCATGGGGATCGATCGATCCGACGTACGTGCAGTCGTGCATCTCGCGCCGCCGAGCTCGATCGAGGCCTACTACCAGGAGGTGGGCCGGGCGGGGCGCGATGGCGAGCCCGCCATCGGGCAGCTGCTCGTTTCCGCTGGTGATCTTCCCCTGCGCCGGCGTTTGATCGAGAGCGATGCAAATGGCGTTTCCGCAGATCCGGAGATCGTGCGCCACAAATGGAACCTCTTCCTCGAGCTGATGCGATGGGCCGAAGGGGGCAGTTGCCGTCACGATGCCATCCTCCGCTACTTCGGTGACGAAGAAGAAACCCTGGCCGGCTGCGGGCGCTGCGATGTCTGCCTGGATCTCGTGGCCCGGGGTGAAGCCGATGAAGAGACCGTCACGCTGGTGGTACGCAAGGCGCTCTCGGGTGTGGCGCGAGTGCACGGCCGGTTCGGATTGCAGACAGCGGCCAAGCTCTTGCACGGCAGCCCGGACGAACGGCTCGCCAACACCCGTTTGGACCAGACGCCGACCTTTGGGGCGCTCTCTGAGCGCGCAGAACTCTGGATTACGAAGCTACTGCGCCGCTGCGTAACCGCCGGCTGGATCGACTTCATCGGCGGCGATCGTCCCGTCGTGGTGCTCACCGAGGAGGGTGTTCGTGTGATGCGAGCCGAGCTCCCGGCTCGGCTCGTGCTCCCCGCGGCCGGTGCGCCGAAGCCGCTGGGTCGAACGCCTGCTGGATCGGCCACCGGGCGAAAAGCCGCAGCTGGCCGCGCCGCCGCCGTTCCGGATGCCCTCGATGAAGCAGGGGAGGCGCTCTTCGAGGCACTTCGTCACCACCGCCTCGAAGTCGCGCGCGCCGCCGGTATCCCACCCTACGTGGTTGCCAGCGACCGAACGCTTCGAGACCTGGCGCTTCTCCACCCGCGCAATCGCGAAGAACTTCTCCTCGCCCACGGCATCGGCCCCGCCAAAGCCGACCGCTTCGGCAAGGGCCTCCTCGAGATCATAAACAAGTAAACCAGCGGGGACGGAGTTTAGAATTTACTTGTTTAGCGGAGGGAGCGGAAGCAGGTTCGCAGTTCCTCGACGAAGGTTGCGGGTTGTTCGAAGGCGGCGAAGTGGCCTCCGCGTTCGGGCTCGTTCCAGTGGATGAGATTCGTGAAGCGTTTCTCGGCCCAGCGGCGGGAGCAGCGGAAGATTTCCTTTGGGAAGATCGTGCAGCCGACCGGGATCCCTATGGGATCCATGCTGACCTGGTTGAAGCTTTCCCAGTACAGACGGGCGGAGGATGCAGCCGTCGCGGGGAGCCAGTAAAGCATCACGTTGTCGAGCATCTCGTCCCGGGTGAGGGCGTTCTCGGGATGGCCATCGCAATCCGTCCATGACCAGAACTTCTCGAGGATCCAAGCGGCCTGGCCGGCGGGAGAATCCGTGAGCCCGTAGCCAAGGGTCTGAGGCCGAGTGCTCTGCTGCTTCGAGTAGCCCGAATCCTTGTCCTGGTAGTGCTGCATTCCTGCGAGCGCGCTTTGTTCCTGCTCGGTGAGTTCCGACATCGTCTCCGGGTCCGGAGCGACGATCGGCATGTTCAGGTGGATGCCACGGCAATTCTCCGGGTCCTGCATGCCGATTGCGGTCGTGACCATCGCGCCCCAGTCGCCGCCCTGGGCGACATAGCTCGGGTAGCCGAGTTTCGGCATCAGCTCGGCCCAGGCTGCGGCGATTCTTGGAATGCCCCAGCCCGGCCCGGTTGGCTTGTCCGAGAAACCGAAGCCCGGGAGCGAGGGGCAGACGACATGGAAGGCATCGGCGGCGTCCCCGCCGTGGGCGGTCGGGTTCGTCAGCGGCTCGATGACTTTCTGGAACTCCACGATCGAGCCGGGCCAACCGTGGGTGATGACGAGCGGCAACGCGTTCTCATGAGGCGACCGCACGTGAACGAAATGGATGTCCAGGCCGTCGATTCCGGTCTTGAATTGCTCGAACCGGTTGAGGCGAGTTTCGCGTGCACGCCAGTCATATTTTTCGGCCCAGTACGCGCAGACTTCCTGGGTGTAGGCCAGGGGGATGCCCTGGGACCAATCATCGGGAGTCTCCGCCTCCGGCCAACGGGTGTTCTGGAGGCGACGACGGA
Source organism: Deltaproteobacteria bacterium (assembly GCA_019312665.1). Taxonomy (GTDB): domain Bacteria; phylum Myxococcota_A; class UBA9160; order UBA9160; family UBA6930. The sequence continues at coordinate 47,540 of JAFDCZ010000002.1, read as the reverse complement.
GATCGTCGAGCTGCTCGTCGCTGGCGGAGATCTGGAAGGGCTGGAACTCGGGCATGGTGGTTTCCTCCGCGGGGGAGCATGCCTCGCTTGGGTGGGGTCCTGCTAGCCTGGGATCGTGAGGGAAGCCGCTCGGATCGTGCACAAGACCTGCAACCTCTGCGAGGCCATGTGCGGGCTGCGAATCGAGGTGCAGGGCTGCGAAATCAAGCGCATCGAGGGGGATCCGGACGATCCCTACAGTCGCGGCGCGCTTTGCCCCAAGGCCATTGCTCTCGGCGAGATCCAGAACGATCCGGACCGGTTGAAGAAGCCGCTCCGCCGGCGAGGTGCGGATTGGGAGGAGATCTCCTGGGAAGCAGCGCTCGAGGAAACCGCCGAGCGAATCGCGGGAATCCAGCGCAAGCATGGCGACGACGCGGTCGCCCTCTACGTCGGAAACCCCGCGGCCCATAGCTTCGGGATTCTGTTCGGGCTTACACCCTTCACCAGGGCGCTTGGCACGCGCAGCCGCTACTCGGCGAGCTCTCTCGATCAGAACCCGAAGCACGCCTCGTCCTTGCTGCTCTTCGGGCACTGGCTGCACTTGCCGATTCCCGACGTGGAACGCACCTCGTTCATGTTGATGCTAGGCGCCAATCCGGTGGTTTCCGGCGGAAGCCTGATGTCTGCACCGCGCTTCTCTGGAACGATCCGCCGGCTCCAGGAGCGCGGCGGTCGCCTGGTCGTGGTCGACCCGCGGCGCAGCGAGACCGCCAAGCTCGCGGACGAGCATTGGTTCATTCGCCCGGGTGCCGACGGTTGGTTGCTCGCGGCGCTGGTTCATACGGTGCTGGACGAGAAACTGGGCAGGGAGAGCCCCGCCGGCGCCCGCACGGATGGAAGGGAGGCGCTTGCAGAAACGCTCGCGCCCTTCGCCCCCGAGGCCGTCGAAGCGACCCTCGGGATCGATGCGGGCCGGGTCCGCGCGCTGGCGCGGGCTTTCGCGGCCGCGCCTTCAGCCGTTTGCTACGGCCGCATTGGAACCTGTGTCCATCCCTTCGGCACACTCAACAGTTGGCTGGTCGATGTCCTCAACCTGTTGACGGGCAATCTCGATCGAGTGGGCGGTGCGATGTTTCCGCATCCTGCTTTGGACCTGGCAGGAATGATTTCTGCTCAGGGGGGTACGGGGGAGCTCAACACGGGCAGGACCCGCGTGCGCGGCGCGCCTATCTTCAACGGGGACATGCCCACGGCCTGTCTTGCCGAGGAGATCGAGGCGCCAGGTCAAGGCCAGGTTCGCGGGTTGATCACGGTCGCGGGGAACCCTGTGCTGAGCGCACCGAACGGCGCCCGCCTCGGCCGAGCCATGCAAGGCCTCTCGTTCTACGCCGCTGTCGATTTCTACCTGAACGAGACGACCCGGCACGCGGATCTCATCCTGCCGCCGAGCTGGTCGCTGGAACACGACAACTACGAAGCGCTGTTCCATGGCTTCGCCATTCGCAACACCGCAAAGTTCTCACCGGCGGCGCTCTCACCCGAGCCGGGCCAGCTCGATGATTTCGAACTGCTGGCGGAACTCGGCTTGCGCCTCGGCGCGCGCAAGGGTGGCGCGTTGCGAAAGTTCGCGCTCGGACTCCTTCGAGGTCGTGTTCCGAGCGTCCGTACGTTGCTCGATCTGGCCCTGCGTGCGGGCCCCCACGGAGATGGTTTCCGCCCCTGGCGGAGCGGACTTCGCCTGCGCGATCTCGAGGCCAGCCCGAGCGGCATCGATTTCGGGCCTCTCGGGCCCGGCCTTGACAGGATCCTGTGTACCCCGGATGGCCGCATCGACCTGGCGCCGACTGCGATGCGCGATGAACTCACGAGGTTGGCCAATGAGCTGGCAGCGCCTTCCGAACAGGAGAGCTTCCGCTTGATCGGACGCCGCGACGTTCGTACCTGCAACACCTGGATCCACAACACGCGGGTTGGAACGAAGGGCCGGGAGCGCTGCACCTTGCTGATGCACCCGGACGACGCTTCCAAGCTCGGCCTCGCGGATGAACAGACCGTGCGCATCTCGAGTCGCGTCGGGAAGATCGAGGCACCTCTCGAGCTCTCCTCCGACCTCATGCCCGGTGTCGTGAGCTTGCCTCATGGCTGGGGGCATCACGGCCCGGGCCTGCGCATGGCCGTGGCCGAGGCCCATCCCGGTGTGTCTTGCAACGATCTCGTCGATGATGCGGTTCTGGAGCCCGTGGTGGGAAATGCCGTCTTCAACGGCGTCCCGGTCAGGATCGAAGCCGCCGATTGACATCTGAGTGGGCGGATCTCTGCTGTGATAGGGTCGGCCCATCCCGAAGGCAGAGGAGGTTCTGATGCATGATCTCGTGATTCGCGGTGGCACCGTCGTAGATGGCACAGGCGCCGAGGCGCGCCAGGCCGACGTGGCCATCCAAGGTGATCGCATCGTCGCGGTTGGCAACGACGTCGGCCCCGCCAAGCGCGAGATCGACGCCACAGGCTTGCTCGTCACGCCCGGCTGGGTCGACATCCATACCCACTACGACGGCCAGGTGACCTGGGATCCTTATCTCACGCCCTCGGGCTGGAACGGTGTGACGACCCTCGTCATGGGAAATTGTGGCGTCGGCTTTGCGCCGGTGCGACCGGGCCAACAGGATTTCCTGATTCAGTTGATGGAGGGAGTCGAGGACATCCCGGGCACGGCCTTGGCGGAAGGCATCGACTGGTCGTGGGAGAGCTTTCCCGAGTACCTGGACGCCGTGGAGAAGATTCCCCGCGCAATCGACGTGGCGGCCCAGGTTCCCCACGGTGCGGTGCGCGCCTATGTGATGGGCGAGCGCGGTGCGAAGAACGAGAAGGCGACGAGCGGGGAGATCGCCGAAATGGCGGCGATCGTGAAGGAAGGTCTCGAGGCTGGCGCCCTCGGCTTCTCGACTTCCCGGACGCTATTGCATCGGGCCAAGGACGGCGAACTGGTTCCCGGTACCACCGCCGAGGACGAAGAAGTGCTCGGCATCGGCCGCATGCTAGGTGAAGTGGGGCATGGCGTGTTCGAGGTGGCGAGCGATCTCGCGCCCGAAGGCGACGAGCTGCGCTGGATGCGCCAGCTCGGCAAAGAGACCGGTCGTCCGGTGACCTTTGCTTGTCTCCAAAGCCCGGCCGATCCCGATCAATGGAAACGACTCCTGGCGGTGGTCGACGAGGATCGGGCCGAAGGCGGCCACCTGACACCCCAGGTGGCGCAACGGCCGGCGGGCATGCTGCTCGGCTTCGAGAGCAGCTTCCACCCCTTCATGCTGCGCAAGGCTTTCGCGGCCCATGCCGCGCTCCCGCGTGAGGAGAGGCTTCGAAAGCTGGCGGAGCCGGCCGTGCGCGAAGCCATTCTGGCGGATGAGCCGAATCTCGTGGGCCTGCCTGCGATCACGGCCGTGATCGCAGGTGCCTGGCAGATGATGTTTCCCCTGGGCGATCCGCCGGAATACGAACCGGCACCGGACCAGAGCCTGGCGGCCATCGCGAAACGCAAAGGCTGCAGCCCCGATGAAGTGGCCTACGACCTCATGCTCGCCGGTGGCTTCATCTACATGCCGTTGCTTGGCTACGCGAACGGCGATCTGGAGCCGATCCGGCAGATGATGCTTCACGAGAATTCCGTATTCGGACTCTCGGATGGTGGTGCTCATTGCGGTCTGATCTGCGATGCCAGCATGCCCAGTTTCCTGCTCACACATTGGGTGCGCGACCGGAAGCGCGGCGAGCGGATTCCGCTCGAGGTCGTGGTGGAACGCCAGACGCGCCGCACCGCCGCGTTCTACGGGATGGAGGATCGCGGAACGCTCGCACCCGGGATGCGTGCCGACGTGAACCTGATCGATTTCGACGCTCTGCATCTGCACGCACCGGAGATGGTCTACGACCTGCCCGCCAACGGACGTCGCCTGATCCAGAAGGTCGACGGCTACCGCTACACCATCAAGAACGGTGAGATCATCTACGAGGACGGCGAGCCGACCGGTGCATTGCCCGGCGGGCTCGTACGCGGTCCGCAGGCCGCGCCGACGGCCTGACGCCAGGCCACTTCAGCGAGGGCAACCCCTTCCCGACGTCCATCGGGGAGGGGGTGGAGCAGCGTGAGAAGGCGCCCGATGGCGTCGCGCTGTTCCGGTACGATGGCTTCGAAGCGCAGAAGGGTTCCGTGGGCGCCATCGTGTCGCGCCACGCGCGCGGCAACCGCGATCGGCGGGCCGGCTCCGGGCACCGGGAACGAGATGCGCAGCTCGCTACCGATTTCGGCCCAGTGGAGGAGATCCACCCGGAGGCCTTCGGCCGAGAGGTCGCGGGCAACCAGCAGATGCGGGGTCCGATCGGAGAGGGCCGTCAGGCGTTCCTCGTATTGTCGCCGATCGTCTCGGCGTTCTCGGGTACGATCCGTTCCGCCGCGCCACGGGTGTCTCCAGGGCTGGCGCTCTCGATCAATCTCCGGAGCCACGGTCGGGCGCCTCGGGGAATCGAGGTGAACGCCACGCCCAGGTTCTCATCCCGATGCACGACCCGGGCCAGAAGAACGGCGGGCCATCGGAGCTTCCGGGGGGTGGGCAGGAAGACCAGAACGCGAGTGCCCCGCGCAGGCGCGCGTCCTCGAAGCGCGATTCCGAGAGAGGCCGAGGAAGCGTCGCCCAGGCGGCCTCTCCTCAGGCCGGTCCAGCCCAGAATCCACACATCCGCGTCTACGGCCAAGCGAGGCTCTCGGCGCCGCTCGGGGGAATGCTCCATGGCCTCCTGATCGGCAGGATCGGGGGCGAGGTTTACCCAATGCCCCAGGGCCCTCCTGTCTCGGGAGCCCGTGCTAGCGTCGCCTCCAGCAGGAGGAAGCCATGCTCTTGGAAGAGTTTCTCTCGAACGCCGCCATCAAGGCCTGGGCCCTTTCGTCCATCGTGGTCGCACTCAAGACGCTTGCCACGGGCATGCTCGTCAGTTCGATCCGAATCCGAAAGAACGTCTTCAGCTCGCCCGAGGACTACGAGTTGCAGAAGCTCGAGCCGCAGACGGCTACGGATGATCAAGTCGAGCGCGCGCGGCGCGTGCATCTGAACGATCTGGAAGCGGGGCTGCCTTTCGTGCTGGTGGGCCTCATCTACGCCCTGACCCAGCCGAGCACCCTCGGATTGTGGATCTGCTTCGCGGGCTTTCCGATCGGACGCATCTTGCATCTCGTCGCCTACATGAAGGGGTTGATGCCCCATCGCACGGCGGTCTGGTCGATTGGCTTCGGGATCACGGTCTGGATGGCCGTGACCTCGGCCATCTCCATCCTCACGTAGCCGTCACCGACGAGCCGCTGGCGGAAGTCGGAGGTCTGGGACGGATCGGACGGCGCCGTGTTAGCTTCTGGCGATGAGTGATTCCCAACGCGAAGTCGACCCCTGGCGATTCACCGGCTCGTTCCTCGAGAAGATCCTCTCCCGAGGGATTCCGGAGCAGGCGAATCACCCGCCGATCCCGTGGACGCCGGCGACCAAGCCCCTTGCCGAATCGAAAGTTTCGCTCCTGTCGACATCGGGGCTCTCGATGAAGGGCGACGTCCCCTTCGACATGGAGTACGAGCGTCAGCATCCGACCCGGGGCGATTCGAGCTGGCGGCGGTTGCGTTCCGACGCGACGGGAGCAGGGATCGAGGCGAACCATCTGCACATCGATACGGGCTACGTCGAGCGAGATCTGAACGTGTCGCTTCCGGTCGATCGGCTTCGCGAGCTCGTGGACGAGGGCAAGGTCGGCGCGAGCGCCGAGAGCCACTACTCGATCATGGGCTTCCAGGGCAGCGATTCCAGCACCCTGGTCGAGAAGAGTGCCCCGGAGATCGCGGAGGCCATGCTCAGCGAGGAGGTCGACCTTGCGCTCCTCACGCCGGTCTGACCCGATTGTTGCCGGTCCGTGGGGCTGGTCGCACGAGAGATCGAGGCACGGGGCATCCCGACCGTGACACTGAACATGTTGTGGCCGCTTCAGCGGGCCATCGGCATGCCGCGGGTCGCGGCGATCGAGCATCCGTTTGGGCGGCCCTTCGGTGATGTGGGCGACCGCGAGACCCAGGGGAGCGTTCTGCGCGCGGCCCTCAGCCTCTTCGAGTCGGCCCAGGAACCCGGCACCGTGGAACATCTGCCCTTCGTCTGGCACGAGGATCCCAAGCAGACGAAATGGCATCCTGCCGAGCCTTCGCCGATCATCGCGCTGATGAACAAACGGCGTGACGCCAAGGCGTGACGGCCTAGCATCGTGAAGCTCCTGGTCGCGAATCGCGGCGAAGTCGCCGTGCGCGTGCTCCGGGCCGCCGGGGAACTCGGGATCGAGGCGGTCGCGATCGCGTCACCGGACGACGCGGCGAGCTTTCACCTGCGCCTGGCCGATGAAACGCACACGCTGTCGGGGGCCGGGCCAGCAGCATACCTGGATGCCGAGGCCCTCGTCGCCGCGGCACACGAGACCGGCTGCGACGCACTCCACCCTGGTTATGGGTTGCTGAGCGAGAGCCCCGAGCTTGCGCAAGCCTGCGAAGACGCGGGCATCACCTGGGTCGGCCCGCGGCCGGAAACCCTGCGCGCGCTTGGCGACAAGACGGCGGCGCGTGCATTGGCCGAGCGCTGCGGCGTTCCCGTCCTGGCCGGGACCCGCGGCCCGACCCGCTTGGAGGAGGCGCAGGCGTTCCTGGCTTCGTTCGGTGAGGGTGGAAAGGTCATGATCAAGGCGCTTGCCGGGGGAGGGGGTCGAGGGATGCGTCCCGCGCACAGCCCGGAAGCCCTGGAGGCAGCGTGGGCGCGCTGCGCATCCGAGGCCGGTGCGGCGTTCGGCAACGATGCTCTCTACGTCGAATGCCTGGTGCCCGTTGCGCGCCATCTCGAGATCCAGATCATCGGGGACGGGCAGGGTGGTATCGCGCAACTCGGCGAACGCGAGTGCAGCCTGCAGCGGCGGCACCAGAAGCTGATCGAGATCGCCCCGAGTCCGACGCTCCCGGAATCGGTGCGCGCCCAACTGGCCGAGGCCGCGGTCCGCATGGCCCGGGAGGTCGGCTACCGCAGCCTTGGCACCTTCGAGTTCCTGTTGGACGCGGAGGACGAATGGGCATTCATCGAAGCCAACCCCAGGCTGCAGGTGGAGCATACCGTGACCGAAGAGGTGACCGGGGTGGATCTCGTGGCCGCCCAGCTTCGCATCGCCGGTGGCGCAAGCCTGGCAGACTTGAAGCTTCGTCAGGAAGAGGTGCCCACGCCCCGCGGCTTCGCGCTCCAGGCGCGGGTCAACCTGGAGACGCTCGCCGAGGATGGCAGCGTGCGGCCATCGGGAGGTGTGCTGGCGGTCTATGAACCGCCTGCGGGCCCGGGCATCCGGGTGGATGGCTACGGCTACGCTGGCTACGCCACGAACCCACGTTTCGATTCGCTGCTGGCGAAGCTCGTTGCTCATTCCCCTTCGGGAGATTTCGACGCAGTCGTCGCGAGAGCTCTTCGCGGGTTGGGCGAGTTCCGGATCGAAGGTGTGCGCACCAATCTGCCACTGCTTCGAAGCCTGTTGGCGCATCCCGATGTCCGCGCGAACCGGGTGACGACGCGCTTCGTCGAAGCCCACCTTCCGGAACTGTTGGCCGCGATACCCACGACCACGTCTCCACGCCAAGTGGCCGAAACCGGGCACGCTGGCGTTCGTCTCGAAAGCAACGACCCCCTGGCCGTGCTGGAGCATGGCAAGGGGGTGCCTGTCGCCGTGAGTCAAGCTGGCGGTGCCCCGGTTGGGCCCGCGCCGTTGGCCGCTGGACCGCCGGGCACCCAGCCTGTGCCCGCGCCTCTCCAGGGCACCATCGTCAGCGTGGATGTCGCCGTCGGTGACGCCATCGCCCGCGACCAACCGCTGCTGGTGATGGAGGCGATGAAGATGGAGCACGTCATCGCAGCCGACCGCAGCGGAATCGTACGGGCCCTGGCGGTCGCTCCGGGGGACACGGTCCTGGAGGGCCACCCGCTTCTGTTCCTCGAAGAAGCCGAGGTCGATCGCGAGGCCGGTGAGGAACCGGAAGCCATCGATCTCGATCACGTGCGTCCGGATCTGGCCGAGATCCAGGAGCGCCACGCGTTGGGTCTCGATCCGGCGCGCCCCGAGGCGGTGGCTCGCCGGCGCAAGACCGGGCAGCGAACCGCGCGCGAGAACGTGGAGGATCTCTGCGATCCGGGTTCCTTCGTCGAGTACGGCGCGGTCGTCATCGCGGCCCAGCGCCGTCGGCGAAGCCTCGAGGATCTGATTCGACGCACCCCGGCAGACGGCATGGTGGCGGGCATCGGCAGCGTGAACGGCGATCACTTCGGGGAGCAGGCCTCGCGCTGCGTGGCCCTCTCCTACGACTACACCGTGCTGGCCGGCACCCAGGGCCTGCAGAACCACCGCAAGAAGGACCGCATGTTCGAGCTGGCCGAGAGCCTGCGGATCCCGCTGGTCTTCCTGACGGAAGGCGGAGGCGGCCGGCCCGGCGATACGGACGGAATAGGCGTGGCGGGTCTCGATTGCATGGCCTTCCATTTCTTTGCGCGTTTGTCGGGGCTCGTGCCGCTGGTGGGCATCACGTCGGGGCGTTGTTTTGCGGGCAACGCAGCGCTTCTGGGCTGCTGCGATGTCGTGATTGCGACCGAGGGTTCGAACATCGGAATGGGGGGCCCGGCGATGATCGAAGGCGGCGGCCTCGGTGTGTTCCGACCCGAGGAAGTCGGCCCGATGTCCGACCAGGTGCCGAGCGGGGTGGTCGACATCCCCGTTGTCGATGAAGCCGAGGCCGTGCAGGTGGCCAAGCAGTACCTCTCCTATTTCCAGGGTCCGCTGGCCGAGTGGGAGTGTGCCGATCAGCGCCTGCTACGCAGCGCGATTCCGGAGAACCGGCTGCGCATCTACGATGTGCGCGAGGTCATCGAGACCATGGCCGACACGGGCTCGGTGCTCGAGATACGCCGGGGCTTCGGCGCCGGCATGGTCACGGCTCTGGCGCGGGTGGAGGGTCGCCCGCTCGGCATCATCGCGAACAACCCGACCCATCTGGCGGGTGCCATCGATAGCGATGGTGCCGACAAGGCCGCGCGATTCATGCAGCTCTGTGATGCATTCGATCTGCCGATCCTGTTTCTTTGCGACACGCCCGGCATCATGGTCGGGCCCGAAGCAGAGAAGACGGCCCTGGTTCGCCACGCGAGCCGCATGTTCGTGACCGCGGCCAGCGTGAGCGTGCCCTTCTTCACGATCGTCCTGCGCAAAGGCTATGGCCTGGGCGCCCAGGCGATGGCGGGTGGCAGCTTCAAGGCCGGTGTCTTCACGGTGGCCTGGCCCACGGGCGAGTTCGGAGGAATGGGCCTCGAAGGTGCGGTGAAGCTCGGCTTCCGCAAGGAGCTGGCCGCCGAAGAAGATCCCGACAAGCGCCGTGCGCTCTACGACGAGATGGTCGCCCGCATGTACGAGCACGGGAAGGCTCTCAACACCGCGTCGACCTTCGAGATCGACGATGTCATCGACCCGGCAGAATCCCGAACCTGGGTGATGCGTGCCCTCCGCTCGGCCCCGCCGCCAGTGCCTCGAACCGGCAAGAAACGCCCTTGCATCGATACCTGGTAGACCCCACCGTTGAGCTGCTCGAGAAGTATCCCCGCGGGGCCTTCTGACGCATGCTGGATTCTCTGATGGTTGGTTCCGCGTAATCTGTTGGAAATACTACGAAAAATCACGAGTTGACTTTTGACGCAATGCGTCTATCACTTGTGTCATGTTCCATCAGTTATCGCTCAAAGACCGGATCATCGCGCTGCTCATTGGCGCGACGCTGCTCGGCTCAGCCTCTTCCGGGGTTTCGATCTGGGCGCTGGACCAGGTCGCACGGCGTAGCCAGGCGGCGGCGATGTTGGAGCTCGAGGTCAGCGAGACCCTCGGGCAGGTGGCAGCCGGCCATCTGCAACAGACTGCAGCGCTCGAAAGGGCCCTCTGGGAGCAGCGCCCTGAGGTGGGCCCCTCCCAGGGCGAACGTCGCTTCGAGGCGCGAGCGGCGGCGATCTGGGACGGCCTGCAGGAGGTGAGCGCGCTCCTCTCTTCCGCACCGGCGGAGGGAGAGGCGGCGGAGCTGCTCTCACCGGTCGCGAAGCTGGATGCCGCTCACAACCTCTACGCGGATCGGGCGAGGGAAGTGTTCTCCGCCCTGGCCGCTGGGGATCGAGCCGAAGCCAGGGCCCGGGCTTCGGCGGCAGAAGCCGCAAGCGCGGGTTTCCAGGTGGCTCTCGAGGAGGTGTTGGCTCAGGGCTCGGCGCGTGCGCGGGCCGAGCTGACACGCCTCGGCAAGGAGGAGAGCCGCGCCATCGTTCTCGTTGGAATGCTCGCCACCGGCGGAATCCTGGCCACTCTCCTCGTGCTCTTCCGCGCCATGCATCTCGTCTCGCGTGTTCAATCCCTCTCGGGCTTGCTGCCGATCTGTGCCCAATGCAAGAGCATCCGCGACGACCAGGGCTACTGGAACCAGCTCGAGCTCTTCGTCGAAAAGAACTCGGACGCCCAGTTCACCCATGGGCTTTGCGAGCCCTGCGTCGACAAGCTCAAGGCCGAGACGAAGAAGGCGGCTTGACGAGCCTCTGGCTCAGTAACGTTCCGCCAGCCCGATGAACGATCCATCATTGGCGCGGACCACGTCGTCGCGGCTCACCGGGGGGTTGAGCGGCGCCCGGGTCTGACCGTCCTTGCCCATGCTGTAGAGGTCGAAGGACGTGTTGATCGGGACCAGGAACCTGTCTTTTCGCGCCTGGCCGATGTTCACGCCCGGCCCGGGAGGTCGTTTGATCTTCAGGTACTGATAAGGGTTTCCCCAAGGATCCAGTGGCGCGCCAATCCCCGCAGCCGCCAGCGAGCCGGGAGTCACGCCGTCCGTGACCTCCTGGGTTCTGATCTCGCTCTGGAAACCGCGAATGTCGATGATCGCCTCGGTGACCCGCACCCGATCGATATACACCGTGTATTGTTGGCTACTGATGGCAGCAAGAATGCCGATGATCGCCACGACGATCATGATCTCGAGGAGCGTGAAACCTCCGCGGCTGCCCAGGTGGGTGTGGCTCATCACGAGCGTTCGCGCCGCCAGTATCCGGCGACGTTAGGCAAGGCCAGCGTCGGCACGATACCGTCTCGGTAGTCGAGCTCCACGGTGGAGGCGATGATCCCTTCGTCATCCATGATCTCGACTTCGAAGCGGATGTAACCACGGCGGCCGGGAGGCAGCTGAGTGACTTGCCGGACGGCACGGATCGTGCCCAGCAACCCGCCCGTACCGTGAGCGATAGTCGTAGGACCGATCTCGATGTAGCGATCCGAGTGACTGGGCTCACGGGTCGTCCAGCGACCTTGCAATGCCTCGGGCACCACCGGAGGGGGCACCTGACTCTTCTGGATCGCCCCCACGGACGCGCCCAGAGCCAGCGCCACCAGGAGGACGACCGCCCAGAGCTTCGGCTGCTCCTCGGTCCTCTTTCGAATTCGGCGATTCGACACACTTACCCATCGGCAAACCCGCTGACCAGATCAACCCTTCATGCTTGCGTCCCCTCGGGGCATTTCGGGGCTCAGCAGGCTTGGGCCGCGAGCCGATGGGGGCTCCGTGAGCTCTCCTCTTCGAGACGAGAACGGTTCTCTCCAGACAGGCCGTCCCCAGCTGGCGCGCCAGTTCTTGTTGCTATTCGTCGCTGGAACGCTCATTCCGCTGGGGATCGTTTCGGCCATCGTTCTGCAAGCCGTGACGACCCAGCTCGAGGACCAAAGCGAACAACGGCTTCACCAGGCGAGTCGAGCGACCGGCATGGCTTTGCTCGGCCGGCTGACCGCGCTGGAAACGGAGCTGCGGGGCGTTGCCGACGGAGCAATTCCCGACATCACCTCGATCGACGAGCGCTTCCTCGCGATCGGCCAGTTCCGACGGGACGGCGCGGTTCGCTGGATTCGAGGAGATGTCGCCGATACGGGTGCGGCCCTCGAGAGCCTCGCCAAGCTCGCTCCAGACGGGGCGGGGCTCATCACCGACGAAGCCGGGATCTTCATGGCCGTGCGGGCTGGGGAGGGAACCCTCCCGTTCGTGGGCGCAGTGCATCCAGACCACCTTCTCCGTGCGGCACGCGACACGCTGCCTTCCGACGGGCAGTTCTGCCTGTCAGCGCCCGGCACGCGATTGATCGGTTGTTCCGACAGCCTGACGTTGCCTGGGCTCGCCTCCTTCGATTCGGCATCCGGGCCCGTAGAAATCGTCGTCAACGGCGAAGATCTGCACGGTCAATACTGGTCTCTCTTCCTCAATGCGCAGTTCGGCAGTGAACCCTGGGTGATCGTCCTGCTGGAACCCGTGGCGGCCATCCACGCTCCGCTCTCCGAGTTCCGCGCCCTTTTTGCCCTCGCGGTCGGGCTCGCCTTCCTGCTCGTGCTGCTCGTGAACCTTCAGCAGATCCGCCGGCGCCTGGCTCCGCTTCAGGCGCTCGTGGCCGGCACGCGTGAAGTCGCGGCTGGCAATTTCACAGCTCGCGCGCCCACTTCCGGCAACAACGAGTTCGGGGAGTTGGCGCATTCCTTCAATTTCATGGCAGGGGCTCTCGGTCAGCACTTCATGGCCCAGCACGAAACCCTGGAGTTTGACCGCCATTTGATCGCGGCAGCCGACGATGCTTCCATCGCCAATCATCTGGTCGAGCACCTGATGGCGCTCTCCTCGGCCTTGGATGGATTCGTCGGGATCGAGCGCGAGGATGCCGAATCCATGGCCCTTGCCAGCGTGGGACACGACGGGAATGCCGAGGCGAGTGTGTTGTACGAGCCCAGGGAATGGCGGGCCTTCCTGGCGGAGCATCCAGAAGCCGAGATGCTCCCGGCGTCCACCTGCTTCCCCGGGCTTGGCCACGACCCTGGGGCTCAGGCGCTTGGGTGGCTCCCGCTGTTGGCGAACCAACAGCAAGTGGGGTTCGCGCTGCTCCGTTTCGAACGGGATCCGGGCGGACTACCGGCCCTCGCACTCGCGCAGCAGATCGTGGCCCGTGCATCGGTGGCCCTCGGGAATCTGCGTACGATCGAGACCAACCGGTTGCTTACCCACTACGATGCGCTGACGGGTCTACCGAATCGCTCGCTCTTCAAGGAGCGCCTGCGCCAGGCGTTGACTCGAGCAGAAGAAGGGTCGATCCCGCTCGCCGTCCTCATTACGGGTCTCGACGATTTTCAGGCCATCAACGAAACCTTGGGGCACGCCACGGGAGATCAGGTGCTTCAGGTGGTGGCGACCCGGCTGACGGAGGAGTTCGGGGAAAGCTGCGTCGCACGCATCGCTGGAAACGAGTTCGGGATCATCCTCGAGGCTTTGGGCGGCAAACCGACCGCAGCGAGCCGAGCCGAAGCGTGGTCCAGGCGCCTGGACGTCCCCGTCGAGATCGACGGCCACACGCTGCGGCTTTCGGCGAGCACCGGGGTCACAGTCGCTCCGGAGGATGCGTCGACCGTGGAAGCCCTGATCAGCGGAAGCGATGCAGCCTTGCATGCTGCGAGGCAAACCGGTGCCGCCGGTGCCATTCACCATTTCACCCCGGAGATGAACGAACGCGCGCGAGAGCGCATGGATTTGATCGAGGCCCTTCGGGAGGCCATCGACAGGCAGGAGTTCCGCGTCTTCTACCAACCCGTCATCGATGTGGAGACCCGGAGCATCTCGAGTGCGGAGGCCCTCGTGCGCTGGCAGCGGCCTGGGCAGGGCCTCGTCGGGCCCGGGCTCTTCATCGACGTTGCAGAGGAGAACGGACTCGAGGTGGGAATCGGAGCCTGGGTGATGGCCCAGGCCTGTCGTGACATTGCGTCCTGGCGGTCCCAGGGCCTGGACGCGCCGCGAATCGCCGTCAATCTGAGCGCGCGCCAGGTCCACGATCCGGGGCTACGGGCCCAGGTGTTGGACGCGCTCGGACCGGCCTCATTGCATCCCGAGTGTCTGAGCTTCGAACTCACGGAGCGTTCCCTGATGGACGGAGAAGTTACGGAGAACCTCGAACGCCTCCGGCGCCTCGGCATCCGGCTCGCCGTCGATGATTTCGGAACAGGCTACTCGAGCTTGGGCTACCTCCAGCGGTTCCATCTCGACGTGCTGAAGATCGACATGTCCTTCATTCGGGAACTGCCCGATAGTGAGCAGGCGGCCACCATCACCCGCGCCTGTATCGCAATGGCTCATGGACTGGGTATGGAGGTGATTGCCGAGGGAGTCGAGACGGAGGCGCAGTTCAGTTTCCTGCGGGAGTTCGGCTGCGACTATGTGCAGGGCTACCTCTTCAGCAAGCCGGTTGCGGAAGACGAGTTCGTGAAACTACTGAAGCAGGACGTTTTCTAGACACTCGTGGTCTGGGGCAGTGCGGTGGAGAACCAGCAACTCGCAAATTCCACATGCCTGCCCTCCAAGGCAGGTTTCATGCCGGCCCCATTCCTCGCTCCACAACTCAGCCGGCTAGCCATCCCGACGCGGCACCCAGGACCACCAGGACTCCCATGGCCGCGCTCCACGCGAACGTTTCGTGCTCGGTGCGGAGCTTCAATCTGTGGCCAACGAAGATCAGCACCGCGACCGAGGCGAAGATCCACGCGTGAAGCGCCAGCCGCGCAATGAAACCCGTCTCCGCACTCCCGCTCTCCCAATGCACGGCACTCGTGGTGACGAGCAGGAGCAATGCCATCACGGCAACCCGGGTGCCCGTCTGGCCTAGCCTTCGCGAGAGATTCTGCAGCCAGAGGACCGGCAGGGTCGGCTTTTCCGCGAACGGCGGATCCTCCAATCGCTTCGCTTCCTCGAGCCGCGCAAGGGAGGCTTCGGGGGGAAGCGCTGCCCTGTCCTCGCCTTCCGGCAGGAACGGCCCGAGGCGCCGCCGGCCGAGCTCCAGGGTTGCCGTCTTCATGAATTCCGCGTTGTTCCCTTGCACCTGGTCTACGGCACCCACGTAGCCATAGGGCAGCGTGGGCGCTTCCTTCCACACCCGAAGCTTCTGGTACGGGCGGATCGGATGGGCGTGGTGGTCCGCATGGCGGGAGAGCCCGATCAGGCCGTAGTAGGTGAACCAGCCGTGGGTATCCCAGGAGTCGATCGGCTCGACCCGCTTGCCTTGGCGCTCCAGGCCCCAATGCTCGAAGTAGTTCACGGCCTCGAGGAGCCGCACGGCCATGAATGCCTGAGCGAGGAACGCCAGGAAGGCGGCGACCCCAAAGACGCCGAGGATCGTGAAAGCGAGTGTCCATTCGAAGATCACACCTTGCAGGACGCGGTTGCCGAGCTGGCGCCGGTCGAGCAGCTGCATCCGTTCATCGCCGAGGCGTTTGGTTTCGATTCGCCAGGCGCTTCGGAACTGGGCCGGAACGGTGCGGCGGAAGAACGGCTCGTAGCGCTCGCCGAAGCGCGCCGTGGCAGGATCGTCTGCGGTTCCAACTCGAACGTGGTGCCCGCGTAGATGTTCCGTGAAGAAATGCTCGTAGAGCACGACGGAAAGGAGCAGTCGGCCTAGCAACCGATCGAGCTTGCTCTGGCGATGGATCAGCTCGTGGGCGGTGATGATCGCGAAGCCGGAGCTGCCACCCACGACGAGGAAGGCCATGACCATGTCCACGGAGAACACGCCCTGTTGCCCCGCGAAGAGAACGACGAGCCCGCCGATGATCCAGAGTTGGAGGCCGACCAGGAGGTAGACGAGCGCTTCGAAGGGCCAGGCGGGAAGGCCCTGGGCGGGCTGCCGGTACTCGACCCGAGCCGTGCAATCCGCGTGGTGTGCCCAGACCATCGGCAGCATGAAGAGGATCGCGACCCACCACGGGTGAGGCCCAGTGAGTACGAAGGCCAGACTGAGCCCCGGGATATACAGGGCCGTCAGATGCTTGAACCAGATGCGCAGCACTTCGCCAGGCCGGAGGGCGGGGGCTTCGGGCGGTGCGGTCGTGGCGGACATCGGAACTCCGTTCGGGGGCGGCGCGTGGATTCTACCGATCGGTAAGCCCCGGGAAAACCTGCAGGAATCCGGCTGCAGGGCCGCGTCGGATTCCTCTGGCAGGCGGAGCCTCGCGGGCCGTGTACCATCGCGCGCCCATGCCCATCCACCCAGGAGAGCGCCGTGAAATTCACCGAGCCCCAATACGCTGAGATCACCCCCGAGCTGAAGGAGCGCCTCGAGCGCTTTCGTGAGGAGCATGACGGCGACCCGTTGGGCGGCGTGGGGACCCAGGTCCTGTTCGAGGACGACCGGGTGAAGATCTGGGAGATGATTCTCGAGCCCGGGGAGGCCAGTGATCTGCACCATCACGAGCACGACTACTACCTGGCCATCTCCTCCGGCGATCTGGTGGCAGGCGTCACGCCGAAGGGCAGCCCGATGGATTCTTTCGTCGGAATCGTCCCGCCCCAGGGGAACACGGTGCCGGTTCCGAAAGGCGGCACGGAGTGGGCCTTCAATGTAGGCAAGCAGACCTACCGCGAGATCCTGATCGAGCTGAAGAACACCTGAGCTGGAGTCATCGGCCTGATGGATTTCGAGATCCCCGACGACATCCAGCGCAAGCTGGATGAACTCGACGCGTTCATCGAGGCGGAGATCAAACCCCTCGAGCTGCAGGACGACAACGCCCGGTTCTTCGATCATCGTCGCGAATGGGCGCGCACGGATTTCGAGAACGATGGTCAGCCGCGCCCCGAGTGGGAGGCGCTGCTCGCGGAGATGCGTCAGCGCGCGGATGCGGCGGGGCACCTTCGTTACGGGCTACCCGAAGACATGGGTGGCCAAGGTGGGACGAATCTCGCCATGGCCATGATCCGCGAGCATCTCGCGGCGAAGGGGCTGGGCCTCCACAACGACCTCCAGAACGAATCGTCGATCGTCGGAAATTTTCCTTTCGCGATCATGATGAAGCGTTTCGGAACGGACGAGCAGAAGGCCTTTTTCCTGGAAGGGGCCCTGACGGGCAAGCTGCGCGTCGGCTTCGGACTCACCGAACCGAACCACGGCAGCGATGCTACATGGCTCGAGACCACGGCGATCCGCGAGGGTGACGAGTGGGTCATCAACGGAGCCAAGCGTTTCAACTCCGGCCTCCATTCGGCAACCCACGACATGATCTTCGCCCGCACTTCCGGGGATCCGGGGCAGGCGAATGGCATCACTTGTTTCCTTGTCCCGGTAGAGACTCCTGGTTTCAAGGTGGAGTTCATGTGGTGGACGTTCAACATGCCGAGCGACCACCCGGAAGTCTCCCTGACCGACGTGCGTGTACCCGATGCGACAATCTTCGGCGAAGAGGGCCGCGGGTTGGCCCTCGCCCAGACCTTCGTGCATGAGAACCGCATCCGTCAGGCCGCGTCGGGGGTCGGTGCTGCGCAATTCTGTATCGACGAGAGTGTCAAGTACGCGCGCGAGCGGATCGTGTTCGGCAAGCCGCTCTGGCTGAATCAGGCCATCCAATTCCCGTTGGCCGAGCTGCAGACCGAGTGTGAGATGGTTCGGAACCTGGTCTACAAGACGGCATGGCAGCTCGACCGGGAGCATCATATGGACGTGACCGACAAGGTCTCCATGTGCAACTACCGTGCGAATCGGTTGGTCTGCAATGCTGCGGACCAGGCGATCCAGGTTCACGGCGGCATCGGGTACACGCGGCATATGCCCTTCGAACACATCTACCGGCATCATCGGCGCTACCGGATCACCGAGGGTTCGGAGGAGATCCAGATCCGACGGGTGGCCGGGATCATGTTCGGCCGGGAGGCGAAGCGCTAGAGAAGCGCGACCTCATCGCCGACGCTCACGTCGCCGGGTTCCTCGATGCTTGCGTAGGCGCCCAGGTTTCCGCCTGTCTCCTCGACGAGTGCACGCATGATGCCCGGATCCTTCGGCAAGTCCGAGAAGCCATGGGTCGTCATCACGCAGCGAGGGCACTCCATCTCGATGCGCACGATGGCACCGCCAATGCGCAGCCTCCGGCCGGCCCATGCGAGCTCGGGAAAGGGCTCATCGTCTTCGGTGTCGATCACCAGGTTCGGTCGGAAGCGGCGCACGTCGAATCTGGATTCGGGATGGGCCTTCTGCATCGACGCGAGTGAGTTCGTCGTCATCAGCAGCAGAGGGAAGGCGTCGAAGTAGGTGCCGGGGGGCGATTCGTATTGCATGAGTTCCGGCGGGAACTTGCCCAGATCCGGCAGCGGCTCGTCGGGTCGTCGCCCGAAGATCGCGCGCAGCTCCTTCTCGAGATCCGGGTCGTCCGGCGCAGCACGCCGGTAGTGATCAAGGGCTTCCGCGGGGACAAGGGGCCAGATCGTCACCTCTCGGCCTACGCAGGCTCCCAGGCGGGACGCGGCATCTGCCGCGTCCGCGAGAAAGGATTCGCCACTGGAAAGGCGGATCTCCGGCGCCGGGATCTGACCCTCCTTCGGTTCCTCCAGGAACTGCGCCGTACAATCCATCAGGGCCGGGATCTTCTTTCCTCCCTGGATTCCGCCGCGTTGCTCGTCGCGCACGGCCCAGGAGCGGTCGCCCGGAATTCCGCCTGCGCCGAGAAAGACCGACGAGCGGTCTTCTCCGCCGAGGCTCTTGACCGGGTGACGATGGAGGGAGGTGATTCGTCCGAGTGCCATGACAGCGAGCCTAGCTCAACGCAGTGGCCCGGTTCAGTTGTCGCCGCGCGCTCGCCTCATTCCGATCGAGCTGCCATTTCCGGCCAAGGCCAGGCCGAGGATCCCTGCCGCCAGCAACAAGCCCGTCGCCGCCTCGGGCACCGCGGCGACCATGGCAACGTTGTCGACCAGGAACCAATCGTGCTGCGCCGCGATCATGAGCTGTACGCGGGCGATCGGCGTCGCGGAGCTGGCACCCGTATAGCTGCGACGGTTGAACCCGGTCAGGCCTTGGCCCGGCTGATTCGCGATCGTGAACGAGTCGATCAGATTGTTCATCGCATCGAAGAGGTTCATCGTGAGGTCGATGTCGAGTGCCGTGATGTCGAAGCCGAAGGCGGTCACAGGCACGGCGAAGACCAGTTCGAGGTCGTCGGCCGCACCGCCGGAGCGGGTCTCGAGGGCGATTCCGGTGGTGCCGAACTGGGTGGCCCAGTCGTCATCGAAGCGCAGCGTGTTGGCGTTGCTCAGCACCGTGAGCGCGCCGACGGACGCGTTCATGAAATTGGTGCCGTCCGCTTCCCCGTTGAAATCGATCACCGTGGCACCCGAGAGGGCGGCATCGAGAGAGCTGGTGATGATCGTGGCGGCCGTGGCGTGAGAGGCGGCCAGGAGGAACGCCGAAACAAGAAAGACACGGAACATCGAAACATCCTTTCCGGTCCGCGTCCGGCCGGATGGGGGAGGCGTACGTCGTCTCCATTCCGATCCGCTCGCGCAGTAACTCGAAAGGCGTG
This sequence comes from Deltaproteobacteria bacterium, assembly GCA_019312665.1. Lineage (GTDB taxonomy): Bacteria > Myxococcota_A > UBA9160 > UBA9160 > UBA6930. Next base: position 28,091 of record JAFDCZ010000002.1, on the reverse strand, counting down.
TGGTTGTGGAAGGCTCTTCGGCTGCAGTTCGGGTGGAATTAACCCCAAAGTGAACACTCGCTGAGAATTTCTGCACGGCTACGCAACAGATCTGCAGGCCGTGCGCAGAACGACAGCCGAAACCGCACATCGGTCCGTCTCTTCCGACCGGCAAACACCTGCGTCCCCTCCGGGCAGGTCGTGGGCCTACAACTCGAGGCGCCTCAACACCTTGTCCACGAGCAACTCCAACGCCGTCTCGTGATCGGATTCGATGCGACCGAAGCGGATCGCCATGCCCCGGGGCAGATCGGCTCGCGACAGATTGCCCGCGACATTGGTCATCACGACTTCGCTGGCGATGCGACGGGGAAGCCCTGGGATGCCGAACTCGAGTTCGAGACGGGTCTTGCGGAGGGCGGGCGCCTCACAGACGAGGAAGGCGCCGCGCGGCGAGAACGTGTACAGCCGAGCGGGACGCCGCCTGCGTCGAATTCGCAGCGTGACCTCATGGCTGGAGGGTGCCCTTCGTCCAGCCCGCTCGCGGCGGGCTGGAATCTCACCTGCGATACCGCGGTTCAGCTGAAAACGAAGCGTGTGGGCGTCGATCGGGTCGTACAAGGGCAGGGCGATTCCCGCACGGACCAACCGTTCGCGCTCATGCTTGGGCGTCCGACGTGGAAGGCTGACGAGGATGGCGAGCGCTTCCCGGGGCGATGCCAGGCGCAACGCGGAAACTGTCGCCTTCAAGTCTGCGACGGGCAGGTCTGGAGGTACCACGAGCGCATGCACTGAGAAGCGCGGATCCGCGAGCACCGGGATGGCTTCCTCTGGCGTCTTGACGCGCACGGTGCGGAAACCGATCCGGCTGATTCGAGCCGCAAGGATCGCGAGTGAGCTCTGTCCCACATCCAACAAGAGTACGGCCCGTTGAGCGCGCTTCTGCATTGCATCCCCCCTTTCGAAACCAACGGAAGAGCAGCCGCATGGATGCATGACCTTCGTCACAACTGGAGTTGTGATGGTTTTTCGAGCCCTTGGCGTTGTCCTTGCGGGTGATCGATACTCGCTGGATGCAGACGCTGGCAACGGACCTCTGGGCGGACCAGCAGCCGCTCCGGTTCGTGGGGATGGAGATCGGCACGCGTATGACCGTGATCCGGCTGCCGACCGGAGGTCTGTGGATCCACTCGCCGATCGAAGCGACGGACGAACGGCTCGAGGCCGTTCGGGCCCTGGGCGAACCCGCGGCGTTGATCGCACCAACGCGTTTCCATCACATGTTCATTGGGGGTTGGCGAGATGCGTTTCCCGATGCGTCGCTCCATCTTGCGCCTGGCCTCGCGAGCAAGCGGCCGGATCTGATGCCCGCAGAGGTGCTCGGAGACGAAGCCCCCGCGGCCTGGGCGGGCCACATTGAGCAAGTGGTTGTCAAAGGGTTCCCGCTCGCAAACGAAGTCGTCTTCTACCACCCGCCGACGGCAACCCTCGTGGCCACGGATCTCGCATTCAATCCATCGCCGAGCTTCTCCGTCGGCACCCGTTTCGCCTTGCGCCTGGCAGGTGTGAAAGGTTTGCTTTCTCCCACCCTGCTGGAGCGCTTCGGCATCCGGGATCGAACCGCCTTCCGCTCGTCCTTCGATCGGATTCTCGAATGGCCTTTCGAGCGCGTGATCGTGGCCCACGGCGATATCGTCGAAGTCGGCGGGAGGGAGGCGCTTCTGGAGGGCTACGCCTTCCTTCGTTGAGCGGGCCTCCGGGCCAGGGCCTCCAAGCGCAGCCTATTTCGGGGTCGAGTTATGGCACGGTTTCTGCCATCTTCTTGGCATGGCCCGTTCCGCTCCCGGTACCGCTCCTTCGTCTGAGGCCACCAGCTCCGATGGCCGCGCCCGGCGCTCGGAGCGAAGTCGGCAGGCGATCGTCCAGGCCTTGATGGCGTTGATCGGGGAGGGCAGCCCGCGGCCCACGGCGCAACAAGTGGCAGAACGTGCGGGCGTCGGGATCCGCACCGTGTTCCGCCATTTCTCGGATATGGAGACCCTCTACGCGGAGATGGACGTGCGGCTACGGGTCGAGCTTCGTCCACTGCTGAGAGGTGGCCAACCTGAGGGCGGGCTCGAGGAGCGAATCGTGGCGTTGGTTGCGCGGCGGGCAGATCTCTTCGAGCGGTTTTCGCCCTACCATCGGTCCGCGGCGCTTCATCGCTGGCGCTCCCACTATCTGCGGGGTCGGCACGCGACCGACGTTCGCGAGTTGCGCACGAATCTCCTGCGGTGGCTCCCGGAGCTCGAGCAACGGGATTCCGAACTGACCGACGCCGCCGAGCTGGCGACTTCGTCCGAGGCCTGGGACCGCCTCCGATCCGAGCAGCGGCTCAGCCGAAACCGCGCCTCCACCGTCATCGAAGGAACGTTGCGCCGGCTACTCGCCTAGCCCTGGGGCCTCAGCTCCTGCTCCCAGGCAGAGATCGTTCGGCACGACGAGCCGCTCATGACGGCCCGAAACCTGTGCCAGGCATCATCCGCTTTTGCAGGCGACTCACGAGGCCCGGAGTGATCCGCTCTTCGAAATCGTCCGCTTCGAGGGTCAGGCGAAGCAGGCCCGGCTCGTGGTCGATGGCGATCAAGCGCGCATCTCGTGGGAGGGGAGGCAGCGGAAGGTAGGTTCGGAAGAGAGGCGCAAGGGCGCCCGGGATGCCAAGGATCGAGGCGCGGCGGGGCTTCAACACGAACCAGCCGCCGACGATGTCGAGCCTGGCTTCGAGTTCGCCGACCGGGAAGCCAGCGATCCTCGTCTTCACGATCAGGGAGGTTTCTTCCAGCACCAGACGGAACGGGAGCTGCAGGCGGCTCATCCATTTGTCGATTTCGCCTTGCCCCACCGCCAGTTCGATGCGAGGCGTCTCGATCCCCAGGCGTGCAGGCACACCTGGACGGAAGGTCACCCGGTCGGCATCCAGCACGACCTCTTCGAAGGGCACCCACGCGGTCGCCAGCCCGCCCAGCTCTACCCGCGGCCGTTCGAAAGTCCCCCGGATGGCGTCCGAGGCGGCGCCTTTCCAGCTCAACCGGACCGGCTGCTTGAGATAGCTGCTCAGGAGCTGGTCGATGGCATCCGAGCGCATTCTGGAAGAGTACGCCGGACGTGGCATCTTGACAGCACCGAAGGGGTCGAGTGCAATCGATCGCCTCGGAGGAAAAATGAACAGCGAAACCAACGCCAATCCCTACGCCGACCGCAACGCGAATGTGAGCCAGCCCGAATCCGCCTCGGACTACACCGTCGTCCTCGTCGACGATCCGGCACCTCACGTCCGGCGCATCACGATGAACCGCCCGGAAAAGCGCAACGCCCTCAACCACGCCCTGCGCGGCCAGGTGCTCCATGCCTTGCAGCAGGGAGACCAGGATGCAGACATCCATGTGATGATCGTTCGGGGTGCCGGGCCGAGTTTCTCCGCCGGGTACGATCTGGGCGGAGGTAACGAAGGCCTCGAGTACCCCTTCTTCACGGCCGGCGGCGAAGGCCAATGGCCACGCCATGTCACCGAAGGTTGGATGTCGATCTGGGATCTCTCGAAGCCGGTGATCGCGCAGGTACACGGCTATTGCCTGGCCGGAGGCAGTGAACTCGCCACCGGTTGCGATGTCATTTACATGGCCGAGGATGCTCAGATGGGTTACCCGGCCGTGCGCTTCGGCGTGCCGGACATGCAATTCCACGCCTGGCTCGTCGGCATGCGCAAGGGCATGGAGATGATGCTTACCGGCGATTCGATCAACGGCATCGAGGCGGAGAAACGGGGGTGGGCCACCCGGGTCTTTCCGGCCGAAGAGCTCGAAGCCAAGACCCTCGAGATGGCCGAGCGGATGGCGGCGTTGCCGCCGGATATCGTCCAGCTGAACAAACGAGCGGTGCATCGCCAGATGGATGCGATGGGTTTCCGGGCTGGCATTCGCCAGGGCACGGAACTCTGCACCCTTGCCACCCACCAGCCCAGCTTTCACGAGTTCATCAACAAGATCGGCCCCGGCAAGGGGAAGCTGACGGGTGCGCTCCAGGAGCGTGACGAAAAATTCGGCGACTACCGTACTGAGGAGAAGTAGAGATGGAAATGCATTACGCGACACTCTGGGAGGCCATCGCTGACCAGATCGGAGATCGGGATGCGCTGGTGTGCGGCGAGAATCGACGCACCTGGAGCGAGTACGACGATCGCGCATCGCGCATCGCCTCCGCCTTCTCAGCGGCCGGGCTCGAGCCCGGCGCGAAGGTCGGCCTCTACCTGTACAACGGAAACGAGTATCTGGAGACCCAGTTCGGCGCGTTCAAGGGCCGTCACGTTCCGATCAACATCAACTACCGCTACCTGGACGACGAGCTTCTCTACCTGCTCGAGAACTCGGACGCCGAAGTGTTGGTCTTCCACTCGAGCCTCGGGGAGCGCGTTGCCCGCGTGAAAGACAAAGCGCCCAAGGTGAAGCTGTGGGTGGAAGTCGACGATGGCGGGGAATCCGTCGATGGTGCGATTCCCTACGAGGCGTTGGTCGCCGGCCATGATCCGGCCCCGCGCATCACGCGATCCCCGGACGACGTCTACATGCTGTACACCGGCGGCACGACCGGTATGCCCAAGGGCGTGATGTACGACATCGGGGGGATGCTCCAGGGATTCATCCCGTATGCGTTCATGTTTGGCGAGCACGGAATTCCCGAGGCCGATGCGATCCCTGCGCTCACGAAGAAGATGTGGGACGAGGGAAGCGGGGAGGTTTCGATTCCGGCTTGCCCTCTGATGCATGGCACCGGGATGTGGCTCGGCGCGATGGTCCCCCATTGTGCTGGCGCCCGCGTGGTGATGCTGACCGAGAGTTCGTTCGATGCGCACGAGCTATGGGCCACGGCACAGCGTGAGCAGGCGGGACAGCTCGTCATCGTTGGGGATGCGTTCGCCAAACCCATGCTGCGAGCGCTCGCCGAGGCCAAGCAGAAGGGCCAGCCCTACGACCCCAGCTGCGTGAAACGCGTCGTCTCCTCCGGGGTGATGTGGACATCGGAAGTGAAAGCGCAGTTGCTCGAGCATCACGGGTTCGTGCTGATCGACGCCATGGGCTCCAGCGAGGGCGCCATGGGCACCCAGATCACCACGCGCGGAAACATCGGTGAGACAGCCAAGTTCGCCATGAACCCCACGACCAAGGTCTTCGCCGAGGATGGCCGGGAGATCGTGCCGGGTTCCGGTGAGTCGGGCATGGTGGCTGCTGGTGGAAGCGTTCCGCTCGGCTACTACAAAGACGAAGCCAAGAGCCGCGCCACCTTCAAGACCATCGACGGGGTGCGCTACTCCTTCCCCGGCGATTGGGCGATCGTCGAGGCCGACGGCAGCCTGACGCTTCTCGGCCGAGGCTCGAATTGCATCAATACGGCCGGCGAGAAGGTCTACCCGGAAGAGGTGGAGGAAGCGGTCAAGCAGCATCCGGACGTGGTGGACTGCCTGGTCGTGGGAGTCGAGGACGAGAAGTTCGGGCAACGGGTTACCGGCGTCGCCTCTCTTCGCCCGGGTGCGAGCGTCGATGGTGAAGCCCTGCGCGAGTTCACAAAGGGGAATCTCGCATCCTTCAAAGTGCCGAAGCAGCTCTTCGTGGTCGATGAAGTGCGTCGCGCGCCGAACGGGAAAGCGGACTACCCATGGGCGCGCCAGACGGTGGAAGACGCCCTCGCCTGATTTCGGGCGAGGCAGGCAGGGCGCGCTCTCCGTTCCCTGCCCGGCAGGGCCAGACGCGCTACCGTCATACCCTCGAATGGAGGAAACGCCATGAGTTCTTTTTGTGAAGATCGCGTCGTCATCGTCACCGGTGCAGGGCGAGGCATCGGCCGCGAATATGCCCTGATGCTGGCAGACCACGGGGCGAAGGTCATCGTCAACGATCTCGGCGGAGCCCGCGACGGCACAGGCGCGGATCTCGGCCCTGCGGACGAGGTCGTGAACGAGATCAAAGCCGCCGGCGGCGAAGCCGTGGCCAATGGCTCCGACGTCAGTGATTTCGGTCAGGCGAAGGAGATGATCCAGCAGGCCATCGAAAGCTACGGCCGGCTCGATGCGTTGGTGAACAACGCAGGCATCCTGCGCGACCGGATGCTCGTGAACATGCAGGAAAGTGAGTGGGATGCGGTGATCCAGGTCCACCTGAAGGGGACCTTCGCTCCCGCCCATCACGCCGCGGGCTACTGGCGAGAACAGAGCAAGGCCGGCAACCCGGTCGACGCCCGGCTGATCAACACGAGTTCCGTGTCGGGGATCTATGGCAATCCGGGCCAGACGAACTACGGCGCAGCCAAGGCGGGCATCGCAGCATTCACCGTCATCGCTTCCCGCGAGCTCAAGCGCTACGGCGTGACCGTGAACTGCATCGCGCCCGGCGCTCTCACGCGGCTTACCGAGGATCTCCAGCCCGGTGAGATCACCGACGAGATGCGTGAAGCCCAGAGCCCTCGCTGGATCGCGCCGATTGTCACCTGGCTCGCGAGCGCCGAATCCCGTGACGTGACCGGGCGCGTCTTCGAAGCTTCGGGCAGCGTACTGGCCATCGCAGAGGGCTGGCACCGTGGCCCGACCGTCGCGCCGGTTTCCGATCCGACGACCCTCGGCCCGATCGTGCGCGACATGGTGAAGCAGGCCCGCATGAACGCAGGCATGAACGGCAAGGATTTCGACGGCGGCCTCGAATAAGTCCCCGCTCGTTGACTTATTGGGCGAGGTCTCGTTTGAGGACTTTTCCGGTCGGGTTCCGGGGTAGTGCGTCCAGGAAGATGATTTCGCGCGGCACCTTGTAACGGGCCAGGTGGTTCTTCACGTAGGTCTTCAGGCCGGCCTCATCCGTCTGGGCGCCCTCGCGAAGAACGACGAAGCCTTTCAGTCGCTGGCCGAATTCGTCGTCGGGGACGCCTAGCACCGCCGCTTCGACCACGTCTTCGTGGTCCGCGAGCAGGTCCTCGATCTCGCGGGGGAAGACGTTCTCGCCGCCGGAGATGATCATGTCATCGTCCCGGCCATCGACGAAGAGCAGACCGTTCTCATCGAAATGGCCGACATCACCGCTCGACATCAAGCCGTCGACGATCTCTTTGTTGCCACCGCCTGTGTACCCATCGAACTGGTTGTCGTTGCCGACGAAGATGCGTCCGGTCACGCCTTGGGGAACTTCGCGGCCTTCGCTGTCGATGATGCGGACGGTGACGCCGCGGGGCGGGCGGCCTGCCGTACCTGGGGCCGAGCGAAGCTCATCGGGCATCGCGATCGAGGCCTGGGCCACCTCGGTCGAGCCGTAGAGGTTGTAGACGTTGTCGCCGAAGGTGTTCATCCAACGCAGGGCCAATTCGCCCGGCAAGGCGGAGCCGCTGGCACACACGGCTTCGAGCGATGACGTGTCGTAGCGGCTGATCACGTCATCCCCCAACGCCAGAATGCGTTGCATCATCACCGGTACGACCGCAAGGATCTGCGGCTGATGTTCTTCGATGGCCGCGAGGGTGTCTTCCGGGTCGAATCGTCGCTGGAGGATCGCTGTACAACCAAGCTGAGAGGCGAGCAACAGGTGCATACCGCCCCAGGAGTGGAAGGTAGGCGCCACGATCAGGTTGCGGGTGCCGGTCCGCAGGGGCATCCGTCCGAAGAGCCCGACCAGGCTGTCGACGCCCTGGCGCTTCATCGTGCGTTGGGCGCCCTTCGGGGTGCCGGTCGTCCCCGAGGTGAGAATGGTCGTCCGGCCAGGCTGCGACGGTGCGTCGATGGGCCCGCTGTCGTGGGAGCTGCCAAGCTGTTCGAGCGTCCTTTTAGAGACGTCGTCCGAGTCCGTCCACGTTAGGAAGCCCACGTGGTCGCTGGCACCTCCCTCGACGATGGCGTGGAACTCTTCGTCGTAGAGGATGACCCGGGTGCCTTCACGGGCGCATACTTCTTTCAGCTGGGGCGACGCGAAGCCCGTGTTCAGCAGCAGGGTATTGGCGCCGAGCTTGTCGAGTGCGATCTGGGCCTGGACGAACCCCCGGTGATTGCGCGCGAAGAGCCCCACGCCATCCCCCGGCCCCACGCCCGCGGCACGCAATCCTCGCGCGATGGCATTGGTCGCTTCGTCGAGTTCCTTGAACGTCATCGTTCCGGCGTCGTCGATCACTGCCGGCAGGTTCGGGTTGCGTGCTGCAGCGGCCGCAAAGCCAGCTGCGGTCGTGCTGCCGAACTTTCGCGCCGCGGGAAGCAGGGTTCCCAGGAATCGGGGGCTCAAGAAGCCGCTGTCGCCCAGGACCTGGAGGGTCTCCAGGGTTCGGAGCAGGGGTCCGCCTCGTCCGGTGCCTCGTAGACTCATACCAGGTTGTTACTTCAGTCCGGGCAGTTCCGCTGGAGTTATGGCAGGATGCGTGCAATAAGCGGAATAGGAGACAGAATGCTCGACGTCGTCATCAAGGGCGCCACCATCGTAGATGGCACCGGTGCGCCGAAAGAAACCGGAGACCTGGGAATCAAGGACGGCCTGATCGTCGCCCGGGGGCACGTCACCGAGGCCGCCGAAGAGACCGTGCAGGCCGACGGAGCCCTGGCCGCGCCGGGCTGGGTGGATGTCCATACCCACTACGACGGGCAGGTCACCTGGGACGACCAGATCGATCCTTCCGCCTCCCACGGCGTGACGACCGTGGTGATGGGTAACTGCGGTGTGGGCTTCGCCCCGGTCGCCCCCGGGGGCGAGGACGAGCTGATCGAGTTGATGGAGGGCGTCGAAGACATCCCCGGCACGGCGCTTCATGAAGGCATGCCCTGGGGCGCGTGGGAGACCTTCCCGGAGTACCTCGATTTCCTGGCCAGCCGTGAGTACGCCATCGATATCGGTGCCCAGCTGGCTCATGGTTCGCTTCGCAACTATGTGATGGGCCAACGCGGCCGGAACAATGAAGATCCCACCGCCGACGACATGAAGCGCATGGTCGACATGGTCGAGGAAGCCATGCGCGCCGGCGCCCTTGGCTTCACGACGTCCCGCACCATCGGCCACCGCTCGATGGCAGGTGTTCCTGTGCCCGGCACCTTCGCCGAAACGGAAGAGCTGTTGGCGTTTGCCGAGGCCATGAAGCGTGTTGGCTCCGGGGTGTTCGAGCTGATTCCCGCCAGCACGATCGGTAAGCTCGATACGCTAGGCGGCGAGAAGTTCTCTCTCGAGGAAGAGTTCGAGCTGATCAAGAAAATCGGACGCGCGTCCGAGCGTCCCGTGACGTTCACGACCGTGCAGATCATGGATTTTCCGAACACCTGGGAAGCCTATTTGAAGGAAAGCGCCGAGGAGAACGCGAGAGGTTCGAATCTGAGGCCGCAGGTGGCCTCCAGGCCGATCGGCTTCGTCACGAGCCTGCAGACCTATCACATGTTCCAGCGCCGGGAGACCTATCTGAAGCTCGCCGATCTTCCCCTCGCCGAGCGGGTTCGCGAGATGCGGAAGCCCGAGGTGAAGGCCGCAATCCTCGCCGACGCGGATGTTCCGGTAGACGATCCGGGCGCCATGGCCAATATCCACCAACTCCTCAAGCAGGTGGCCTCGTTCCTCTTTCCGCTCGCACTGCCGATGGACTATGAGCCCGACCCCAGCAAGATGTTGGGTGGCGCGGCTGCAGCCGCGGGCCAGACCATCGACGAGTTCCTCTACGACTTTCTGCTCGAAGACGGAGGAAAGCGCTTCGCCATCCTTCTCGGGTCGAACTACCTGGCGTTCAATCATGATGTCATTCGCAAGATGCTGATGGATCCGAACACGGTGGTGGGCCTCTCCGACGCGGGCGCCCACGTGAACCTGATCTTCGACGCGGTCGCGCCCACCTACCAACTCGTCCACTGGGCGAGGGATCGTGCTCGGGGAGAGCGCCTGCCTCTCGAGTTCGTCGTCGAGAAGCAGACACGCAACAACGCGGAGCTCTATGGTCTGAGCGATCGAGGAAGTCTCGAGATCGGCAAGCGAGCCGACATCAACCTGATCGATTTCGAGAACCTCTCCCTCGGCGAGCTGGAGGTGCGGAGCGATCTGCCGGCTGGCGGCCGACGCATCCTGCAACCCGCGACGGGCTACCTCGCGACGTTCGTGAACGGCGTGAAGACGCGAGAAAACGACGCCGATACCGGTGCACGCCCGGGCCGGCTGGTGCGTGCGCAGGTGTGAGGCCACTGCAGGGAATCCACGCGAAGGGAACTGTCAGCAAGCCAGAAGCGTTTCAGACGCCGGACCCGACGAGAAGCAGCCCGCCTCCGAACAGCACGAACGTCACGAGAAAGACGACGAAGCAGTAGCCCATGATCGCCCGGGAGTTCAGGCCTGCGATGGCGAGCAGGGGCAAGGTCCAGAACGGTTGGATGAGGTTGGTCCATTGGTCGCCGTAGGCCACACCCATTACGACGACGGGTGCCGCCACGCCGAGCTTCTGGGCGGCTTCGATGAAAATCGGTCCCTGCACGGCCCACTGGCCGCCCCCGGACGGCACGAAGAAGTTGAGCGCTCCGCCAGAGACGAAGGCCCAGAAGCCGAGCGTTTCCGGTGAGGCCAGTGCGACGAAGCCGTCCGAGAAGAGATGAACGAGAGAGGTGCCCGTCATCAACGCCATGATGCCCGCGTAGAAGGGGTATTGAAGGATGATCGGACCGAGGGTCCGGCTGGCGCCTCGAATGAGGGCCACGTAGTGGATCGGTGAGCGCGCGAGGACGAGCCCGAGTCCCAGGAAGGACCAGTTCACCACGTCGAGGGTCAGTTCGAGGCCTCGGCTGCGGAACCAGGTGAACAAGTAGGCAAGCAGCAGCGCTCCCATGCCTGACGAAATCCAACGAGCGTGCTCGAGTCGACGACCGAGGGTCGAACGATCGGGCTCGCCGGGTTCGGGCGCGGTGCCGGGTTCCACCCACTCGGAGGCTGCCGTCTTCCGCGGCGCGAGCCCGGCACAGACGCACGCAACCGCCGCGACGGTCAGCACGGCGAGCGCCAGGTTCCATGATGCGAAGATCGTTTCCGTGACGGGGATGACACCGGTCATGCTCTCCAGCGCGTGGCCCGGGGTGGCGACGAAGAGTGCCGCCGAACTGGAATAGCCCATATGCCAGACCACGAATCCGGCATAGGCGCTTGCGACCAGCAGCGGGAAGTGGAGCCGCAGGCCGCGCGCTCGCCCGGCGCGCGCCACGCCGAGGGCGATCAGCGCGCCGACGACCAGGCCGAGCGACCACGCGATCAAGCTGCCCACGCCGGCGACGATTGCGACCCAGGCGTAGGCTTGCCGCTCGGTTCGCGGCCAGCGGGCCATTCGATCGAGGGCGCCGTGTACCAGATCCGTGTGAGCCAGGGAGTGCGCGCAGAGCAGGGTCAAGGCGATCTGGGTGATGAAGGGCAGCAGACCCTTCAGGCCGTCGCCCCAGATCACCAGTGCCTCTCCGCTCGACGTCTCCGTGAGACCGATCGCGAGTGCGAAGGTCACACCGGTCAGCAAGATTGCGAAGACGAAGGAATCCGGATAGAAGCGCTCCACGAAGGCAACGAACGGCCGCGCCAGGAAGTCCGGAGACACTCGCATGAAGATCAGTCTACCGACCTCCTCGTCTACCGGGCCCGCTACCTTCGGAGGTGGTGAGGGTTGTCTACGATCGCTTCCTCGAGACCGGACCGGTCTTCCTCGTACTGCTGGGTGTCGGCCTCTTCGGCTGTCTCTCTCCAGTGCAACCGCCCACCCAGAGCGGCTGCGAACCGGCCTTTCCCTACCAACAAGGTTGGCTCGGCGGCGATGCCGCGTTCTCGGTGCCTCTCGATGGGCGTCGCAGCCTCTGGTTGTTTGGTGACACGTTCGTCGGCGAGCCGGGCCAACCGAGTCGCCGCGGTGCCCGGTTCATCCACAACTCGATCGCAATCTCCAAATGCGACGACCAAGGCCAATGGTCCATCGACTATCGTTGGGGCGCCGGGTCCGACGGGGCGACGGCATTCTTCGATCGCGCGGAAGCCGGGAAATGGTGGTGGCTCTTCGACGGCTTCTCGCACGACGGAGCTGTCTATGTCGGCCTGCTCGAAGTCGAATCCTCGGCTCCTCGCGGCCCCTTGGCGATGCCTTTCGGCTTTACCGGAGTCGAGCTGGCGCGCATCTCCAACCCGGAGGAAGATCCTTCGGCCTGGCAGTTCGAGCGGTTGCGGTTGAGTCGCAGCCCATTGGCGTTGCCTGCGGGCGCGATGGTCGTTCACGGCGCCCACGTCTACTTCTTCACCTTCCTGGATCGGCAGGCGCGGTCCTATCCGCGCATCCTCGTTCGCTTGCCCCTGACCAGCCTCGAGTCCGGCGCAGTCGATCTCGAGCCCGCTCTCGAAACCCTGACGACCGATGGCCTTTGGCAACCGGGCTTTCGGCCGCTCGCCGCCCGAATCATCATGCAGGATGATGCCACCGAGATGAGCGTGCACTTCCTGGCCTCTGCAGGTGTCTGGCTCGCACTGTATTCCTATCCGAGCGTGGGGGCTGACTTCCCTGAGCAGCGCCCATCCGACAGGGTCTGGTTTCGAACCGCGGAGTCGCTCTCGGGCCCCTGGTCTCCGAGGCGCTCCTTGTTCCGGATTCCTGAACTCGACCCGAGCCGTGTCGCTGGTTTCGACCCACACACCGCCTGCTACGCCGCGAAGGCCCATCCCCAGCTCTCGGCGCGGGGCAGTGTGTCGTTCACCTACGTGTGCAACCTGTTCGCCGGGCCCGAGGGGGATGTAGAGGCATTGCTCGGCCGGCTCGTCGATGATCTCGGCATCTATCGCCCGATCCCGGTTTCGGTCGCGTTGCCTTCCGATCTCTCCGGTGAAGCCCGTGACTGAGCCTGACCACCGGGACATCGTCGCACCCGGCTGGCCGCGATAGACTCGGCGCGGACCCTCATGCGCATTCTCATCTGCGACGACCATGCCTTGTTCCGCGAAGGCCTACGCCATGTGCTCGTGGAGCTCGGCGAAAAGCCCGAGATCCTGGAAGCGTCCGGTTCCGAAGAGGCCCTGGCTCTGGCCGAGGCGAATCCGGATCTGGCCATGGTGCTGCTCGACCTGCACATGCCGGGGACCGGTGGGCTCGAGACCCTGACGCTCCTGGGCGAACGTTTTCCGACCTTGCCCGTGGTGATGGTGTCCGCCTCCGAAGCTTCTGAGGAGATTCGCGAGACTCTGGATGCAGGGGCATCCGGATTCATACCGAAGTCGTCGAGCGGTGCGCTGCTCCGCAGTGCCGTTCAGCTCGTGCTCTCCGGCGGCGTCTATGTTCCGCTGGTGGCGCTCGAACCTTCTCAGCCCGCAGAGGAAAAACCGGCTGGCTCGCGGGGGCTCGTGACTCGCTACGGGAAACTCACGCCCCGCCAGCTGGAGGTTCTGCGGCTGCTCGCCAAAGGCCTCACCAACCGGGAAATCTGCAGTGTGCTTGGCATCGCCGAGGGAACGGTGAAGGCGCATATCGCCGGCCTGCTGGATGCGCTCGATGTCTCCAATCGCACCGAAGCCGTCGCGGCGATGCGAGAGCTGGATATTTCGACCGAAGACTAACGAAAGAACACTCCCGCCAGCGTTCGAAACGGGTGCGGACGTAGGGCCTTGCGAAGGGCGGCGCCCGGAAATCTTCGCAGGCCTTCGGCGCAATGCGCGGCGATTCTCGCAGCGCTCTCATCGTCGAACGAGGTGGGCGTGTTCGCCAGGCAGGCCAGAGCGACGAGCCCGCCTCGATCGCGGATCAATACGGCCGCCTCGGCTCCCAGCTCCCGTAGGAGAGCGTCGGGAAATGGGCCGCCCTCCGGACCCTTCGTGAGGAGGATGCCTGAGTGCAGGGTGAGGGTCCGCATCAGTGCGGACGCGCTCTTCAGGCGTCGCGGATGGCTGGAACTCGGGCGAACGGCCACCAGGTCGTCCCCCAACCGAACGTAGAAGGCTTCCAGTGTTCCAAGGCTTGCGAATTCGTCCGCCAACGTTTTCAACCATGCGACGAAGCTCGGCATTCCAGCAGCATCCCACTCCTGGTACTACCCGGAAATGGGCCAGCCGGACTAGTCCGACTCGGGGCTGCTCTCCTGGCGAGCGATCCGCTGAAGGAAGGCCCGCAAACGTGCCGGCGGTACGGGCTTGGTGAGGATCGGGTGCCCCTCCTCTCGCAAGCGTCGCAGGGTGTTCGCATCGCTTTCGCCGGTGATCACGAGCCCGGGGATTCCGCTGCCCCAGCGCTCGCGAATGGCAGCCAGGGCGTCGAGGCCGCTCCTGCCGGCGGCGAGGCGCACATCCGCGATCACGAGATCGGGAGGCCCGTGCTCGGCCGTCTGCGCGATGGCCTGCTGCGCTTCCTCTTCGCAGGCCGTGGCCTGGACGCGGCAGCCCCAGCCTTCGAGAAGGCTCGTCATTCCCTCCCGGATGGCGGATTGGTCGTCGATGAGAAGGACGCGCAGGCCGGCCAGCCCGCTGACGGCCTCAATCTGCCCGTGCTCGGCTCGTACCGGATCGGCGGCACGTAGGATGCGCAGGCGGAAGGTCGTTCCTTCGCCGAGCTCCGATTCCAAGCTGAGCTCGTGATCCAGGAGTCGGGTCAGGCGATCCACGATGGCCAGCCCCAGCCCCAGCCCGCGTTCGTCCGCTTGCTCACCGCCCTCGAGGCGCCGGAACTCTTCGAAGATCACACGTTGCTGCTCCGCTGGAATTCCCGGTCCCGTATCCGTCACGGAGATCTCGACCGATTCGCCAGTCGCTTCGGCACTCACAGAGACGTGACCGCTTTCGGTGTAACGGATGGCGTTTGCGAGCAGGTTCTGCAAGATGCGCGCTAGCCAGAGGGGGTCGCTCTGAACGGCCCAGCCGGCCTGGCTGAAGTTCAACGAGAGGCCCTTCTCTTGTGCCGACGGGCCCACTGCGGCGCCGAGCCTTTCGAAGAGCGGCGCCAGGGCGACTGGCTGAATCGCAGGCTCGACCTGGCCTGCCTCGAGCTGGGAAAGATCGAGCAGGGAATCGAACATGCCGCCAAGTGAGCCGGTTGCCATCTGCAAGCGCTCGACCAGCGCCCGGGTTCCTTCGTCCAGCTCGCGTCCCGCAGCCGCCTCGGCCAGCAGACCCATGGCATGAAGCGGTTGGCGAAGATCGTGGCTCGCCGCGGCCAGGGATCGCGAGCGAGCCGCGTAGGCGGCTTGCACTTCTTCGCGCTCGCGTTCCAGGCTGCGCATGCGTTCGCCGCTCTCGCGGATCTGGACCGCGTCTTCGCGACGCACCCGTTCGCCTTCCACCTTGTCTGCCGTCGCAGAGAGCAGCGCCAGCTGGCTCGAGGAATAGGGATCCCCGGATGCGAGGGGGCCGAGCGCTGCGAAGGCATCGAGGTCGTCGCGATGGTAGAAGGGCAGCACGGTCGCAGCGCCCAGCTCATCGAGCGCCGCTCCCTCCAACGGGCGCAGGCTGGCATCGGATCGCATCATCGGTCCCTGCCGGGCGTCGACGGCGATCAGGGCCGGGCTGCTCGAAGGCACGGCCGTCGGAGGCTCGCCGCGGCTGGTGTAGACAGGCTCGAAACCATCGGGGCCTCGGGCGTAGAGAACGGTCGTCTCGGGTTGCAGCAACTGCTGGATGCGTGCGGCTGCCAAGCTGATGAGGGTCTCGGTCTCGCCGTGTTGCGCAAGCTCCGTGAGCAGCTCCTGGAATCCCTGATCCATCGCATGGCGATCCGGGTACAAAAGCCGATCGACGCGTGGTCGGAGCGAGCGTGTCATGGGCAGCAGGGCCAGGCTCGCAACGAGCGCAAAGGCGAGCTGGGCGGTGTCGCGGCTCAGGCCCGTCCACTCCGCAAGCACGGAAGCTGCGATCGGAGCCACCGCAAGCAGGCCGCCTAACAGGATTGCGAGAGCCACGCTGAAGGTGGCTGTCGCGCTGATCAGCCGATCGATATCGAAGGCGTCATGCCGGACGATCGAGAAGGCGATGGCGATGGGCAGGCTGATGGCCGTGAAGGCCATCACGTCGATTCCGAAGCGGATCAGATCCATCTCCGGAAACAGCAGGCTGAGCCCCAGGGCGACGGGCAGCGGTGAAAACGCGATGAAGACTCCCCAGAGAAGGCCCCGCAGCCGGCGTCGGCCGTCCGGTCCCGAATACACGTAGTTCCAGAAGACCGCCCCGCCGCTCAAGACACCCAGTGCGATGTCGGAGCCCAGGATGACCAGCGGCACGCTCGGGGGCGGGATCGGCCCGCCGGCCAGATAGGAGAACCGAGGGGCGTAGAACAGCAACGCGTTGATCCACGACAGGCTCATCGGAAGGCGCCGCTCAGGAGGCATGTCGTCCGGGAAGAGCAGGAAGAAGCGCATCAGCACCGCGAGAGAGAGCCCGCCACCGAAGACGAAGATCGAGTTGTAGATGACGGTGAGCGTGTAGTTGATCGTGAACGGGCTCTCGAAGATCGCGAACGACGTCAATCCCGCGAACAGGAGCTGGGCCATACGGTTCTCGGGCACTCGGACCAGCACGAGCACTGCGAGCCCGACTCCGAACGCCCAGAGCGCGACACGCGACCACGGGATGCCGGTCGTCGAGAGCCGCAACAGGGTGGTGAAGCGTCGCCCGTCACGCTCGATGGTGAGCGGCAGCTCGAGGTTCTCGTCCGCGAGTTCGACCGTCCAGGCGTAGAAGCCGATGTAGCCGACGCCCGCGAGGTCGACGTCCCGTGCCATCAACAGCCGGTCGCCGGCCTGGATGTCGAGGCCGCGGGAGACCCGTTCCGGGCGGATGCCGCCGACGTGGGGGTAGGCATCGCCAGCGACCGGTGTTGCAAAGAAAGGTGACAGGGCGGCACCGTTCTCCGCAGTCGAGTAGACGTGCAGGCTGAAACAGACGATCCAGGTCGGCAGCAATGTCGCGAGGAGCCAGCGGGCGGTGCGGGGCATTCGGGTCACAGGGGGACGTTACCGTGGCTGGGCCGCGGTTCCGCCCCCTGTCTTTCCGGCGCCTGAACCCGGAGCGATCGCAGGCGGCTACTTCGGGACGGGAATCAGCATCCTCACGCGCTGCTGGTAGTCGCGGTAGTCGTCGCCATGCAGCTCGACCAGGGTTCGCTCCTCGATGTACAGGGCGAGCAGGATGTAGCCCGTGCAGACGGCCGCGAAGAAGAAGCGCGACATCGTCATGACCGGAGCGGCCCAGAACGTCACCAGGAAGCCCAGCATCAGCGGATGGCGGACGACCTTGTAGAGCAGGTGCTCCTTGAACTCAGGGCCGGCGTAGGGGCGCCCGGTGGCGTAGAAAAACGTCTGCTTGAGGCCGAAGAGATCGAAGTGATCGATCAGGAAGGTCGAGAGCAGCACGATGCCCCAGCCCACGAAGAAGAGGGTCCAGAGTGCGGTCGCTGCCACTCCCTCCACCTCCCAGAGGACGCCCGGGAGCGGGCGCCACTGCCAGACCGTCGCGATGAGGATCAGGTTGGTGACAAGGACGAAGAGGCTGCGCTCGGTCGCTGCCGGGATGAATCGGATCAGCCATTTCTTGAATCCGGAGCGGGCCATGATCGTGTGCTGGACCGCGAACAGGCCGAGCAGCCCGAGGTTGATCAGCACAGCCTGGAAGACGGGCCCCTGGACACCGGAGTCGAGCGTCTTCGGAACGATGAAGCCTCCGATGAAGCCGATCAGGTAGAGGAAGACCCCCAGGAAGAGGACGTACGAGAAGACGCCAAAGGCCAGGACCAGGCTGCGCGGGAGCGCGCCACTCTCGGTCACCGGGATTTCGTAGGCAGGGTTTGCGGACATGCCAGACTCCTTTCGACTCAGTCGGGCCCATGGCCTGCGACCTATTGTAGGTTCCCTGCTGGGCGAATGACCACCTCGCTTCCAGCGGGGTGT
This sequence comes from Deltaproteobacteria bacterium, assembly GCA_019312665.1. Lineage (GTDB taxonomy): Bacteria > Myxococcota_A > UBA9160 > UBA9160 > UBA6930. Next base: position 10,222 of record JAFDCZ010000002.1, on the reverse strand, counting down.
CCACTGAGCGCTGGCTTCGGGAGCAGTATGTCGGCGACGGCCTGCGACGGATCATGAGTGGGTTCGGCCTGCTGGGGAAGATCGTCAGCTTCGCGGCCGCCGCGTCGCTCATCGCAGCTTCGGGTCTGGGCATCGCGTTGAGGCTCGTGAGCCCGGGCACCACCGATGCCATCCTGGACGATCGGGGCGTTCTCTTGCCGGGGAGTATCGCGAGCCTCGAGCAGATCCCGATCGGTGGTGTCGAACAATTCGTCCTCATTCGCGGCCGGGGCCGCACGAATCCGGTCTTGCTCATCCTGCATGGTGGGCCGTGGGAACCTGGAGGCGCTCTGGATGTTCGGGTGGTCGACGGTCGTGTTCCACGAGTATCGCGTGGGGGACAAGCTTCGGTACCTGGAAGCCGAAGCCTTCTCGATGGCTCATCTGGAAGAGCCGATGCTCGATGACCCGCCGGCCAGGCGAATGCTCGAATTCGACGTGCCGATCTTCGTCTTCCAGGGTCGCCACGATCATCAAACCGAGTTCGATGTGACCCGCGCCTACTTCGAGGCATTGAAGGCACCGCACAAGGAGATGGTGGTGTTCGAGAATGCCGCACATCTCGTTCCCTTCGAGCAGCCCGAAGCCTTCGTGCGCGCGATGGTCGATCGGGTCCTGCCGTGGGCTCTGCCTGGCGTCAACCGAGATGGCGGTTGAAGAACGCCAGCATCCGCCGCCAACTATCGCGGGCCGCCTCGTCGTCGTAGCCGGTGCGCATCGGCGACAGAGCGCCTAGCCGGCTCAGAATGGGCCCGTGGTGGCTCATGTAGCTATGCCCCGCTTCTGGATACAGGACCACGTCGTGGTCGACGCCCAGCTCGTCGAGCATCCCCTTGAGTCGTTCGCCGGCCGGTCCGAACACGCGGTCCCGTGCGCCGAAGCCGCCCACCACCGGGCATGTGCCGTCGAGGTCTTCCGCGCGCTTGGGGACGTCTCCGTAGAAGACTGCCGCGGCCCCGAGAGGGGCACGAACCGCAAGCATCAGCGCGAACCCTCCGCCCATGCAGAAGCCCGCCACGCCGATCCGGCTCGCGTCGACTTCGGGCCGCTCCGCGAGCCAGGCGCGTGCCGATTCGAGGGATGCGAGTGCCGGGCCTTCGCGTTTGGCGAGTGTTCGAAGGGTTCGCATCACGCAGAGCGGGCGGGGCCCCGACCCGCTGTAGAGGTTGGGTGCGAGCGCGACATAGCCTGCCTCTGCAAACCGCTCCGTGATGCTTCGCATGTCATCGCCGAGCCCGATGATCTCGTGAATCACGAGCAGCGCAGGGGCCGGCTGTTCGGCGGCCTCCGGAAGCGCCAGGAAGCCGCGCATCTTTTCGTTTGTTCCCGCCTCGAACTCGATTTCCTCGGACATGCTCGTTCTCCAGGCTCGTCTTCGCGACAGGCTTCGTCGGGAACCCTCCTGAAATGCGGAAGCGCCTACACTGAGAGCTGGTGACTCGATTCGACGTGATGGAACTCGAGCTCGAGGCTGCCCGGGCACCACGCCTGGAAGTTCTCCACGAGTTCTCTCGAAGTGGGCTCGCCGAAGTGGTGGTCGATCGCAGCCTGATCCCGCCAGCGCTCCAGGAAGACGATCGTGTGTTCGTGCTCGGGATCGACGAAGTATTGATGACTCAGGCAGCCCTCTTCCAGGCGGGAGGCGGCTACGTGTTTTCTTGCTTGTTCGATGGCCGGAGCGAAGTACTCCGGGGGGGTCTGAATCGTCGAAGTGATGATGATCAAGGCTGCCTCCATTTCACTCTCGAAACGAACTCTGGCACCGATCCCGGGCAAGCGCACGGCGGCCGCAGGGATCCGTTCGGAGTCGAGAGGGAGTTCTATCGTGTACGTTGCTCGGTCCGGACCGGATGGAGGCAAAGAAGGATCCAATGAACGCCAGGGCATTCGCCCCGCCGGAAGCCCCCGCCGAAGGTGCGGTCGAGTTCTCGGAGACCGTCGAGATCGCGGCGGACGCCGCTCGGGTCTGGCGCGCCCTGACGGATCCGTCGGAAGTCGTGCTCTGGGATACCGGAGTGGTGCGCCCCCTCGAGATCGCGCGCGACTACCCGCAGCCGGGGCAGGCGACCCGCTGGCGCTACGAGCTGGGGCCGCTTCGCCTGACCCTCCGCGATTTTCCGGTTGAGGTGGTCGAGCAGCGGACCTTCCGCTCGCTCATCCGCCTGGGGCCCTTCTGTTTCGACGAGACCTACAGCCTCCACGAGGTCGCGCGGGAAGGGGGAGTTGCGGGGACGCGGCTGACCGCGAAGCTCGTGCTGTGGAGTGAAGTTTCGCTGCTCGGTGGCTTGCTCACCCGATGGATTGGACGTCCGACCGCCGCGTCCGTGGTCCGGCACTCCCTCGAGGCGATTCGCGCGCATTGCGAGGCGCGCAATTGAAGGAAGGGGCCTCCGGCTCCCCTGTCTCGAGAGTTTTTCTAGACTCGCCAGTTCGAGCGAAGAGCCGATCATCACCAACGACGAGGTTGTCATGAACCCGAATCCCCAAATCACCCGATACACCCGGGCTGCACTGATCGCGATCACGAGCCTCGGGTTGTGCGTGGGCGCATTTGGCGAAGGAACCTTCTCGCCGGATCAGGTGGAGGGCCCGGTCACATGGGGCAGCGTCTCCAACGTCACTCATCTGAGCCATCTCTATTTTGCCGGCCAACCCGATCAGGCGGGGATGGAGAAGGCGAAGGCCGAAGGCGTCAGCGTGGTGATCAATCTTCGCGACCCCTCGGAGCACGCCTGGGACGAGAAGTCGGCGGTCGAGGCGTTGGGGATGACCTACTACAACGTGCCGGTGCGTGGTGTGCCCTTCGACAAGGCGGCGTTCGCCGAGATCGAAACCCTCGTGAAGCAACACCATGGCGAAGAGATTCTCGTGCATTGCGCAAGTTCCAATCGTGTCGGCGGCTGGCTTGCGACCCACCTGGCGGGCGCCCACGGAATGAGCGCTGATGATGCGATCGAAGTCGGGCGGCGAGCCGGGATCACCAAGCAGCCGATCGCCGACGCCGTTCGAGCGTTCTTGAGCGATTGACGAGAGCGTCGTTGCTCGATCCAGTCCGCTCGAGATCTCGGAGGCTTCGATGAATTCCCTGACCGCTCGCAACGTGGTGTTTCTGTCTGTTCTCATCCTGGCTTCCATGGGCTGTGGGTCGCTCCCTGGTGGGGGTGCTCCGGAAAACAGGGACCGGCACGGCCCTCGAAGCGTCGAGACGTACATTCAGCGGCTCCAGACCGAGAGCCGGGTTCGCGAGCTGGATCCCGAGGGCGTCATTCAGAGACTCGAGCTGGAACCGACAGCGGTGGTTGCGGACATCGGAGTGGGGCCGGGCATCGTTGCGATTCCTCTTGCTCGGCACCTCACGCAGGGGCTCGTGTACGCGGTCGATGTGGAGCCGCGCCAACTCGATGCGCTGCGCGAGCGCCTGCTCGCCGAAGGTATCGACAACGTCATTCCTGTGCTGGCGTCCTACTCGGATCCTCACCTTCCTCCGCGCGGGATCGACTGGATCTTCATCGTCGATACCTATCACCACCTCGATGACCGCGTCGCCTACCTGCGCGGGCTTCGAGCCGACCTGAGCGAGGGGGGCCAGCTCGCGATCCTGGAGTTCAAGCCCGGAGACCTGCCGGTCGGGCCTCCGGCCGACCACAAGTTCTCCCACGAGCAACGCTTCGGCGAGCTTCGGGAAGCGGGGTTCGAGAAAGTTCAGAGCTTCGATACCCATCGCTATCACGATTTCGAGGTCTGGCGGCCGATCGAATTGGTGGAGTGAGTTGAATCTTCTGTCAGATTGAATTGAATCTGGATTCAGGTCGAACTAGGCTTCCAGGACCGCTCGAATCCGCGGCGGGCCCATGGAGGCAAGATCATGCCGAGTCGCCACGTTCTCCGGTCGAAGAGTGTCCACCACGTCGCCTATACGACCCGCGACGCCGAAGCGACCTACGAGTTCTATACGCAGAAGCTCGGCATGCCGCTGCTCCGCACCGAAAACCACCGGCAGGGCGATGGCTACTTTCGACACTTCTTCTTCGGCATGGGAGGCGGTGAGGCCATTGCCTTCTTCCTGGTCGAAGGAGTAGGCGAAGAGCCGGATTTCAAGACCGAGATCTCGACGGGTCTCGGGCTTCCGCCCTGGGCGAATCACATCGCCTTCCGCCTCGATACGCTGGAAGAACTCGAAGCCATGACCAAGCGGATGCATGAGCGGGGCATCGAGCAAATCATGCAGATCGATCACGGCTGGTGCACGTCCATCTATACGATGGATCCCAACGGCATCATGGTGGAGTTCTGCGTCACGACGGACGCGGAGGGCTTCGAACAGACCGAGGAGGAAGCCCTGCGCTTGCTCCGCCTGCCGGCCAGTGAGATCGCGGAAGAGACGCGAAAAGAGGAATCCATCGGGAAGCTCGTCTAGGTCCTCGTCGTGGGCAGCGGGGAACCGATGACATCGGGGCAAGCGGACACGTCTGATCTTCCGGCGGACGGCACGTTGTTGACGGCTCGTGGCGTTCGAAGCAGAGCGGCGCTTCTGGCAGCCGCCCGTCTGCTTTTCCAGCGCCAAGGCTACGCGAACACCAAGATCGCAGACATCACCCGGGAAGCAGGCCGCGCGTTGGGCTCCTTCTATACCTACTTCGCCAACAAGGAAGAGGTGCTGGAGCAGATGGCGGAGGATTTCAAGGCGGAGATCGATGCTCGCCTGACCGAGCTCGATTTGACTCGGGCCGAGCCCTACGACGTGATTCGAGACATGTGTGCCGTCCATTGGAGTAGTTGCAGGGCACACTCGGCAGAGCTGGCGGCCATTTTCCAGGCCTCGATGCTGGATGAGCGTTTCGCACAGCGCTGGCGGGAGATCCGCTTCGATGCGCGTAAGAAGATCGCAGCCGGAATCCGTGCTCTCGATCGGGCGGGCCTGGCGCAAAACCCGGAGCCCGATGCCATGGCATCGGCATTGGGTTCGATGATGGACTACTTCTGTTATGTCTGGCTGATCGAAGGAGGCGAGGCGGATCGCGTCTCCCTGCCCGACGAGATTGCGATCGAAACGATGGCGCGTGTTCTGTATCGGAGCATGTTCGCGATGGCCGAGCCTGGCCTGGAACGCGAGGGCGGGGCCGAATGAACCTGAAGCCGACGACCCAGGAGTCCTCTTTGGAATCGATCGAACGGCGCTTCGTCTCTCTTCTTTCGCCGACGGCAGGTCGGAACGGGGCCGGCTACATGCCCACCCAGGGCATCTACCACCATGGGAAGGGGAGCCAGCCCAAGACCGCCATCATCGCCACGCACTACAACGTCGATTTCTCCGAGCACTACATGGGCGAGTTGATGGCTGCCCGGGGCTACGGTTTCCTTGGCTGGAATACCCGCTTCCGCGGGCTGGAATACGCGTTTACCCTGGACAACGCATTGGTGGACATCGGTGTGGGAGTACGCTGGCTCCGGGAAGAAGCGGGCGTCGAGCGCGTCGTGCTGCTCGGGAACTCGGGCGGCGGCTCACTCATGGCCGCCTATCAATCCCAAGCGGTCGATCCGAATCTCGTGCCCCTGCTGGGCGCACCCGTATCCGACGCGGCGTTGGAACTCTTGCCGGCTGACTTCTACGTGTCGACGAATGCCCACCCCGGGCGGCCCGAGGTGCTGACGGATTGGTTCGATCCGTCGATCACCGACGAAACGGATCCTACCTCGGTAGATCCTGCGCTCGACATGTACAACCCGGAAAATGGTCCGCCTTATTCCGCGGAGTTCATGAAGCGCTATCGGGCCGCACAGGTGGCGAGGAACCACCGGATCACGGACCGGGCGCTCGAAGAGTTGGACCGGGTTCGGGCGGCCGGATGTCTGGATCGCGTCTTCAACCTGCACCGGGCCTGGGCGGATCCGCGTCTGCTCGATGGCTCCCTCGATCCGAACGACCGGGAAGTCGGGGTCTGCTACCTGGGCCCGCCCAAGATCTTCAACTACAGCCCCTTCGGAATCGGCAATTCGAACACCATTCGTACCTGGCTCTCGATGTGGAGCCTGAAAACCTCCCAATGTCGGGCGATTCCCCACCTCGAGCGGATCCGCGTTCCGTCGTTGGTGGTTCAGAGCATGGCGGATACCGGCGTCTTCCCGGTCGATGCACATACGCTTCACGACAATCTGGCCACCGACGACAAGACACTCGAGTTCATCCCCGGGGATCACTACTTGCAGAAACCTGCGAATGCACGAGACATCGTGGGCGACCTGGTGGCCGGATGGCTCCAGGATCGGGGCGCCTGACGCCGCGAGGGCAGAGAGGCAGTTTCAACAGGGGGGGGGGACGGGAGCATGCATTGGAATGCTCGAGGTGTGATTCTTGGGCTGGTGATCTCGGCGGTTCCGGGCTGCCAGGGGTCGGCCGGAGGGGCATCGCCTTCCGGGTGGCTCCATGGGAATTCGTCGGAGCGTTTTGCTCAGGTCGAAAAACAGCTGCGTGGGTTCGACATGGCCATGGTAGAGACCGGCTATCGGTACTCCGAACTCTATTGGGCCGGCCAGGATCAGAATTGGGAAGGCGCCGCCTATCAGGTGCGAAAGCTTCGGCTCGCCATCGACAATGGTCTCGAGCGGCGGCCGAAGCGGGCCGCATCGGCGCAGCCGTTCCTGGCCGAAGCGCTACCCGCAATGGAAGAAGTCGTCGCAGGCCGGGATTCGAGCGCTTTCGCGGCAGGTTTCGATGATCTCACGAAGGCCTGCAATGCTTGTCACGCCATGGAGAAGCTGGCGTTCTTCGAGGTACGCGTCCCCGGGGTTCGCCCATCACCGATCGAGTTTCGGGTGGAGGCGATGAGCGAGTAGTCGCCCGTCGCCTGGAATCCCCGCTACGCCCCGGATTCCATCAGGTTGGGCGCTGGTCCGATTGCCTGGCTACGCCTGCGGTACTCGCCGGCCGCGGAAATCAGGTTGCGAAACAACCAGCCGAAATCGGCAGCGAGCAGGAGAGCAGCCGGGCGTGCGAACGCCGGCCACACCAACGCGGCAAGGATCCCGGCGCAGGCAATCAGATGGATCCGAAGCTGCCAATGGGCATCCCGGTCCGTGATCACTTCGTTCGTCGTCGGGATCTGCGACATCGCGTCAGGATTTCCAAGCGCTCGACGCTGCAGATGCAAGAAGATCAAGAACGGAACGATCTTCTGCAGCATGCCGATGATCATCGAGCACGCAAAGCCGAATACCATCAGGATGCCGATCAGCAGGGGCGCGCCGCTCTCACGCAGGAAGGGAAGACGAACGGGCGTCGCCATCGCGAACCAGAGGCTCACAGCCGCCAGCGCGAGGCTGATCAGCGCCGTCCGCCAGAATCCGATCATGGGGTCGGCTCGCTTGCGGTGCCGCTTTGCCAGCACCCGCAAGGCGGTTGCGGAGTAGGCCATCAGAGCGCCGCAGAGCACGGTCACGATCGGTGCAACGAGGTAATCGCTCCGGGCGTGGCTCAGGAGCAGGAGTGAAACGAAGACCGAAAGCGGAATACCGCGGGCAAGCCGTGAATCGAAGGCTGGCGCTACATGAAACATCGGCATGACCTGGTAGCTCACACCCATCACCAGGAGTGGCACCCAGCCAAAGAGCGCCCACAGGACATGGACATCGGTCCAGCTGCGAAAGGCTATTCCGAGGTCTGGCCAACCCCGGCCCACAGAGAGGAAGATCCCCATTCCGACCGTCATCAGTAGCGAGATGGCAGCCAGCCGGATCGTGAAGATGGCATCGCTGGCGCCGCGGATGCGGACCAGTCGCCAGACCAGTGGCGGAATGAAGGCGGCGAAGGCGAACCCGAGCAGCGCAAGGGCAACGGTGAATGTCACCGTGTCGGGCCGAACCAGTGCGACGGTCAATACGATGACTCCCGCGGTCAACATCACGTGCACCCAGGGCGCGACCCATCTCATCGCAGGAATGGCCTGGCCCGAGAGCACGGGTACGAGCTGAAAGAGCGATCCGATCATCACCATCGCCATGAAGCCAAGCGTCAACAGATGCGTCGCGCCGAGGCTCCCGATGGTCCAGCGGGACATCCAGGCTTCAGGGCCTTCCCAGAACAGGAACAAGGCCGCGAGGAGGCCAAAGACGGGTGCCGTGATGTGGAAGCGAAGCGGGATGTCGAGCGGCGGGATATCGTCGAACGAGAGGCCGGAGGTCTTCAAGGAGCGCCTTCCTCGGGCTTGGGGGAGCGCAAGCCTGAGTCGCTGCCCACGGCCTCGATGCGCCCGATGAGGGCATCGATCTCTTCCAGCCTCTGGTCGCACATGGGGTAGAGCATCTGCTCTTCCTTCATGTTGTGCTGCTGAATCAGGATCATCAGGGTCTCCGACAACCCCAGGAAACGTGAGGAATCCTGCTCACCAGCGGCACTCGCGAGCTGGGCCAACAGGCTTCGCATCTGTTCGTGCTCCATCCGCATCACGGCCGTCGGCCCTTCCGTCATGCCGGTTGCCTCCTCGAAGGCCGGGAAGAGCACGTCCTCTTCCTGGGCGAAATGGCATGCCATTGCGGCATTGAATTCCTGGTACTTCTGCGCGGCCGCGCCCCAGTTCTTCCCACAAACCTCTCCTTCTGCAGCGGCGAGAGCTTCGTCGCATCTCCGGTGCGCGGCCGTCATGAATTCGAGGAGTGTCGTCATGGCATCCAATCGTTTCAGCCCAGGCTTCGAGGGAAGGGTCATGCCCGCGAAGGCCCCTGTCTCTCCGCAGGACGCTACTGCTTCCCCGTTCTCGGGTCACGAGTTGGTAATGTACTACTGCAGAGATTTCCCGCCCGCGTCGGCCGCAGGCGGGATCGCTCCAAGGAGATCCAATGACGAAGCCTCTCGTCCGTCAGGACTCGCGGAAGTTCATACTGGCGGCGATTCTCGGCGGCGCCTTGTTCACCTTGCCGGGATGTGGTGCCTCCGAGGAACGGCAGGTTGCAGCGCAGGATTCGGTTTCAGCCCGTGTCGATATGTACGACAACACGTTCTATCCGCGGGTCGTGCGGATTCCCGTCGGAGGGAGTGTCCGTTGGGTGAACATCGGGCGCAATCCACATAACGCGGTGGCCGACGATTGGTCGTGGTCCACGGAAGCGGACTACGGGAGTCTCACGATGCCCGCCGAATCGGAAGCATCCGTCGCCTTCGCTGGCGAGGGAGTCTTCCCATACTTCTGCACGTTCCATGGCGCGCCCGGCGGAATTGCGATGGCAGGCGTCGTCGTCGTCGGCGATGCCGAGTACGCGGAGGCAGATGCGGCAGGCCCGACCGCCGTGGCCGAGGCCTCGGGCATCACCCGGCACGTACCTGGCGACTACCCGACCATTCAAGCGGGTGTGGATGCGGCCAGCCCTGGCGATCTGGTGCTGGTTGGCAAGGGCATCTACCGCGAAGAGGTGTTGGTGACGACTCCCTCTCTGGTCATTCGCGGAGTCGATCGCAACGAAGTCATCATCGACGGCGAATTCTTGCGCGGCAATGGCGTGCTCGTCCTTGCAGACGGTGTGGCCGTCGAGAACATGACTGCCCGAAATGCCGTCCAGAACGGATTTTTCTGGACCGGGATCACCGGCTATCGGGCGTCCTACCTGACGGCCTACAACAACGGGCTGTATGGCGTCTATGCGTTCGATTCGACCGACGGCCTGTTCGAACACTCATGGGCCTCGGGCTCCCCGGATTCCGGCTTCTATGTCGGGCAGTGTCAGCCCTGCAGGATGGTGATCCGCCACGCTACATCGTGAGCTCGATCTGGAGACACAACATCGCGGGAATCGGACCGAATACCCTGGATTCAGAGCTTCTTCCGCCGGAACGGAGATCGACGATCGTTGCCAACCTCGTCGTGGCCAACGGCAATCCGGAGGCTCCGACGCTTCCGTTGACCTGGCCCGTGATCGGGACGGGCATTGTCCTCGCGGGTGGCGTGGAGAATGTGGTCGAGCGGAACCTGGTCGTGGGTCATCGGGATCACGGAATTCTCGTCACGCCCAATCAACACGAAAATTTCTGGCCTGCCACGGACAATGTAATCCGGAAGAACATCATCAGGCGTTCCGGTCGGGCGGATCTCGCCCTCGCGGGCCCCTCGAGCACCGGGAATTGTTTCGAGGCCAACGATTTCGAGACGAGCGCTCCGCCCGGCCTGGAGGTCTTTCACGGCTGTGAGGGGCTACG
>JAFDCZ010000281.1 GCA_019312665.1 Deltaproteobacteria bacterium | reverse complement strand
GCTGGCTCGACGGCTACCTGTTTGCGCTCTCCGGCCCCATCTACGCAGGCACGAACGAGATCCAGCGCAACATCATCGCCGAACGCATTCTTGGGCTTCCGAGGTAGGCATGGATTTCCGCTTCGACGAAGACCAGGAGATGTTGCAGGCCACCGTGCGCGAGTTCTTGCAGGGCGAAGTCACGCCCGAGGCCGTGCGTGCGCTCTGGGAGACGGACACGGGGCGCTCTCCGGAGCTCTGGAAACAGCTGGCCGAGATCGGCGTGCCGGGCCTGCTCGTACCCGAAGAGCATGGCGGCATGGGCCTCTGCGAGGAAGAGATGGTGCTGCTGATCGAGGAGGCCGGACGCGCAGCGCTCGCCGAGCCCGTGATCAGCACGGCCGCCATCGCGGTGCCACTGCTCAACCAGATCGGCGGAAGCCTGGCGAGCGAGTGGCTCCCGAAGATCGCTGCGGGTGAAGCCATCGCGGCCGTCGGTCATCCCGTCAGCCCGTTCGTCGAGGATGCGCATGTCGCCGACCTCCTTCTGCTGCCGGATCACGGCGGAGCGCTTCACGCCGTGACCAGGGATGCCGCCGAGGTGCAGATTCAACCCGCCAACGACCCGTCCCGACGCATCGCCAGCGTAGAATTCGAGGCCAGCGCGGAAACCCGAATCGCAGACGGAGACGAAGCTTCCCGGCTCTTCGCCGCCACCCTCGATCGCGGAGCCCTGGCCTGCGCCGCTGGCGCCCTGGGCGTTTGCGATCGCCTCATCCGCCTGGCCGCCGAGTACGCCAGCGAGCGCAAGCAGTTCGGCAAGCCCATCGGATCCTTCCAGGCAGTCAAGCATATGCTCGCGAACGTCAAGGTGAAGCTCGAGTACGCGCGGCCCCTCGTGCAGCGCGCGGCGCACTCGGTGGCCCACCACGCTGCCGCCCGGGACGTGCACGTCTCGATGGCGAAGCTCGCTGCCTGCGAAGCCGCAACGCTCGGCGCCAAGACTGCGCTGCAGGCCCACGGAGCGATCGGCTACACCTGGGAGCAGGATCTTCACCTCTGGATGCGCCGCGCCTGGTCCCTGGACCACGCGTGGGGCCGCAGTTCCTTTCATCTGGGGCGCGTTCGGGAGGCGCTCTTTGCGGGCGCTCTTCCGATCGGGCCCGGAACTACCTTCTCAGGAGACGCATGACATGGCAGAGGCATACATCATCGACGCGATCCGCACGCCGGTCGGCCGCAAGGGCGGAGGCCTGTCTCAGGTGCATTCCGCCGACCTGGGTGCCCACGTGATCAAGGCGCTCGTCGCCAACAGCGGGGTCGACCCGAACGCGGTAGACGATGTGATCTTCGGCTGCTGCGACACGATCGGCCCCCAGGCGGGCGACATCGCGCGCACCTGCTGGCTCGCAGCGGGCCTTCCGGAACACGTGCCGGGCGTGACCATCGATCGGCAATGCGGGTCTTCCCAGCAATCGGTTCACTTCGCCGCCCAGGGCGTGATGAGTGGAACCAGCGACCTGATCGTCGCCGGCGGCGTACAGAACATGAGCGCCATACCGATCGGATCCGCCATGACCGTGGCCCAGCCGCTCGGCTTCGAGACTCCATTTGCAGGGTCCAAAGGTTGGGAGGCGCGCTATGGCACCCAGGAAGTCTCTCAGTTCCGCGGCTCGGAAATGATCGCCGAGAAGTGGGAGATCTCCCGCGAGGAGATGGAGCGCTTCGCCTACGAAAGCCATCAGCGCGCAATTGCCGCCATCGATGCGGGAAGGTTCAAGAACGAGATCTCGCCCCTGGCAGGCGTCGAGAACGACGAAGGCCCGCGCCGGGATACCAGCCTCGAGAAGATGGCCGGACTGAAGCCGCTGGTCGAAGGAGGGCGCATCACGGCGGCCATGGCCAGCCAACTCTCCGACGGCGCCTCGGCCATGTTGATCGCCAGCGAGCAAGCAGTGAAGGAACATGGGCTCAAGCCGCGTGCTCGCGTGCATCACATCAGCGTGCGCGCCGACGATCCCATCTACATGCTGACGGCGCCGATCGAGGCCACGAAGCACGCGCTCGCCAAGGCCGGCATGTCGAAGGGCGACATCGACCTGGTCGAGATCAATGAGGCCTTCGCTCCGGTCGTCCTGGCATGGCAGAAGGAAACGGACTGGGACCTCGAGAAAGTGAACGTCAACGGCGGAGCCATCGCTCTCGGGCATCCGATCGGTGCGACCGGAACCCGGCTGATGACCACCCTGCTCCACGAGTTGGAGCGCACGGGTGGACGCTACGGCCTCCAGACCATGTGTGAAGGCGGCGGCCAGGCCAACGTCACCATCATCGAACGCCTGTAGGGGATCAAAGCATGGGAACCTGCGACGGACGCGTCGTCATCATCACGGGCGCCGCCCGCGGTATCGGCCGTGAACACGCCCTGGCCTTCGCCCGCGAAGGCGCCAAGGTCGTAGTGAACGACATCGGGGTAGAGCTCGACGGCAGCGGCGGCGGCGCGGGCCCTGCCGGTGATGTGGTGCAACAGATCCGCGATGAAGGCGGCGAAGCAATCGTCAACGGCGCCGATGTCACCGACTTCGCGCAGACGGGTCAAGCGGTAGAGCAGGCCCTCGAGGCCTTCGGTCGCCTCGACGTGGTCGTGAACAACGCCGGCTTCGTCCGCGACCGCATGTTCGTCTCCTGCAGCGAAGAGGAATGGGACGCCGTGGTGCGCGTTCACCTGAAGGGCCATTTCTGTCTCGCGCGAAACGCCGCCGAGCATTGGCGGGGCGAGTCGAAGGCCGGGAAGGCCGTCGATGCCCGCATCATCAACACCAGCTCCGGCGCTGGCCTCCAGGGCAGTATCGGTCAGAGCTCCTACTCCGCGGCCAAGGCCGGGATCGCCGCACTCACGTTGATCCAGGCCGCCGAACTCGGCCGCTACGGCATCACCTCCAATGCCATCGCCCCTTCTGCGCGCACCCGCATGACCGAAGGCGTCTTCTCCGAAATGATGGCCAAGCCCGAAGAAGGCTTCGACGCGATGGACCCGGCCAATATCTCGCCGCTGGTCGTCTGGCTTGGCAGCGCGGAATCGAAAGACGTGAGCGGCCAGGTTTTCGAGCTCTCCGGCGGTGAGATCAGCATCGCCGACGGCTGGCGCAGCGGCCCGGCCATCGACAAGGGCGCCCGCTGGGCCCCGGACGAAATCGGTGCCGCAATCCACGAGTTGATGAACAAGGCCACGCCAGCGCAGAAGGTCTACGGAACGTAGATGGATTTCCGCTTCACGGAAGAGCAGGACGAGCTCCGCGAAATGGCTCGTGGGTTCCTCGCGGAGGTCTCCAATTCAGACCAGGTGCGTGCCTCCATGACCAGCGAACTCGGACACGACCCGGAAGTGTGGAAGCGTGTCGGCGCCGAACTCGGCTGGCCCGCCGTCACCACCCCAGACGCCTATGGCGGCCTGGGCATGGGCGACGTCGAGCTGGTCGCGTTGATGGAGGTCATGGGCGAGGCGCTCTTTGCTTCTCCTTTCTTCGCCAGCGTCACCTTGGGCGCCAATGCCATTCTCATGGCTGGAAACGAGGACCAGAAACAGGCGCTCCTGCCGGACATCGCGGAAGGCGTATGCACGGCGACGCTCGCTGTCGCCGAACAGGGCGGCGGCTGGGCGGCCGAGGACATCCGCGCCAGCTTCCGACGCGAGGGCGACGAGCTGGTACTGGCCGGGACCAAGCGCCATGTGGTGGACGGCCATTTTGCCGATCGCATCGTCGTTGCCCTCCGCGAAGAGGGCTCGAGTGGCCGAGAAGGCCTGGCCCTCGTGGTGCTGCCTGGGGAGGTGGCTGGACTCGAGCGCGAAGCGCTTCCGACGCTCGACCAGACGCGCCGCCTGGCGGAGATTCGGCTCGATGATGTGCGTGTTCCGGCGTTCACCCGGCTGGGCGACGCGGGCGCCGATGTCCTCGATCGGGTCCTCCAGCGCTCCGCGATCGCCCTGTCCGCAGAGCAGATCGGCGGGGCACCGGGGCACAGCGCTGCCTCGAGATGGCGGTGGCGTACGCCAAGGAGCGTGTTCAGTACGGGCGCACGATCGGATCGTTCCAGGCCATCAAACACAAATGCGCGGACATGATGGTGAAGATCGAATCGGCCCGCTCCGCCGTCTACTACGCGGCTTGCGTCGCGGCCGAGGAGAGCGACGAACTCGCTCTCGCGGCATCGATGGCCAAGGCTGCGGCCTCCGACACCTACTCCTTCTGCGCAGGTACGGCGCTCCAGATCTTCGGCGGAGTCGGCTTCACCTGGGAGTACGATATCCATCTCTACTTCAAACGTGCGCGGTCGAGCGCCAGCCTGCTCGGCGACGCACCCTACCACCGTGAGCTCGTCGCCCAGGCCATCGGGCTCTAGAGGAGATCGAACGTGGCCATCGAAATCGATCTCCGACACAAGGTTGCGATCGTCACAGGCGGTGGCCGTGGCGTAGGGCGCGGCATCACCCAACGCTTCCTCGATGCCGGCGCTGAAGTAATCATCTGCGGACGCAATGAGCCGGACGTGCTGCCCTCCGC
>JAFDCZ010000280.1 GCA_019312665.1 Deltaproteobacteria bacterium | reverse complement strand
GAGTGCCACGAAGTCTTCCTTTCCGCACATCTGTTCGGGCGGGTTCCAGGCTCCGAACAGCCGCACCGTGATGCGCGGCCCGCTCGTGCCATAGGCCTCGCGTCGCTGCATGGCGGCGAACAGGGAATCGCGGCTGTTCTCTTCGGCCCACAACACGGCGAGGCCACCCGGGCCGAACTCGAGGTTGTCTGGCAGGCCGGGCGGCAACTCGCCCGCGGAGGGATTTCCCGCGCCGCCATGGCCGGGATGGCGCTTCTCGGCGACCTGCCCGGGAGCACCGAGGTGGGTGTCGGTGCTTGCGATGATGCCGTACCGGAACGGATTTGCGCCGAGTTGGCTCTCGAGCAGGAGGCCCTTCTTCAACGCATGCCGGACGAATTGCCGGGGCACGGCCACGCCGCCGGTGGAGGCGAACTGGCCGCCGAAGCTGTCGTATGGAAGCTTCTCGAAGCCACAGGCCTCATCCGTCGTATCGCCGCCGAGCATGCATTCCGAATCGCCCTTGTGTTGCATGATCTCGATCAAAGGCTCCCAGCGCGCACGCCGTCGGGCTTCCGCCTCGCCGATGGGGGCGCCGATCTCGGCGGCGGATTGGAACATCAGACCGCCATCCAGGTTGGAGTTATGGGGGATGGTCAAGACCTCGCAGCCCGGCATGCCCCGGACGCATTGGCTCTCGAGCTGATCCCAGAGATCGGCCGCGGTGTTCCCGGTTTCCATCACGCTGATGGGCAGCGCCGGGACCCGCTCGTTGCGGAAGATCACGTTGCGATGAAGGTTCTTGCCGGTACCGGCACTGGACGTCCATTGCACTGGACGTCCATTCGTAGCCGACGAAACTGGTGAACGTGCACGCCTTCGTGCGGTCGTAGGCGCCCTCGGCGGCGCCCTGGATGTCCTTCCAGACCGTTCCTGCCGCGGCCAGGCAATGCACGTCGTCTTCTCCGCAGAAGCCCCAACGTTCGCCACCCGCGCTGTATTGGTAGTTCATCAAGTAGAAGGCGACGCGCGGAAAGCTCCGGTAGATGCGGCACACGATCGACCCGTGGCCGGGAGCCTCCGGCGTCTTGCAGAGCTGCACTTCGCCGATTTGTTCGGCGTGATCAGTCACGACCGCGAAATCCAACGGGCGGTCGAGCTGGAGCGTGCGTTGCGGCACGCCGTCGGCGTCCCAGGGTTGAATGGCGAGCGGCGCACCCTGGGCAAAGGCGTACGCCTCTCGCGGAGTCGTTCGCGTGCCCTGGGTACTGGCATCCTGGCTGTAGCCCGTGTGCACGTGGGTATCGCCGAAGTAGGGGCGTCGCAGCGGATCGTTCTGGGTGCAGGCTTCGCGTTCCTCGGTACGAACGAAGTCCGCCTCCGCGGAATACGCGGGCCCCGCCAGGAGGGCGAGGAGGGGCAGCATGGGCGCGAGCGCGAACACGGGGTCTCCGATCGATGCGGTGGCGGGGCCTGCTGGCCCGGCGGCGGAGGATAACTGGCTCTGGCGGGCAGCGTTCCAGTCGATTCGTGGGCGCTCAAGTGATACGGTGGTCGGCTCTCCGTTCCCCTCCTGCTCCTTCCTACTCCTTCCTGCTTGGGAGTTCCCCATGAGCGGTCTCAACCGCATTTCTCGCCGTCTGACCCAGGAGAAGGCCCAGGGCGCGTCCCAGGCCATGCTCCATGCGGCAGGCCTCACCGATGCCGATCTGGACAAGGCGCAGGTTGGCATCGTCGACATGGCCTACGACGGCAACCCCTGCAACATGCACCTCGGGCTGTTGGGTGAGGCCGTGAAGACGGGTGTCGTGGAAGCCGGCCTGGTCGGGCTGCGTTTCCACACGATCGGTGTGTCAGACGGCATCTGCATGGGCACCGAAGGGATGAGCTATTCGCTCCAGAGCCGCGATTTGATCGCGGACTCGATCGAGACCGTGATGGGCGCCCAGTTCTATGACGCCAACGTTTCGCTGCCGGGCTGCGACAAGAACATGCCCGGCTGTGTGATGGCGATGGCGCGGGTGAACCGCCCGGCGATCATGGTCTACGGCGGAACGATTCGGCCCGGCGTGAGCGCGGAGGGCAAGCCGATCGATGTGGTGTCGGCCTTCCAGAGCTACGGCGAATTCCTCGCGGGTACGATCACCGATGAACAGCGCCTGGGAATCGTGAAACGCGCGTGTCCGGGGGCAGGTGCCTGCGGTGGCATGTACACCGCGAACACCATGGCCAGCGCGATCGAAGCGATGGGCATGTCACTGCCGTACAGCAGCTCGACCCCCGCAGAAGATCCGAAGAAGATGGAGGAATGCCACCGGGTTGGTGCGGCGATCCTCAACCTTCTCGAGCGCAACCTGACACCTCGCGAGATCATGACCCGAGCGGCTTTCGAGAATGCCATGGTCGTGGCGACGGCCATCGGGGGTTCCACCAATCTCGTGCTGCATCTGCTGGCGATGGCGCGGGCGGCAGGTGTGCAGCTCGACATCGGGGATTTCCAGGCCGTGAGCGATCGCACGCCCTTGCTGGCGGATTTCAAACCCAGTGGCGCGTTCGTGATGGAGGATCTGCACAACGTCGGCGGCACGCCGGCCGTAATGAAGCTCCTGCTCGAGAACGGAATGCTCGACGGTGATTGCATGACGGTCACGGGTCGGACCCTCGCCGAGAACCTGGCGGATCTGCCCGGCCTCTCCGACGGTCAACGCGTCGTGCATCCGCTCTCGGATCCGATCAAGGAGACGGGCCACATCCGCATCCTGACGGGCAGTCTCGCGCCGGACGGCGCCGTCGCGAAGATCACGGGCAAGGAGGGGCTTTCGTTCTCTGGCCCCGCCCAGGTCTTCGATTGCGAAGAAGACATGGTCAAGGCCGCGGAGGAAGGCGAGATCCGCGAAGGCGGCGTGATCGTGATCCGCTACGAAGGCCCGAAGGGCGGCCCGGGCATGCCGGAAATGCTCTCGCCCACCTCGATCCTGATGGGCTCCGGCCTGGGCGACAAGGTCGCGTTGTTGACCGACGGCCGATTCTCGGGCGGCTCCCACGGCTTCATCGTGGGCCATGTGACGCCCGAGGCTCAAGAGGGCGGGCCGATCGCCCTCGTGCGCGACGGCGATCCCATTTCCATCGACGCGAAGAAGAACGTGATCGATATCGATGTGCCCGAGAGCGAGTTGGCCGAGCGCCGCGCGGCCTGGACCGCGCCGCCCTTCAAGGCGACCCGCGGTACGCTCTACAAGTACATCAAGAACGTGAAGTCCGCGTCCGAGGGCTGTGTGACGGACGAGTAGGAGTGGGTACGCGGGTTTGAGCGAAGCGAGCGGTTTTGACGCCTGGGTCAACGACGCGGTGGCGCCACTGGCCGAGCTGCTTTCGGCCATCATCTTCTTCGAAGTGCCGGTCTTTGGCGCGCAACTGCCGCTGGTCGTGCTCTGGCTCGTGGTAGGCGCAGTCTGGTTCACGCTCTTCTTCCGCTTCGTCAACCTGCGAGAATTCGGACGCGCGATCCGAATCGTCAGCGGCCGAACGCCGCCCACGAGCGAAACGAGTCACGGCGAGGTCACCCATTTTCAGGCCCTCGCGACGGCCATCTCCGGGACGGTCGGGATCGGCAACATCGGCGGAGTGGCCGTGGCCATCTCGGTGGGCGGGCCGGGCGCTGCCTTCTGGCTCTTCGTCGCAGGGTTGCTCGGGATGTCCTCGAAATTCGTCGAGTGCACGCTCGGTGTGATGTACCGCCAGGAGAATGCGGACGGCTCGGTCTCGGGCGGGGCCATGTACTACCTGTCGAAGGGCCTCGCCGAACGCGGCCTGCCGAGGTTGGGCCGCGCGATGGGTGCCTTCTATGCGGTGGGCATCGTGATCGGCTGCATGGGCATCGGCAACATGTTCCAATCGAACCAGGCCTTCGTACAGCTCGTAACGGTCACCGGCGGGCCGGAGGCGAGTTGGCTGGCGGACAAGGGCTGGCTGGTCGGTCTCGTGCTCGCCTTCCTGGTCGGAAGCGTGATCGTGGGCGGGATCCGAAGCATCGCCCGAGTGACGGAGAAGATCGTGCCGTTCATGGCCGCCCTGTACCTGCTGGGCTGCGCGGTGATCCTGACGATGAACGCCGAAGCCATCCCCTTCGCCTTCCGGGAGATCTTTCGCCAGGCCTTCGACCCGGACGCTCTTTCCGGCGGCGCCCTGGGCGTGTTGATCGTCGGCTTCAAGCGTGCGGTCTTCTCGAACGAAGCAGGGATCGGTTCGGCGACGATCGCCCACGCCGCCGTGCGCACGAACGAGCCGATGACCGAAGGCCTCGTCGCGCTGCTCGAACCCTTCATCGACACGGTGGTGATCTGCAGCGCCACCGCATTGGTGATCGTGACGACCCTCTACTACCAGCCGGATCTCTTCGCCTCGGGCCTGGGCGGCGTTGAAATGACCTCCGCGGCCTTCGAGCGCAATCTCTCCTGGTCGCCGATCGTGGTCGCGGTGGCTGCACTGCTGTTCGCCTTCTCGACCATGCTCTCCTGGTCCTACTACGGCCTGAAAGGCTGGACCTACCTCGTCGGGGAAGGGCGCCGCCGCGCCCACGCCTTCAACGCTGTCTTCTGCGTATTCGTAGCCCTCGGATGCATGATGCAACTCGAAGCCGTCCTCGACTTCTCCGACGCCATGGTCTTCGTGTTATGCGTGCCCAATGTACTCGGGCTCTACATCCTCGCACCCGTCGTCAAACGGGAACTAGCCGGTTACCGCTCGCGCCACCTCTAGGCGGGAAGGGGGCCGCTTCGCTTCTCGTGTCGGATCGCGGGGCGGGGGGCGGCCAGCGCTCCATGGCTCACCAGGCCGTCGAACGCGCGTGCACCCGGTTTGCCGAGCCCGCAGTCCGAGGGCGCGTACTCTCCGGCCTGGCTCCGCTTTTACTTCCGCGCTGACAGCCCCCCGCCCCGCGATTGGCCGTGCA
>JAFDCZ010000143.1 GCA_019312665.1 Deltaproteobacteria bacterium | reverse complement strand
GTGGTGCATCGGATCGATCTCGGCGCGCCGCGCTTCACCCAACGCGTAGAGAAGCGGCGGATCGATGGTCTGGAGACCCGAGTCCGAGATCAGCACGGCCTTGGCGCCGAACAATTCCCATTCGCCGTTCCCGATGTGGCGCGCCTCGCGTGCGTGGATGCGGGCCGACGGAAGGCCCGTCGGCCCGATCTCGAAGACGACCAGGTCCGGAATCAGACCACTCGCCAGACCGCTGCGCGATGCGCGAACCAGCTGCCCCTCCATCCGATACCAGGCCTCCGTGGACGAGCCCTCGGAGCGATCCTTGATGCGTTCGACCTTGATGCGATCCGCCCAGGCATTGCTGCGTGTGATGAGCGCGTCGTTGAACCAGAAATCCAACGGCACGATGATCGCCGAGAAGATCAGCACGGGGGTCAATGCGCGGCCGAGCCGGATTCCGCATGTCTGCATCGCGAGCAGCTCGCCGCGAGCCACGAGCAGACTCACTGTCAGCGCACTGCCGGCGAGCAATCCCATCGGAATCACCCGGGAGGCCAGCAACGGCGCTCGCGCTGCGTAGAAGTAGGCGATCTCTCCGATCTCGGCCTGATGCCGGGCGAACCACTCGAGGCGCTCGAGCACGTCGATCAGGAAGTAGGCGACGAACAGCGCCCCGAACGAGAGGAGCGTCGCTCCCACGTACACGCCAAGCACATAACGATCCAGCACTCCCCGCAGGCCGACGGGCCGCTTCATGACATGGGCCCGGTCGGGCGCGGAGCGGTCGGGCTCCTCCTCGAAGGGATTCCGAGCGAGGCGCCCGAGCAGGACGACCAGCAGAAGCAGAACAGCCAGAGGGGGCGACCACACGGCCCAGGCGACAGGGTTCCCCGGGTCCCGGAGCATGGCATCGGCGAATTGCACGAGACCGTAGTAGCCGAGCGTCAGGAACAGGCCCGTCACGGCGCCACTCGAACGGGAGAAGCGCTGGCGTGACAAGGCAAGGGGAGCCGCCAGAACGCCTAGCAACAGCGCCGCCACCGGATGAGCAAAGCGCCGATGAAACTCGGCCTGGGCACGTCGGGGATCGAAGCCTTCTGGATCGCGCATCAATGCG
Organism: Deltaproteobacteria bacterium; assembly: GCA_019312665.1. GTDB lineage: Bacteria > Myxococcota_A > UBA9160 > UBA9160 > UBA6930. Next base: position 11,040 of record JAFDCZ010000143.1, on the reverse strand, counting down.
GAAGTAGGCTGCGCCGCGAGTTGATCCCCCGGCGCGTCTTCTTCGTCCGAGAATTCCAACTCGGTCACGAAATGGGCGACTTCGACGAGCTGGCCCCCGTCCACTGGAGAGCCCAACAGGGAAGCGTCTTCCAACTGGAGGGAGAGCACGCCCTCTCCGAGGGGGATCACCTCTCCCCGCTCACCAAAGACGGCCTCCGCCAGATCCGGCATCCACAGGAGCACCCCACGAAGCTTGGTTCCATCAGGCGACGTCTCCCGCGCCAGGAGCTGCCGATCTCCGAACTCCGCCACGTTGCCAGCGGTGATCAGTGCACCGGGCCTCTCCCGTGCAATGCGCTGCATGTTCAGCTCGAGCTGGGCGCGGGCGAATGGGGCGGCCCAGATCGAAAGAACCCCGGCAAGAAGACCGCCCGCAAAGGCCACCCCCACCACAGGCCTGACGAGCTGAAGACGGGACATGCCCATGGTCTCCATCGCCAGAAGCTCCAGATCTGCCTTGAGCCGGCCAAGGGCGACGAGAACGCCGATCAGCAACGCGAACGGAAGGGTCTGAGCCAACACAGGGAGCAGCTCCAACCCCGCGATCTGCGCCACCTCGCCCCCGCTGAGGCCCCGGTTCACGATCCAATCGGCGTAGGCCAGCAGGCTCTTGGTGAGAAAGGCGACGGAGAGGCCCGCCAGGGCCACGGCGGTCGGCAGCATCACTTCCCGCCGCACGGCACGGCGCAGGATCGGGCCGGGGCCAGCCAGGCCCCGTACGCCGCCTCTCGACTCGATGTGTAGACCCGCTGTCACGTCCGCTATGGTGCCGGCGGTCGGCTTGGCCCGAAACCGGGCTCGAACCAAGAGGGAGGCATACGGCGCTCGTGAAGGCGATCCTGTTGAGCGCAGGCCAGGGGCGTCGCCTCGCGCGGGCCACGGAAGGCGCCCCGAAGTGCCTGGTCCCGATCCACGGTGATTGCTCCCTCCTCGAGCTGCAGCTTCGCACGCTTGCCCGCTGCGGAATCGAACGTGTCGTGGTGATGGTCGGATACGGAGCCCACCGCGTCGAGTCGGAGATCCATCGCCTGGCGATCCCGGGCCTCGAAGTGGCCACGGAATACAACCCGTTCTCCGCCACCACCGACAATCTGGTGACGGCTTGGCTCGCCCGCGCCGCCATGGACGAGGAGTTCGTGCTCCTGAACGGAGACACGCTCTTCGAGGACCAGATCATGAATCGGCTGCTGGCCTACGATCGCCGCCCGGTAGCGATCGCCACCGCACGAAAGCCCTCCTACGATGAGGACGACATGAAGGTCGTACTCGACCCTGACGGACGGCTCGGCGCGATCGGCAAGCAGCTGCCGGGCCTCACGCCGGATGGCGAAGCCATTGGAATGACGGTCTTTCGGGGCGAGGGAATCGACGGCTTCCGCCGCGTGCTCGACGAGATCGTTCGCACGCCCGAGGGCGGCCAAGCCTGGTATACCGCCGCCCTCGACTGTCTGGCGGCGCGCCTGCGAATCGAAGCCGTACCGATCGGGGACTGCTGGTGGGCCGAGGTCGACACCCTGGATGATCTCCGCCGCGTCCGAGAGGTCTTCGACCAGCGAGAAGAGCCCGCCTCGACCGAGGACCCGCCCGTCCGCACGGCGGCTTCTTTCGCCTGACATCACGAGCGGGCCTTTCCCGCACGGCGCCTCATGTCCTTCGGTCCCGATCGAGCAGCCCGAGCCACCGATCCACGATGGGCTCCAGCGCGAAATCCTCGGCTCGTCGGACCAGCACGGTTCGATCCACGCGGCCGTTCAGCGCGCCGTCGATCGCTGCAGCCAACGCATCCGAATCACCCACGGGCACCAGCGCCCCGAGCTTGCCGCCCTGCAGGATTTCCCGAGGCCCGCTCGGGCAATCCGTGCTCACCACAGGGCACCCGCAGGCCAAAGCCTGAATGACCACACCGGGCAACCCTTCATACGCCGAGGACAGGACGAACAATCGCGCGCGAGACATCCAGGCGAAAGGGTTCTCCACGTAGCCCGGCAGCTCGACATCCTCGCTCAGGCCGAGTTCGCGGATGCATGACTCCAGGGCGCCGCGCTCACGGCCTTCGCCGAGCACCAGGAGGCGCGCCATGCGGTTTTGACGCACGCGAGCGAACGCGCGGAGCAGCGTCGGGAAATCCTTCTGTGCGGCCAATCGACCGACGGCGAGGCAGACCGGCGGTTCATCTGGAGCGAGCCACGGATGGGGCGGCGGTTGGGCCGCTCCTTCCCTCACCTGCTCGAGACGAAGCGGATTCGGGACGACCTCGATGCGTTCGCGAGCGAGGCCTGCCACCTCGGCCAGGTCATCCGCGACGCCAGCGGACACGGCCACGATGGCATCGGCCGAGGGATACGCCATGCGAACCATGCGGCCCAGTAGCGGGCGGCGACGGAAAGGAAAGCCTGCGTTCCGCACGGCGCGAGAGAGGTGCGTGCGCTGGCTGACCACCACCGGAAGCTCATGACGCGAAAGACGCCTGGCCGCCAGCAGCGAGAGGTTCACGTAGTGGGATGCAGAAAAGGCTGCGCGGGGGCGAACACGTTCCAGGTATCGCGCCAAGGCCAGCGTGCTCGCGAGGCTCCGGCGGCGCTTTCGAGCGCGGAACCAGGGCAGGCGCGCCATGCCTGCATCGAGTTCGACGAGCCGCACGCTCGGCGGTACCTGCTCGCGAAACGGCCCATGACCGTCCGGCACGACCAGGTCGACCGGGATTCCCCGAGCTGCGATCCCATCGGCCAGGGTCAGCATGGTGCGCTGTACACCACCCAGGCCAAGCCCACTGAGCACGATCGCGAGAGGGGCGGGGCCGCCTGTGCCTAGCTCTGCCATGGCCAGCGCGCATCGAACACGACGATGAACGCACGCCGCAGCTCGCCTTCCGGACACGTGAGCGGGCGGACGCCATGCCAAGAGTTGGCGCGGCGCGCGAACAGGAGACTCTGGTTCCCCACGCAGGGTGCCGTTTCCGTATGCGCGAAGTCTTCGAAGGACGGGCTCGAACGGTGGGAGAAACGGCCCTCGTCATCGAGGATACAGGTCTCTCCTCCCCACTCCGGCTGCCAACGAGTGGGATCATTGAAATAGAAGATATGGGAGCCCCGCTTGCGACGGGCATCGCAGTGGGGAGAAACAGAGCATCCCCTCGGCGTGTAGTGCCAGTGATAGAGCATCCGCACCCGGCGGCGCCCGAGGCGCCCCGCGAGGAAGCGTTGATAGGCGGGGCCCTCGAGTTCCTCCACCAGCTGATGCCAGATCGGATGGACCGGAAGATCCTGGCCGTACTCGAGAACATAACGATCGTGGGAGGCCTGACCGAAGCGGCGTTCTTTGCCGAACTTCGCCTCGAGCTGATGGACATCGGGTAGATGCTCGTGAAGGGCCCGCCACGCCTCGGGCCGCAAGGCAGGCCCCGCCCACCAGGGGTAGGGGCGTTGACTCCGAAAGACGTTGGCTGGCGTAGCCTCCAGGCCCTCGAAATCGAGAAACGAACCCGTGTTCATGCCGGATCCGTGTTCATGTCGGATTCGCGGTCATGCCGGATCCACGCCCATCAGCTGGCGCAACCTGCTTGCCACATCCGCGGCTTCACGGTGAGGCGTCACCGGCTCGAGGCGAGGCTCGGCGCCGAAGGTCTGGAGACGGCCCGCCCGGACCAGATCGGCATGCAGGCCGTCGAGATCGCGGGTCGGCCGCAGCACTCCGGCGTCGGTCCAGCGCGCGACCCACCTCGCAAGCCCTTTCTGGGGGCGCACCGTGCCGCGATCATTCGGGATCTCCGCCGCAGCTCGGGCAAGCAGGGCATCGACGATCCGGCCACCGATCCCCCGGCCACCTCGGGCCATGGAAATCCGGGGAAGCGGGAACACCATGACCGGCCGGTCGGTCGCACAGGCTTCCGCAAGCATCGACTCGGTCTCTCCCGTGACGATCAGCAGATCCGCCTCGGCAAGAAGGCCGAGGTAAGGCGTCTCCGTCCCGCTCTGCCACGGAAAGAACTTCGCATCCTTTCCCAATGCCTGAGCCAGGGCTTCGGTTGCAGCGGCCCCCGTGCGCGGGCTCGTCGTCACCCAGAGCTGACCACGGAGGCGCCGGGTGAGCGCCAGGGCCTCGACCGCCAACTGCCGCGCCTCACTGGGTCCAAGGCGGTACTTTCGGGTTTCTCCGCCCACCAACACCGCGACCCGCGGGCTTCCGGCTTCGGTCGAAAGGGTGTCCTTCCAGCGGTCCGCCGCTTTGGCGAGCTCCGCATCGTTGACCCGCGAGAGGGGCAGCAGGGTCTCGATGCGCCGCGGGTGCGGCCAGAGGCGCGCGTGGCGAGGCGTGACGACCAGATCGAACAAGCCCGCCGCCGCGCCTCCCTTGCGGCCAAGATGGACGAGGCGCGTGCGCCCCTGGGCTCGTTCGCGCACCCAACGCGCAACCGGCGCAGCGCGGCGGCCGGCGGAGATCACCAGATCGGGCCAGGGCGCTGCGAGCTTCTCGCATTCCTTACGGGACAATCCAACCCGGGACGCTCCGCGCAAGCGGGGATGAAGGTCTCCGAGCCGACCGAATCGCAGCCGGATCAGCTGGTAATCCCAGCCCAGCTCTTCCGCCAGGCCGACAGCCTGGGTTTCGTTTCCGGCCCGATCATCGACGACGACCCAGGTGCGCGGAGTCTTACGGCCGAGGAAGCGGCCCCCTTCCGCATGCCGCATACGCCCTTTTTCGTCGCGCACGAAGAGTTCCCAGTGCACTGCCCGGTAGCTCCGCGCGACGCCTTCGAAGCGCTCCACGAAGCGAGCCGAACCCGCGCCGGGGGCTGCGGCGACGAACAAGAATCGCCGAGCGCCCTCGAACAAGCGGCGGAGCACCCAGCCTTGGTCGACCTCCGGCAACGCCTCGATGCCACCCGGGACAAGGATGCCGCCGGCGGACTCGGGCCGAGCTTCGAAGAGCCAGCGATGCAGCTCTTTTCCCTCGAGTTCCAGAACCTGATCCCCGGGCGTCAAGCGGGCAAGCATTCGCAACACCTGCCGGTTGGCGGGAAGCGCGTCCGAGGGGAAGAGCCGCTCCCCGCCGCTGGCCATGGCTTCGCTAGGCCGTTCCTTGGAGAACGATTCGTAGCTGGCCTCATCTGCGCAAAGCTCGGCTGCCTTCCACAACTCGGCCCCGGGGCCTTCGCGATAGGCAAATCGCTCGGGAAAGGGACGCCACGGTTGGGTATGCAGTGTCGTGTAGTGGACGAGCTTGCTCTTCCCCTCCTCGTACTCCCCATCTCTCGCGTTCCACTCCGGCGCGAGCGGGCCGAGCAGCCCTGGGACTCGTGCTGCCCGGTCCGACAATTCCTTCTTTTCCAGTTGTCCGGCAATCTCGAGGCTCCAGACTTCCGCCATGCGTGCGCAATCGAGCAACATCACGGAGGTCTCACGAGCGCTGAGCGCGAGGTAGCCGTGGTCGCCGAGTTCCTGGACGAAGAGCTCGCCGGGATCCGCCAGATAGAGCTGGTCCACATCGTTGTAGATGGCCCGCCCCTCGCATCCGGCAAACGATGGAATGGCGAAGCGATAACCCGTGAAGCCGGTGGTCCAATTGCGACGGTCGAACCCACGCAAGGCCTCCATGCGATAGATCTCGTAGCGGCGTTCAGGGTTCCGATGCTCGACGACGGACGCCATGAACACGCGCTCAGCCCGCCATTGTGCGGGCTCTGTGCCGAGAAAGATCCGAACCGGGGCCGCGTCACTCGCGCCCTCGGCCGGAAGCACGACGCATTCAGGCCGCTCGCGAAGGATCGTCTTCGTTTCGGAACTTCGGAAACGCTTGAACGGGGCGAAGGAACTCATCCGACCTGTTTGACCGTTCCGTTTTCGATCCGATAGACCCGATCCGCTCGCTCGGCGAACGCCAGCTGGTGGGTAATCCCCAAGATCGTCATCTCGCCGCGCATACGTGCGACCGAGCGTACAATGGCCTCCTCCGTTTGGGGATCGAGCGATGCGGTGGCCTCGTCCAGGATGAGGAAGCGTGGCTCGCGGACGATCGCGCGAGCGATCGCGATGCGTTGGCGTTGCCCGCCAGAGAGCAGCATGCCGCGCTCCCCCACCGGGCTCGTCAGGCCGCCCTCCAGCCGCTCGACGAACTCCCGCGCGCCGGCTCGTTCGAGTGCCCGCCAGACCTCTTCTTCGGAAAGATCCGGATCGCCGAGGGTCACGTTGACGAGCACGCTCTCGTGCAACAGGGAGAGCTCCTGCGGCACGTAGCCCACCATGCGTCGCCAGGCGCGCAGCTCGATGTCATCGAGATCGACACCATCGAGCCGGATCGTCCCAGCATCCGGGTGCACGAGGCCGATCAGAAGATCCGCCATGCTGGTCTTGCCCGCTCCGGAGGCGCCGACCAGCGTCGTCAGCCCACCGGCGGGAATGAACAAGCTCGCATCCGCGAGCACCTGTTCCGCGCCATACGCCAGGCCGACCCCGTCCACTTCGATGCCGCGTTCGAGAGTCGGCTGAACGCCACCGTGGGGCCTCTCGGGTTCGGCGAGGGCCTCGTCGATGGTCTTCCGCAGCGACCAGTAGGCGCTCTCCCGAGCCGCCATCGATTGCAACTCCTTCTGGACCTTGCCGACCGATGCCAGCGTGCGGCCGAAAAGGAGAGCGAGCATCAGCAGCGAGGAGAGCGCCATGCCCCAGGACGCGGTGGCCACGTACAGGCCGCCTGCCAGACCGGCGACGATGATCGGTTCCTGCAGCGCCTTCAGGCCCTCCTTGCTGAGCACCTCGCCGCGCAGCGCCCGATCGAGGTGACGGGCCTCACGGGCCAGAAGAGGCCCGAGCAGGGCTTCCCTGGCCATCGCCCGAAGGGGCTTCACCGCATACAGGGCATCGGAGAGGTGGGACACGGAGGTCTTCAACAGCTCCGTCTGACGATTCCCGGCCCGGCGCGATGCCCGCACGAGCCCGCCTAACGCCCAGCTGCTGAGGCCACCCAACGCGATTGCCCCGAGCGTCGCTTCCCACGAAACCAGGAAGGCGATCCCAGTGTAGAGCGTCACCTGAAGGACCGCGGCCAGGACCAGCGAGCCGTGGAGGAATGCCTGCGATGCGCGCTCTGCTTCGGTCGTGAAGGCGTTGGCGATCATCCCGACGGGACGGCGCGTGAAGTAGGCCCAGCGCGCACCTAGCAGCGCCCCGACCAGGGAAAGGCGCAACTCCGTCGCCACACTGGCAACCGCGTAGCCCACCTGGCGATTCGCCAGCAGCACCAGCACCGCCTTCGCCAGCATGCCCGCTACCACGATCGCCAACAACACACCGAGGCCAGGCTCGAGCCCTACCCCCTCGATGGCACTCCGCACAGCCAACGCCAATGTCGAAGGCTCCGTTCCATCTCCGGGCGCAGCCAGTTCCAACAACGGCAGCAGCGTGGACATGCCAATGCCCTCGGCCAGGCTCGCGAGCAACAGACAGCCGAGCGTCGTCGCGCTGCGGCGGGGATGAGCACGGGCGAAGGCGAGAAGGATGCGCATGCTGGCCTAGGCTGCCCCACCGGTGGGCGCGGCCATGATCTCCCGCGCCACCTGCGCGAGCCGAACCGAGTGAAAGAGCAAGGTCGCGCCCTGCCATGCCACGATGGCGAGGAATGCGGGCCCTGCGAGCCCCAACAGCAGCCCGAGGGTGAACAGGGGCAGGTTGATGTTGCGTCGCGAGATGAAGGTTCGCATGCGCACGTCGACTTCGGCCCAGGCATGGATCGACCGTCCGCCGGTCATGCGGGTGAAGGCTTCCCCGACCAACCGATCGGCCACATAGAGCCCGATCATCCACCAGGCGGCAGCAACCCAACCGCCACCGCCCAGCCCGATCGCCCAGGCCAGGTACCAGAGCGGCGGGTGCACGACATCGAGCCCGTGGTCGAGCACATGGCCGAGCTTCGACGCGCGATGGGTGAGACGCGCGAGCTTGCCATCCACGGAATCGAGGACACTCATCGTGTAAGCCAGCGTCAGGCCGGCGATCCATTGGCCTGCCGCGAAGAGGGGAATCGCGGCGAACGTGATCACCACATTGAAGGCGGAAACCCAGTTCGGATGAACGCGGTAGCGCGCGAGCGGCCGAACCAGCTGCCACACGAGGGGCGGATAGACATGTTTGGTGAAGAAATCGGTCGAACCCTTGTAGTTGGCCTCGAAGAGAAAGCGCTCACAGCGATCGCGGTCACCCACGCTCACCGGCCGAAACACCCAGGGCGTGAGGTGCCGCCTCAGCTTCTTCACGTAGCCGTCGATGGCCTCGGCGGGTTCGTCCTCGATGCGCCCGTCTTGAATCCAAGCCCGCGCGAGGGAAGCCAGGTCCCGCGCTTCCGGTGCGTCCAGCGGCGGACCCTCGAGACGCAACACGGCGGAATCCTTCCCGACCCCTGGCACAGGGGCCGTGCCCAGCACGGCACAGCTGCCCGGCCTCCCGAGCAGATGCACGAGGAGCCGGGGATCGACCACTGCGTCGGCCTCGAGCACGAGAAGCACGCGGGCCTGCCCGGCGGCCTCGGCAACCCGCTTGGCCAGCGGGGCGGCGCCGCTCACGCGTTCCAACCTCAGCCGCGTGCTTTTTCCGGCCAGATCCGCAGGCAGGGGCCAGGGTTCGTCGGCATTCTCCTGGAGCCAGACCCTCGCGCCTTCGAGGCCTGCATCGAGCAAGGCGCGAAGGGCGTGCTCGAGGAGCGACATCCCAAACAGGCGTCGCCCGCAGCCAGCGCGGGTGGCATCCACGAGGACGTCGACGCCGGAGTCTTCCAGGTCGCTCCCCTCGGGTACCATGAGCCGCGATGCTAGCGAACCCCCGCATAGGACCGCCGACGGAAGCGGGCGCCGTCGCGTTCCTGCTGGGCGGCCGACGCCGTGGCGGGGACGCCCTGGCGGAGGCTGCCGGCGTGAGCCACAAGGCCCAGATCCCCGTGGCAGGAATCCCCATGGGCCTTCGGGTGATCCGAACGCTTCATGCCTCCAAGCACGTCGCAGAAACCTGGCTGTGCACGGACGACCCGGAACTGGCCGCGCACGAAGAGGTGGCGCGGGCCTGCGGGCGGGGCAAGATCCATGTCCACCCGCCGGCAGAAACACCGAGTGGAAGTGTCGAAAGCCTGCTCTCCCGTCTCGATCGGCCACGCCAGGTGCTGGTGACGACGGCCGACCATCCCCTGCTCGAACCGCGGATGGTCGACCATTTCATCGAACGAGCCAGCCAATGCGACGCCGACGTCGTCGTGGGCGTCGTTCCCGAACACATCGTGCGCGAACACTACCCGGATGTGCGACGCACCTTCGTCGGGCTTCGCGATGAGCGCATCACCGGCGCAAACCTCTTCTTCCTCCGCACACCGCGCGCCGTGCGGGCCGTCGCCTTCTGGCGCGAAATGGATGCGCACCGCAAACACCCGTGGCGGCTGGCCGCCAGGATCGGCGTCGGTTCTCTCGCCCGCCTTGCCCTTGGCCGACTCGATCTCGATGCGGCCGTCGAACGAATCTCCAAACGTGCCGGCGTCCGAGCCGAAGCCCTCCGACTCCCGTTCCCCGAATGCGCCCTCGACGTCGACCGCCCCGAACACCTGGCCCTCGCCGAGCAGATCCTCCAAGCCCGCGCCAACAAGTCAACCGGCGGGGACGGGGTTTACAAAGTGGACCTTGGGCCGCGTTCAGGGATCGGCTACCCGTCGAAGCGCGGGCGCCCGTGACGCCCACCCACCCTTCGCCCCGGAGACGACCATGTCGGCAAGCACGCAAGAAAGCTCGGGCGGCCTGGCTCTCGACCCTTGGACTCTCGTGCTGGGTCTCTTCGGGTTGGCCAATCTCGCCAACGGCATCTGGATGCTCGTCGATCCGGTGCATTGGTATTTCACCCTCCCGGCAGGGGTTCCCGACTTCGGGCCGCTGAACGAGCACTTCGTTCGCGACATCGGCTGCATCTTCACCTTGCTAGGCGGTGGCCTGATCGGCGCGGCCTTCGTGCCGAGCCTCCGCGTCGTCGCCTGCGGGGCCGCAGCCGGATTCTCCGTGCTCCATGCGCTGGTCCACATCCTCGACACCTTCCGCGGCCTCGTGGGCTCGGAGCATTGGCTCATCGACCTGCCGTTGGTCTACGCGCCGGCGCTGATCCTGAGCGGGATGACCTATTGGCTCGCAAAGATCAATCGCTGAAGCCCTGGCATTGGCTGCTCGCCGCGCTGGCCGGGCTCGGACTGAGTACCCTCCCCTTTCTTCGCTATGTGCACATGGGAAGCCCCGCCGGGGCTCATGCCGACCACGCCGCCAGGCACGGCGGCCGGCTGCAGATGGTCGGCAACCATCACCTCGAACTCTTGCGGCAAAGGGGCCGCGCGATGATCTACGTGAGCGACGCCTTTCGTCAGCCCGTGGAACCGGCCAGTGGATGGATCACTCATGATGAAGCGCCTCGGCAGCCTCTTCGCTGGGACGGTCAACGAATGTGGGCAGAAGACATTCCGCAGGCGTTACAGCTCACCATCGAGCTGATCCTGCAAGATGGCACCCGCCTTCGGTGGAGGTTCGATCCCAGCGATCAGTCCTGAAGGCGAAGCTCCCGAGGCGGCGCTTCCTCGAACCGGCCGGACGCGGGATCGAGAACCCGCGCCCTGCATGCCCAGCCTCCACCTGAGAGAGGCCGCAGAAGGTGGTAACGCGCTCGGTGATCGCTTCCCCTGGCCCCCCGTGCGGAGGCCGACGGTACGCCGACCACTGGGATGACACCCTGAGGGCCAGGCAGCCGGGTAAACACAAGACGGTGAACATGCCCATGCAATACGAGCTCCGCCCCAGCCCGCGCCAGCACATGCTGCAACGCGGCGGCGTCTTCGAGCGCCCGCCGGCCGGAAATCCCCTCGGTCCAGGGCGGATGATGCAGCAACACGACCCTCTGCAATCCGCGTCGCCCGAGCGCGCGCAGGCAGCGCTCCAGGCGAAGGCGAGCGATTCGCCCGACCCGGCCCGTCGCCAGGCCCGCCGATGTGGCTC
>JAFDCZ010000142.1 GCA_019312665.1 Deltaproteobacteria bacterium | reverse complement strand
GACGATGCGGCCCGCTGCGATGGCGACCGCCGTCGCATCCGGGCGATTCGGATCCATCGTGAGGATCTTCCGGGCGACCAGGACGCGCAGCGTATCTTCGGGCGCAGGTGGCCCGGTGGCGAACCAGGCTGCGGCGAGAACGACCGCACTGATGACCAGGCCCAGGGCGAGGCGGATCCAGTTGCGCATGAACCGACGGTAGCCCACAGGGTAGGCGGGCCCGTTGGGCGGCATCTGGGTGGGGGGTAGCCCCGGGCTTCTCTGGAGATGACGTCAATCTGCATCTTGTCGGGCTCGAGGTCCCCTCTTGCTCGGCCTATGCACGCTGGGCCTCCTGGCCAGAGGATTCAGTCCGCCAATCACGAGTGCCGTGGAGCGTGCATCTCTCGGCCATCGCTCGCTCGATGCGTCGAGGCTAGAAACCCAGCTGCTTGGCCATGTAGAACAGCATGGTTTCATCCGAGCCGCCCCCGATGCTGATCAGCCTCGAATCGACGAATGCGCGGCCGGCCATGCTCTCTTTCATGTAGCCGTAGCCGCCGTGAAATTGAATGCACTCGTCTGCGACCCGACGACATACGCCACCACAGAAGAGCTTCGCCATCGTGATCAGGTTCGTCGCGTCTTCCCCCGCCACACGCTTTCGTACGCAGGTATTCACCAACTCCTTGGCCGCCGTGAGCTGGGTGTACAACTCGACCATCTTGAACTGGGTGTTCTGCATCTTCGAGAGTGGCTTGCCGAAGAGGATGCGTTCTTCGGCCCAGCTGCGCGTTTCTTCCCAGAGCATCGAGCTGCCAGCGATCGCGCTCACGCAGGCGACCAGGCGTTCGTCCTGGAACTGCATCATCTGTTGCTGAAAGCCACGACCGATTTCGCCAATCGTATTGGCCACTGGAACGCGAACATCTTCGAAGAACAGCTGTCCCGTATCCGATCCCCAATTGCCGATCTTGTCCAGCAACTCGTATCGGAAGCCGGGCGCATCGGTCGGAACGATGATCTGCGTAAAGCCACCATATCCGGCATCGGGATTCGTCACCGCCAGCAGGCAGAGCCAATCCGCGGTAGCCGCGTTGGTGATGTAGATCTTCGAGCCGTTGATCACCCACTCATCGCCGTCGCGGACGGCGCGTGTTCGGATCCCGGAGACGTCGGAGCCGGCATCCGGCTCGGTCACGGCAATGGCCGAAAGCATGTCGCCGGCGATCGAGGGAACCAGGAATTGCTGCTTGAGTTCCTCGCTGCCGAACTCGGCCAGGGAGGGTGTCGCCATGTCCGTATGGACACTGATCCCCATCGTGACGCCGGCGTTGTCTGCACGGCCCAACTCCTCGAACATCACCGCGGAGTAGGACCAGTCGAGGCCGGCGCCTCCGTATTTCGGGTCGTACCGAAGGCCTAACATTCCAAGATCGCCCATTTTCTTGAAGAGCGAGGTATCGAAGCGGCCCATCTCATCGAATTCGCGCGCTCGTGGGCGCAATTCTTCCTCAGTGAACCGGCGGACCGTCTCGCGGAAGAGTTCGTGCTCGGGGGAGTTCAGGGGATCCTGGCTCATTGGGTCATCCTCGTGAAGATCGGGCTTCGACCCTCGGTGACGTTGCGCAGGTCGTTCGCTGAAAGGGGCGGTAAGAATGCGCGTTCACGTTACCTGCCATCTTACCTACCTGTCAATCGACTCCGCATTCCCTTTTTCAAGTTCAACACGTCTCCTTCCTCTGCTCGTACCGTCGCTCGAGGATCACTCTGCGGATCGCAGCGACGACACCGCGCCGTTCTTCACGTAGAGCACGGCCCCATCGTCTGAGGCCAGCGCGACGGGCGCTTCCGGCGGCATGCGCATCCAGGATCCCGTCGGGTAGCTGCCGTTCGCGTCGTGAACCGTTCCATCGATCACGAAGATCTCGCAGCCGCCCGTCGGCGCGGCGTTGGCGTTCGTGCCAGGGGCCCAGCGTTCGAGTTGGGTAACGTCCGGGAAGCGCGGGTCTTCGTAGAGAAGCTTTCTTTCGATGCCCTTGCGACTCGTGGGGGCCCACTTCAATTCGAGGCTGTTCGTCTTGGTGTAGACCCGGCCCTCGCCCGAGTATTGGAGCAGTTTGACGAAAAGCTTGCAGCCGTCGCGCGAGAACGGAGCGTGGTGGAAGCCCTCTGGATTCAGCCGTCGCGCGAGAACGGAGCGTGGTGGAAGCCCTCTGGATTCAGAAGGTGAGTACCCGCGGGCCAGTCGCCGTGCTCGTCGGAGAAGATTCCCTCGAGCACGAAGATCTCCTCGCCGTCGGGATGGTCGTGTTCTGGAAACGATGCGCCAGCCTCGTAACGGACCACGGAAGTGACCTGGCCGGTTTCGGCACCCCCGACCCGGTGGAGACGCTTGCGCCATACCGTTCCGCTGGGGCTTGCCTGCCATTCCATCTCCTGGGTCCGCATCAGCGCCGAGCGCGTCATGTCTCCGTTCAGCGTCTGGGATCCGCTCGCCTCACTCACGCTCTCTACGTCGTCCATGCGATCGACTCCTTTTCGTTGCTCGTGGATCGTAGCCATCGATCCGAATGAGCCTCTGGGATTCGCCCTCGCCGGAGGCGGTCCCTACCGGTTAGAGATAGAATCCACCGTCGATCATCGGGTGGGCTTGGTCGAGCGGAGAACGCAGCCAGGGCCGGAGACGGTCCAGCTCGGGTAGATCTTGCATTTGCTGAGCCGCCACGAAGCGTGGCTTCGGAAGATTGAGGAGAATCGCAGATGAAGATGACCACGGAAGAGGCCTTCGTGAAGGTCCTGCAGATGCACGGCATCGAGCATTCATTCGGCATCATCGGATCCGCCTTCATGCCGATCTCCGATCTGTTTCCGAAGGCCGGAATCACCTTCTGGGATGTCGCCCACGAAACGAATGGCGGGTACATCTGCGATGGCTACACGCGAGCGAGCGGCAAGATGGGCATGGCGATCGCGCAGAACGGACCGGGAATCACGGGATTCGTGACGGCGATGAAGACCGCCTACTGGAATCATACGCCGATGCTGCTGGTCACGCCGCAAGCTGCGAACAAGACGATCGGGCAGGGCGGCTTCCAGGAAGTCGAGCAGATGGCGATGTTCCGGGACATGGTCTGTTACCAGGAAGAAGTACGCGACCCTTTGCGCATGGCCGAAGTCTTGAACCGGGTCATTCTCAAGGCCTGGCGCGGTTCGGCTCCCGCTCAAATCAACGTACCGCGTGACTTCTGGACCCAGGTCATCGATATCGAACTGCCCCAGATGGTCCGCTTCGAGCGTTCGGCCGGTGGCAGGCAAGCGATCGCCGATGCAGCGGCCTTGCTCTCGGGCGCCCGCTTCCCGGTGATTCTGAACGGCGCTGGCGTGATCCTCGGCGATGCCATTCCTGCTTCCCAAGCGCTGGCCGAACGGCTGAGCGCCCCGGTCTGTTGCAACTATCAACACAATGATGCGTTTCCTGGAAACCATCCTCTCGCTTGCGGCCCCCTTGGTTACAACGGGTCGAAAGCGGCCATGGAGTTGATCGCAAAGGCGGATGTCGTGCTCGCGCTGGGCACCCGGCTGAACCCCTTCTCGACGCTCCCCGGATACGGCATCGACTACTGGCCGGGCGAAGCCAAGATCGTTCAGGTCGACATCAACGCTGATCGCATCGGGCTCACGAAAGATGTCGCCGTCGGCATCGAGGGCGACGCGAAGCAGGTCGCCGAACAGATCCTCGATCAGCTCACAGCGGATGCGGGAGATGCCGGCCGTCGGGAGCGAGAGGCCCTCATCGAGGAGACCAAGCTGAATTGGCAGGCCACCCTCGCAAAGATGGATCACGAGGACGATGACCCCGGTACGACGTGGAACGAGCGAGCGCGAGGGCGCGACGCCGACCGCATGTCCCCGCGACAAGCTTGGCGAGCGATCATGGAAGCGCTTCCGAAGGACGCGATCATCTCATCCGATATCGGGAACAACTGCGCGATCGGAAATGCCTACCCGTCCTTCGAGTCCGGGCGAAAGTACCTGGCTCCGGGCCTCTTCGGGCCCTGCGGCTACGGCTTCCCGGCGATCATCGGTGCGAAGATCGCCTGTCCCGACGTCCCCGTGGTGGGCTTCGCTGGCGATGGTGCGTTCGGCATCTCGATGAGCGAGATGAGCTCTGTGGGACGCGAGAACTGGCCGGCGATCACGATGATCGTCTTCCGCAACTATCAATGGGGCGCAGAGAAGCGGAACACGACGCTCTGGTACGATGACAACTTCGTGGGAACCGAACTCGATCCCCAGGTGAGTTTCGCGCGGGTCGCTGAAGGCTGCGGACTGACGGGCGTCACGGTCCAGACCCCGGCCGAGATGACTGAAGCGCTCAGGATCGCGTGCAAGGGCCAGGCGAATGGGGTCACGACGTTCATCGAGGTCCTGCTCAACCAGGAGCTTGGCGAGCCCTTCCGCCGGGATGCGATGAAGAAGCCGACCGTGGTGGCTGGAATCGATCCCGCCGACATGCGCCCGCAACGCCCGGGAGGAGGGGAGCGCTCGTAGAGAACGCCGCTCGTCGGTCTCTTCTTTCTAATCAGCACTCCGTCTGCACGTTCCCTCAGACACGCAAGGTCCCGATTTCGTTGACATGGTACCTTCTGATGGCGGGTTCGATGCCCGTCGTCACTCCCCGTCTACCTCGGATCCATCGATGACGAAACGTCTGGTCGAACTCGCAATGCGCATCCAACGGCGGCCCTGGAACCGGCCGGGAACGGACAAATCGTGGGTGCTCCGTGCCATGCATGAAAGCCAGGCATTCAAACGCGAGGTCCGCGAGGCGCAGGGTGTCGGAACCCGCTAGCGCTCTGGCGGATGCGCTTGTTGCGCTTTCCGAGGCTGGCGTTGCCTTCGTCATCGTTGGCGTCGGAGGCATCAACTTTTATGCGCGGATTCCGGCGGAGGCCTACGCCACGCTCGACCTGGATGCGTTGTTGGAGCCCACGACCGCGAACCTGCGAGAGGCACTTCGCGTTCTGAGCGGGCTCGGCTACACGTTCGAGAGTGGATCGGAGCCCTTCGTGGATCTCGAGGACGAGACCATCCTTGCCGGTGTCGTGCGGAATGGGGCCTGTTTGAGTGCGCTTCGCCAGGATGCGGTACAAGTCGATCTCATGCTCTCTGCCTCCGGTTTCTCCTACGATCAGCTCGCCGCTGACTCCGTGTCGTTTCAGATCGCAGGGTCCCCTGTGCGGGTCGGCACTCTCGCCAAGCTGCTGGAATCCAAGTACGCCAGCGGCCGTCCTAAGGATCTGCAATTTCTTCGCGCCTTCGAGGCGAGTGCGTCCGAAGATGAGAGCGATTCCTGACGGAACCCGAGCGGCCGCAGGCCAGGCGCTCGTCGGTCTGTGCACTCAGCCAAGGTGCTCCACGAACCAGCCGGTCGCGGCTTCCGAAGCTCGGGTGAACCACGGTTCGACGACGTACACGTCGAAGTGCCCACATGCGAGACGCACCAGATCGGAAGGCTCGCCGGCGCGCGCGAAAGCGGCCTCGACCTCTTCGATCGAGATCAGTGAGTCCTGCTCCGCGACGATCATCCGGAGTGGCGTGGGCGCGATTAGTTCGATGGCTGCGGCCGGGTCGTACTCGATCATCCGCTCGACCGATTCCACCGTGACTGCGTTCTGCCAGGTCGGCGCGATCGAATCCGCTTGCTTCAGGAACCAGGCGTAGGCATCGGGTGTGCCGAGCACCGCTGGTGACCCGGGTGGTCCAACGACCGGAATGCGATTCACTGCACCGTCCGGGTAGCGCGCCATCCGGTCGAGCGTCAGCAATCCGAGCAGAGCGCGAAGCCCCTCGATCCCGGCGGTACGGATGGTTTGCCGCCAGATCCCAAGGGCAGGCACCTGGGCCACCGCAGCCTTGATACGGCGGTCGAAGGCCGCGAGATGGAGCACATGCCCCCCGCTGTAGGAGGAGCCCCAGGCGCCGATTCGTTCAGCATCGATTTCTGGTCGCTGCGCGATCCAACTGATGGCGTTCCGGTAGTCCTCGTGCTGCTCGGTCGGGAAGATCTGCCCGCGCGGCTCTCCCGGGCTCTCTCCGAGGAATCGGAAGTCGAAGACCAGCACCGCAAAGCCTGCCGCCCGAAAACTCTCGGCAAAGCGGTCGAGGAACATCTCCTTCACGGCCGAGAAGCCGTGGGCCATCACGATCGCTGGGGATCCGTCCGCGGTGTCGCGGCGCTCTGGATGGTAGAGCCAGCCGTGGCAGCTCGAGCCTCGGCTCGGAAACTGGATGTCTTCTCGCATTCTTGGGTCCCTCACTGCGTGCTCGCCGGTTATCCCGAGGTCACCTCCGATTCCGTTCCCGTGTCCGGTCCTGATCCCGGGGCGGGAAGGCGGAGGAAGAAGGCGATCAGAAAGGACGACGCCATGACCGCGATCCAGAAGAGCACCGCGTCGTGGTAGCTCCCGGTCGCCTCGAAAATGGCACCCGGGATGATGGGAGCAGCTCCGATCGTCAGGATGGTCGCGAGCTGAAGCAGTCCATACAGCGTCCCGAAGTTTTCGCGCCCCAGGATCGCCATCGCGACGACGGGCATCACCGCTACCTGGGTTCCAACGGAAAGACCGTGCAGCGCCACGAAGAGCCAGACCGCGATTCCCGAGTTGCCGATCAGCAGTAGCGTCGTTCCCATCACTTCGAAGAAGAGCGCCAATCGCAACGTGCCCACCAGGCCAAGGCGATCTGCCAGCAAGCCACCACCAAGCTTGCCGATCGCCGAGACCCCGATCACGGCCCCGAGTGCCCCTGCCGCGAAGGTGACCTCGTGGCCATGGTCGGAGAGAAAGGGCACCAGATGGACTTGGATACCGAAGCTCGCCAGGCCGGGAATCATCAACACGCCTACCATCGGCAGCAGGCCGGGACGACGCAACACGCGCCCCAGCTGCAGAGGCTGCTTCGGGGCAGCTTCCCCGTTTGCATCGGTAGAGGGGGGCTCCTGCAGGCGGCCGTGCGGCAGTGCGAAAAGCACGCAGGCGATCGGGGTCAGTAGAGCCGCGGCACCCATCGCGAGGTAGGTGTGGCGCCAGCCGAGGACGCCGATCAACGCCTGGGCGACCGGCGCCAGGATCAGCGCGCCCAGACTCGATCCCATCGTCACGATGCCGAGCGCCAAGGCGGTGCGATGGTGCACCAGGACCGTCACCGCAATCGTGACCGGCAGCATGGCACTGAACGAGAATCCCGGGCCAAGCAGCAGATTGGCAACCATGAAATGCCACGGCTCGTTCATGCCGAATAGCACCGCGAACCCGCCCGCAAGAAAGGCCGTTCCGATCAGGATGGGTACGCGCACCCCGTACCGATCGACCATCCAGCCGACGGCCGGCGTCACCAGTCCCGCAGTCACCGCCCCTACGGCGATCCCGGCCGAGAGCCCCTGCCGAGACCATCCCTCGCTGGAGGAGAGCTCGTTCAGGAAGACACTCACCGTGTCGATGCCGCCGCCCACGACCACGAACTCGATTGCGAAGCAGCCCAACAGCAGGGGCCAGGCTTCTCGTAGTGAGGCCCAGGTGCTCGGCTGCTTGCTCAACTCGTGTCCCCTCTCGAGGAGGTTCCGGTAGCCGACGAAAGAAGAAGCGAGAATCCTGGCTCGAGCGCTGTCGGGTATGCGAGGTCGGAGTACGGCTTCTTCACGCTGTCGTGCTTCACGGGAGGGCGAAGGGTAACGATCTTGTCGAGATTTCTGCGAGCGGGGCTGTTTGGGACATCTCGCTGGAGGGGCATCCGGAAACCTCGCGCTGCTAACCTGAGGTCGAGGTGGCCCCATGCGAGCAGCGATCATGCGAGACCAGCGGATCGTCACCGATGAGCTTCCGGATCCCATTCCGAAAGAGGGTCAGGTGCTGGTCAAGACACTGGCCTGCGGAGTCTGCGGGTCGGATCTCCACTATCTGCAGAACGCCCATCGGATGGGCGAGCTCGGAGCCGCCATGGGAAGGCTGCCGGATGCCGATCCGAACGCGGATCTCGTGATGGGGCATGAGTTCTGCGCCGAGATCGTCGAGTTCGGCCCCTGTACAGAGCGCAAGCTCAACGTCGGCGACCGCGTGTGTTCGATGCCGATGTTGGTTCACCCCGGTGGGATTGCTCCGGTCGGGTACTCGGCCCAGTTCCCGGGCGGCTACGGCGAATTGATGTTGTTGTCCGAGCCGATGTTGCTGCGCGTGTCGGATGATCTGCCTACCGAGGCGGCGACGCTCACCGAGCCAATGGCCGTGGGATTGCATGCCGTGCGCAAGGGAAATCTCCAGTCGACTGACGCACCGTTGGTGCTGGGCTGCGGCCCCGTGGGCCTGGCCGTGATTGCAGCACTTCGTCTTCAGGGGGTCGAGCCCATCGTCGCCAGTGATTTCAGTGCGACGCGTCGCGAACTGGCCCGCACGATGGGCGCGGATGTCGTCGTGAACCCGGCCGAGGAGCCGGCGATGGAGCGCCTGGTCAAAGAGGCGGGTCTGAAGGCAGCCGTGGTCTTCGAGTGTGTCGGAGTGCCAGGAATGCTCCAGGATGTGATCCTGCATGCCCCCCACTCGACCCGCGTCATCGTAGTCGGCGTCTGCATGGAAGAGGATCGCATCCAGCCGCTACTGGCGATTTCCAAGGAGCTCGCCTTCCAATTCGTGCTCGGCTACACGCCGGAGGAGTTCGCCGAGACCCTGCGTGCACTCACCGAGGGAAGCCTCGACGGCAAGCCGATGATCAGCGGACGGATCGGAGTGGATGGCGTGGCGGGCGCGTTCGAGGCGCTGGGCCAACCGGACGCGCACGCAAAGGTCCTCGTCGAGCCGTGGCGGAACGGGCTGCTCTGAACCTGGGCTCCAGGATTCGCGTGATTCAATGGGCGACTGGTGGCATTGGGCGGGCCGCGATCCAGGGGATCGTGGATCATCCCGAGCTGGAGCTGGTCGGTTGCTGGGTGCATTCCGACGGCAAGGCGGGCCTGGATGCGGGCGAGATTGCCGGCGCCGGCACGCTGGGTGTCGCGGCGACTCAGGATGCAGACGCGCTCCTCGAGGCCGATGCGGATTGCGTTCTGTACAGCCCGGTCATGGCCAACCCCAAGCAGCTCGCGGCGATCCTGCGCTCGGGCAAGAATGTGGTGACGCCCCTCGGCTGGTTCTATCCCTTTTCGACGCATGGCGTCGAGGAGATCGAGGACGCTTGCCGCGAGGGCGGGGTCTCGCTGCACGGGACCGGGATCCACCCTGGGGGCATCACCGAGCGCTTTCCGATCATGCTTTCGGCGATGTCGCGCGCAGTGACCCATGTCCGCGCTGAGGAATGGTCCGACATTCGTACCTACGGGGCTCCGCAGATCGTCGGCGACGTGATGCTCTTCGGAAAGACGCCGGAGGAAGCCGCGGCCAGTCCGATGATCCAGATGCTGGGCGCCGGTTTCAATCAATCGCTCGAGATGGTTGCGGCAGCGCTCGGGGTCACGCTCGACGATGAGAGGCGCACCCAGCACGAAGTCTCCGTCGCGACGAAGCCGATCGAGTCTCCGATCGGGCCGATCCAGGCTGGCCGGGTCGCGGCGCAACGCTTCACATGGGAGGGAACGGTGAATGGCGAGCCCTTCGTGACGGCACGCACGAACTGGTTCATGGGTGACGAACATCTCGAGCCCGCCTGGAGCTTCGGACCCGAGGGCGAACGATTCGAGATCGAGATCAGCGGGGATCCAGGCGTGAAGACGACGTTTCATGGCCTGCACCCGGAAAGCATCGCCGCTGGGCTGAAACGCAATCCCGGTATCGTGGCGACAGCACTTCACTGCGTCAGTGCGATCCCCGCGACCGTGGCTGCGGAAGCCGGCATCCGGACGTATCTGGATCTCCCAGCGTACGGCGGCAAGGCGGCTCCGCATCTGCTCAGTGGTCGGGCGTCGTGATCCTCGATCGCTTTCGGCTGGACGGGCGCGTCGCGATCATCACCGGTGCGGGCAAGGGGATCGGTCGCGGCATTGCGTTGGGATTCGCAGAGGCCGGCGCCGACGTCGTCTGCGCGGCACGAACAGTTTCCGATATCGAAGCGACCGTGGAAGCGGTGCGCGAGCGCGGCCAACGCGCGCTCGCCGTCCCAACGGACGTGCTCGAGGAGAGTGCGCGGGAGAACCTGGTCAGCGCGACATTGGCCGAATTCGGTCGCATCGACGTTCTCGTCAACAACGCCGGAGGCACGGGGCCGCGCGCCGCACTTCAGACGAGCGAACGATTCTTCGAGACTGCGCTGCGCTTCAATGTCACCCAGGCCTTCCTGCTGTCGCAGCTCGTGGTACCCAAGATGATCGAGACCGCGGGGGGAGGCTCGATCGTCAACGTGTCCTCTCGCTCCGGCGACATGGTGCAGACCGCGTTCGCGGCCTACGCCGCCGGCAAGGCTGCGTTGAACCAGATGACCCGCAACGTCGCTGCAGAATGGGCGCCGAAGGTGCGCGTCAACGCGATCGGGGTCGGGGGGGTCGAGACCGAGGCGCTGGCCGTGGTAATGGGAAACGAGGCGATCCGGCGCCAATTCGAGGCGGGCACTCCGATGGGCCGCCCGGGGAGCACCGAGGACATTGCGTGTGCTGCGCTGTATCTCGCATCCGATGCCTCGTCCTGGGTGACGGGCAAGATCTTCCAGATCGATGGCGGAACGGAAGCGCCGGCCATCTCGGTGCCGGTCGATCCATTGTGATGCCGTCGATCGACCTCGAGCCCACCCCGCATCCGATCGCTGAGCGGCGGCGGCCGACTGCTTTTGGGCGAGCCCGGGGCGCTCGAGCCAAGGATGCTCTTGAAGCTGGTGCGTTCGCTGCTACGGAACGCGTCGCGCGATGCACTCGATCTCGACGGCCGCACCCAGTGCGAGCACCGCACCGCCGACCGTGATCCGAGCCGGGGGATTCTCGGGGAAGAACGCGGAGTAGGCTTCGTTCATCTCTCCGAAGGTCTTCATGTCTGCCAGGTAGACGCTCACCTTGACCACATCCTGCAGCTCGGCGCCGGCTGCACGCAGGATGGTCTGGATGTTCTTCAGCGTCTGGGTCGTCTGGGCGCCGGTCCCACCTGGAGCGAGATCGAACGCTTCTCCCAGCGTGCCGAGGGTTCCCGATACGAAGATCAGGTCCCCCGCCACCGTGGCGTGGGAGAACTGCGGAAGGCGGCCAAGGCCCTCTGCGACGACGGCCCGGTTGGGTTCTGAAGACATTGCGATCCCCTCTTGTTCCTCAGCCGCGGTGACGCAGCCGATCGACGCAAGCCCGAACGCTACAACAGCGATCCTTGTGATTCCGAACGCGTGCGCCGTTTGCGTTCGACGACGAGTCGCGGTCTCCACGTCCTCCTCGAGTCCGGGCGCCTCATGGGGATTCAACGCAGTCATCGCGAAAACGTAGCGATCGGCAGGGGAGGGCGTCGACGGAATCTTCGTCTTCGAGAAGTACCTGGCTTGGCCTGGTCACGGGCGACACGCTCTCGGCTATCGTGGGGATTCTTCTTCGGGCCTCCTCTCCTGAGGCGGCAGGTGGTGATCGTGCGCGCAATTCTGGCCAGTCATACCCACTGGGATCGGGAGTGGTACCGGACTTTTCAGGTGTTTCGTGCACGCCTCATCGACACCGTCGATCGCCTGCTCGACATCTGCGCTGCGGATCCCGAGTTTCGTTTCGTGCTCGACGGTCAGGCGGTCGTGCTCGAGGACTACGCGGAGATCCGCCCAGGGCGGGTCGAGGAACTGCGCCAGCGCTGCGCCGAGGGGCGGGTCGTCATCGGGCCCTGGTACGTCCAGCCGGATTCACTTCTGCCTTCGGGGGAGGCCCATGTGCGCAACCTGCTCCTTGGCCGCAGCGCGTCGGCCCGCTTCGGACCCGTATCGAATGTGGCCTATACCCCCGATTCGTTCGGCCATCCCGCACAATTCCCCCAGCTCTTTGCGGGGTTCGGTCTCGACGCGTTCGTGTATTGGCGGGGGAACGGCGAGGAATGGGATCGGCTCCCGGCCGAGTACGATTGGGTCGCCCCGGACGGGACCCGGCTGCTGGCCTGCCACCTGGGCCGGGGATATTTCTCGGCAGCGAGCGATGAGGCCAGCGATCTGTCCGCAATCGTGGCGGCGGTCGCCGAGGCCTCCAAGGTCCTCGTCGATCGGACACGCAGCGGGGTGATCTTGCTGATGAACGGAATCGATCACCATCCGCCGGATCCTCGGGCGCCCCAGTTGGCGCGAGAGATCAGCGACGCGACGGGAATCGATGTCCGTGTGGGTTCGATCGACGAGTTCGTCGCGGAGGTACGCGAGGCTGAGGTGGAGCGCCCCGAGTACAGGGGCGAGCTCGTAGGTGCGCGTGTGGCTCCACTGCTCCCGGGTGTCTGGTCCACGCGTAGCTGGATCAAGCTCGCCAATCGAGCCGCAGAAGCAGCCCTCGAGGGTTGGGCCGAGCCATGGACGGCCGTTGCTGCACAACTCGGCCTCGCGGATGAGCGGCCTGCATTGCGCTTGGCCTGGCGCTCCCTGCTCGTCAATCAGGCTCACGACTCGATCTGCGGCTGCAGCCGGGACGAGGTCCACGAGCAGATGCGCAGCCGCTTCGATGCCGCGCTGGAGCTCGCAGAAGAGACCACGATCCGGGCGCTCGAACGGATCGCTGGCCTCGATGCCATGCGCCGCCCGCCGTGGGACGATGAGCTGGAACTCGCCGTCTTCAATCCCACCCCGCATCCGCGGAGCGATGTCGTTCGCTTCGTCTTCGACCCTCATCCCTACGTGGTGCCGTCGCCGGATCCGTCGCGAATGTTCCACCCCACGCGGTTGAAGGATCTCGCCGGCGCCGCGTACACGGTCGACGGCGTGCCCGCGCGGTTCACTCCTGTCGAGGAGCCCGGAGGAACCGTGCTCCTGCCGGATCGCCGCGTTCACGCGCTGGAGTTCGTGGCCCACGATGTGCCCGCCTTGGGTTGGAAGCGCGTGAAAGTGCGACGAGCGGAGGATCCCTCAAGCGCTGCAGAGTTGAGCGAATCGGTCGCGCCTGGCGCCCCGGCGGCGGTCATTGAAGCGGGAGACACGCGTGTCGCCCTCGAAGAGGATGGGACGCTCGAAGTGAAGCTTGGCGGCAAGAGCTTCTCGGGCCTCGGTGCATGGGTCAGCGAGGGTGACCGGGGAGACACCTACGATTTCGACCCGGTGCCCGGGGATGTCTGCGATGCGCGGGTCGTGCATGCCGAGCGTCTCGATCATCCGTCGGGCTTGCAAGAGCTGGTCGTGGACCGCTTGCTCCGGGTTCCATCGGGCCTGACGGAGGATCGCGAGCAGCGGGACAACACACTCGTGGAGCTACCGGTGCGCGTTCGGGTGCGGGTCATGCCGGGTGTGCAGCGCATCGATCTGGCAATCCGTGTCGACAACACGGCCCGCGACCACCGCTTGCGCATGCTCTTTCCCATCGAGGGAAGCGAGAGTTGTGAGGCGGCGACCACTTTCGATGTGACCGAACGCGACGACCGTCCGGTCGATGACAGCCAATGGGTGCAAAAGGCGCCGCAGACCTTCGTCCACCAGGGATTCGTGCATGCCGGCGGCTTGTGCGTAGGCGCGCCCGGCCTCTGCGAGGCCGAATGGGACGGGCGGAAGATCGCCGTCACGCTGCTGCGTGCCGTCGGATTCCTCTCGCGGCATGATCTTCGCAGCCGGCCCGGGCCCGCAGGGCCCGGCACACGCACGCCGGGGGCTCAGTGCCTGGGACCACTGGAAGCACGGATCTTCCTGCTGCCGGGCCTCGACCCGGGCGCGGTGCGCGCGGCGGAGCTTGGCCTGCAGGCGGTTCCGTCCGGCCCGAAGCCCTTGGTGCCACCGGGCGAGGCATTGCTCGAACTCTCCCCACCGGCGCTCCAACTCGTCGCCCTGAAGGCCGCAGAAGACGGAGAGGGTTGGATCCTGCGTGTCGCCAATCCCACGGAAGAAAGCCATCGTATGCAGGTTCGGCTCGGCGGCACGTTGCGTGCCGGCCTCGCGCAGGCTCGGCCCGTCCGCCTGGACGAGGCCCCGATTGAGCTGCCTTTCAGCATCGAGGGAGGGATGCTCTCGCTCGAGGTGCCTCCCCACTCCCTGCGCAGCGTGCGCCTGAGCTAGAAGAAAACTCCCGATCGGCGTCCTGTCTGCGTCCAGTCGGCGTCCGATCGCTGACTAACGTACGATCAGGTTCGCGACGAAGTCGGCGTGGGCTTCGATCGCTTCCCGCTTTCGCGGGTCGAGGCCGGTCAGTGGGCGGCAGTTGGACGCGACTGCGAAGATGAGCCCGGCAGCGCCGGGATGCGGGGCAGGGCGACGAACGATCCGGCGGGCGCTTTGATCAGGACCGTGCGGGCGTTCACCACTTCTGCTTTCGAGCCCGCAGCCGCGAGGACGTCGAGGCGATCCAGCGCTTCATCGAATCGGAGCGCGACGCCAACGTCGTGCACGGCCCCGAAAAGGGGAAGCATTTTGCACCCGGCTGCTACCCGATTCTATTCGAGGATCCGGACGGCATCCGGGTCGAGGTGAACCACGTACCGGGCAAGGGACACTTCGGCAGCGAGGGCCGGCTGGGGAGCGGCGCCGGGCCCCGGGACGCGTACTACAGCGCCAGCGATTTCCATGGTCGCGACGAATGAAGGCGGGTCGGCGATGCCCTGGGGCTCCCCGAAGAGACGTAAACGCGCTCGAGGGCGAAGTTGGCGGGATGTCCGCCTGGATGGACGAAGTCGCCGGGTTCTACGACGTTGCCATTCCCATGCCTGGGCTGAAACCACCTGGTTCCGTCGGCTCTGAGCGGGCTAGAAGGCTTCTCCCCAACGGTCGGCAAAGGCCATCTTCTCGACAGGTCGCCTCGAGATCGGTCCATGTCCGCGCCCGACCGGATAGCCCAGGGGAACCGCCGCAGCCGTGCACCACGGGTCGGGAATGTCGAGTAGCTCCCTCACTTCACTCTCCACCTCGCAGAGCAATGTGGTGAGTACGCAACCGAGCCCCTCATGGCGACAGGCGAGCAGCAGATTCTGGACGGCGGGATAGATCGATGCTCCGCCGACGACGGAGAGTCGATCCTGATCCTTGTCCGTGACGGCCAGGGCGTTGGGATTGAAACAATGCACGAGCACCACGGGCGTTTCGCCAAAATGATCGGCCAGGTAGTCACCCGCCGCGACCATTCGCTCGTTCTTCTCACGAACCGGTTGGGGCGCATCGTTCAGTAGTGCGCGATGCCCCTCGCTATACGCCTTCCAACGTGTCGAATACAGTTCGCCCAGCTTCTGCTTCTTGCTCTCGTCCGCAACGACGATGATTCGCCAAGGCTGCACGTTGCCACCGCTCGGTGCGTACGTGGCGGCCTCCAACACCCGCCGCAGCACGGTGTCGGGGATGGGATCGGGGCGTAGACGTCGCACGGCCCTCAGCGTCTTCAGTGTTTCGTAGAACTCCATGCCGTCCTCCCGTTCGTTTCCATCCCTCGCTCCCATTGCTTCGAGCGGAGGGTACTGATCTTCGATGCTGGCCCTCGGCTTCTGGCCGACGCTCAACGCCCGCGGAATTGCGGCTTGCGTCCGTCGCGAAGAGCGGCCAGGGCCTCGGCGTGATCCTCGCTCTGGAACGTGACGATCTCGAGCGCCGTCGATGTATCGAACGCGACGTTCAGTGCATCCTTGACCAGCTTGTTCACGGCTTGCTTCGTATAGCGAATGGCCAGCGGCGCTCCCTGGGCCAGTCTTTGTGCGAAGGCCAACGCCTGCGCCTGAAGTTCTTCGCTTTGCACGACGAACTGAACCAGCCCCATGTGTTCGGCTTCCTCTGCAGTCAATGCGTCTCCTGTCATCAGGTACCGCTTTGCGCGGCTCGGGCCGAGCACCAACGGCCAGATGGCGACGCCTCCGTCGCCCGCCACCAGACCGACGCGAACATGCGGATCGGCGATGGTCGCGTTCTCCGCAATGAAGACGGTGTCGCAAAGCAAAGCCAACGACGCGCCCAGCCCGATCGCGTGCCCGTTCAGGGCGACAACGATAGGAACCTCGACATCGAGCAGATCCCAGATCATCTGCTTGGCGTCGCGCCGGAGGGCTTCGAGTTTCTCGAGGTCGTCGAGGGACGGGAACCAATCGAAATCGCCCCCTGCGCTGAACGCGCGACCGCGTGCGGTCAGCAGCACGACACGTGCGCGCCGCTCACGCTTGAGTTCGCGAAAGAGCCGGGTGAATTCGTCGTGCAGGAGTTCATCGACTGCATTGAGGTCGCTGGTCGGGTGGTCGATCACGACCTGCAGCACATCGTCGAGTCGCTCGAAGTGGAGGGCTCGGTAGCCGCTGTATTCCTTCTCGGCCGAGCCGGCTGTTTCCCGGGGTGTCATGGGCTCTGCGTGCTCCTGGTGGCTCCGGCGGGAGCGCTTTCGTGGCTCTGGATCGGGCTCTCTTCTAGAGTATCAGCCCGGTTTCAGATTCGATTCCCGGATCTCCTGGCCGAGAGGGTACGCACAGCGACACGTCGCGGCGGGCCAGCAGAACCCAACGGACTCAGGAGCCTTCGATGAGCCACAACTCTCCGCTCGATCGAGCCCGCGAACTGGCGGCGGGTATTCGGGCCAGGGGGGACGAGATCGAAGAAGCTCGCAGGGTTCCGGCGGACATCATCGACGACCTTCGGGAGGCCGGACTCTTCCGGCTCTGTATCCCGAAGGCCCATGGGGGCAACGAGGCTCCGCCCCTCGAGACCCTGCACATCATCGAGGAGATCGCGCGCGCTGATGGTTCCACCGCCTGGGTCTTGATGGTCGGCTCCACCACCGCTCTTCTCTCGGGCTATTTCCCAGATGAATGGGCGAAGCGAATCTACGCCGCCGACCCGAACGTGATCAGCGCGGGTGTGACGGCACCCAACGGGCGAGCGCGCCGGGTCGACGGGGGCATCGAGGTGACCGGCCAATGGCAATGGGGGAGCGGCTGCCATCACGCCGACTGGTTGGTCGCCGGTTCGCTGCTCGTCGACGATTCCGGCGAACTCCTCCGCGACGGAAACGGCGCCCCGCAGCATCTCCTGCCGATGCTGACGGCGGATCAGGTCGAGATCCTCGACACCTGGTACGTCCACGGGATGGCGGGCTCCGGCAGCACCGATTTCAAAACGGAAGGAGCTTTCGTGCCAGAGGGGCGCTGGCTGCGCTTTGGTGTCGACCGGCCGCGCTTGAAGGGGCTCTACCAGTTTCCGCTGCTCGGTTTCCTCGGGCTCGGCGTCTGTTCCGTCTCGCTCGGATTGGCGCGCCGTGCGATCGACGAATTCGTCGCAATGGCGGATACGAAGGTACCGGTCGCCTCCTCCCGAACCCTTGCCCATCGGGGCTACGTCCAATCTTCGCTGGCCGAAGCCGAGGCCGCCGTGCGCTCAGCACGGGCCTTGTTGAAGGAATCGGTCGAGTCGGCCTGGACCACCGCCGCCGCGGGCGAGCCGCTCACGATCGACCATCGGCTACAGCTCCGCCTGGCGACCACCAACGCTTCGCGGCAATCCGCGAAAGCGGTGGACCTGATGTACAACGCTGCAGGCGGCACTTCCGTCTACGATCGCTACCCGCTGGGCCGCATCTTTCGCGACATGCACGTGGCCACGCAGCACATCATGGTCGCCCCTCCGACCTACGAACTCGTGGGGCGCGTGCTGCTCGGGCTCGATACGGACGTCAGCTCACTCTAGCGGGTACCGCGTCACCCGCGTCTGCTCGCGACACCCGAGCCAAGGTCGATCGTGACTGGCCGCTTCCGGGAGGAAGAGGGCGTGCTCGCCGAGGTCTTGCCTACCGCAGCTCCGCTACTGCCCGATGAGCCTCATCGATCGCGCAGTCGAGATAGGCGCGGCCGCCCGCGTCGGAGTTCGCGATGGCGATGCGGCCGAAGCGCTGGCGACCCCGCGCATGGGCCCGCTCCTCTTCGGGAACGTCGGGATCGAAGAGTGGGTTATGCGAATAGGCATAGCCGTGGGGCCAGCGGTTCACGGTGATGCCCGCGATGTCGACCGCCGGATCGAAGCCGGCGCTGCCGAGCATTCCAGCGAGCTGGGTCCGTGTGGCTCGCTCGATCTGCTCGAAGGATGTCGCAAGGAGTTCATGGCGACCGGCCCGATGCTGATCCCTCGCGTTGAGCCCTGGCTTGCCGGGAACGCGGTTCATGTGGAGGACGATGGGCTCATCCGGCCCCTTCGAGAACTGGACAGCTCCGAGGCTCACCGGGAAGTCGATCATCAACTGTCGGTGGTAACTGCCCGGGCAATGAGCCAGCCCGATGCCGAGCTCGCGAAAGGCGCGCCAGTTTTCGAGGAAGACGTTGGTGTAGACCAGCGGCACCTTCACAAGGGACGAAAGGGCCTCGCGCTGGGCAGCCGGCAGCTCTGGACAGAGATGTGGAATCACCCTGTTGTAGCAGGCGAGTACGACGTGCCTGGCTCGCACGCGCTCGGTGCGACCGCCGTGCACATACGTGATCTCCACTTCGTCGGCGGTGGCCGGGCTGCCGCTGTGCTGCACGCGAACCGCCGTGCTGCCGAGGCGCAGGCGTACCGGCGAATCCTCGCGGTCGAGCTGTGCGTAGTCGAAACGCGCGCCAACGATGTCTCCCATCCCATCGCCGGACGCGACCGCAGGAATCAACCGCCTCACCAACAGGCGCGCCACCGACGCGTTGCCATCGGGGAAATGATAGGTGTAGGGCTCGGTGGTCCACCGGATCGCGCGCTCGATCAGCCAGGAGAATCGCCCCAGCCCGGTCCCGCCGAGGCCGGGCAGGCCGAAGCCGAGGCAATGAAGAGCCGGGCTCGCGTCGGCCCCCAGGCCGAAATAACTCGATGCCATGTCCTGTAGCAACGCGTGGACTTGAGGATCGCGGATGTGGAGATGCGTGGTCAGCAGGTCCTTGTACGAGATGCGCTCGAGATAGTCGGGCTCCGCGAAGATCGAGATCTCGTCGAGGTGATCCTCGCTGATGTTCATGAGCCGGATCAGCTCCGACTTCGCCGCAGCCGAGATGGGCATCTGCGCGATGGCTGTTTCGTTCTCGACGCCCGAACTGGCGAGGGGCAGGAAGAGTGATGGGTCGACGAGGTCGTTCATCACCAATCGATCGACGCCGTAGTGCTCGGCATCGAAGTAGACCCCCATGGCGAGTCCGTGCCGGCGATAGAACTCCTGATCGTAGGCTCCGCTGAGGGCCTCCACGTCGACCTGGAGATCCTTCAAGAGCTGCTTGGCGACATCGCTATAACTGCCCGGCGCCTCTAGCGATTGGCTCCCGCCGTAGCCGAGTTGAGGTTGCCCGCCGGCGGAGAACTCGTTGCGCTTGGCATGGCCGCCGAAATCGTCGTGATTGTCGAGCAGCAGGATGCTGGCATTCTCGCCATGAGCCGCGCGATAGAAGTGCGCGGCCGAGAGGCCGCTCACTCCGGCGCCTACCACCACGAGGTCGTACACATCGGCGTCGGGCTCTGTTGCGGCCCCCCAATCCGTGCGCCGGTTCCACGCGAGATCGTGGGCAACCTCGAAGCTTCCGACGTGGCTGCCCCGCAGCCCCGTGAGTGCCGGTGGATACGTGACCGGCGGGGAGGCTCCGCTGGCGGTTGCGCTCTTCGCAAGCAGCCCGCCCGCAACTGCGACGGCGCTGCCTTGCAGGAAGTGCCGCCGGCTGATCGGGCGATCCATCCCCAGTTCGCGGTCGCGTCCCGTGCTCGTCTGGCCCGACATCCCAGCCGAAGGTAGCACCGGAATGGCGTCTTCTCGGGACACCGAACCTGCTTGAGAGTTGCACTGCTGGGCAAGCAGCGAGGAGCGACCTCCGCCATATTCCCGATTCCATGCGCAACGCATTGCTCGTGAATCCGGTCTTCCCTCCGTCCTATTGGAGCTACTCCTACGCGCTGGAGTTCGTCGGCAAGAAGGCCAGCATCCCGCCGCTCGGTCTGCTCACTGTGGCTGCCATGTTCCCGGACGATTGGTCCCTGCGGCTCGTCGATCTCAATGTCCGGCCGCTGCGCGATGAGGACCTCGGCTGGGCCGATGCCGTCTTCACCTCCAGCATGATCGTGCAACGGGATTCGCTCTTCGAAGTGGTTCAGCGCTGCCGTCGGGTGGGCGTGCCTGTCGTCGCAGGGGGCCCCTACCCGACGGCGCTCCATGAGGGTATCCAGGCACAGTTCGAGCCAGGGCAGGGGATCGATCACTTCGTGCTAGGCGAGGTTGAAACGATCTTCGCCGGCTTCCTGAGCGACCTTCGTCAGGGTCTCGCCAAGCCCGTCTACGGGTCCGCGGAGAAGCCGGACGTCGGCACCACACCGGTGCCTCGTTTCGATCTGATCGACCCGGACGACTACGGATCGATGGCGCTTCAGTTCTCGCGTGGATGTCCGTTCGACTGCGAGTTCTGCGACATCACTGCGCTCTACGGGCGACGACCGCGCACCAAGAGCCCCGAACAGATGGTCGTGGAGCTCGAAGCCATCCATCGGACGGGCTGGCGCGGGTCGCTCTTCCTCGTCGATGACAATTTCATCGGCAACAAGCGGAATGCATTGCAGCTCCTGGAAGCCGTGAAGAAATGGCAGGAAGCGCACGGGTACCCATTCAGCTTCATGACGGAAGCCAGCGTGAACCTGGCGAAGATTCCCGAGCTCTTGAAGGCGATGCAGGAGAGCGGCTTTACCATGGTCTTTCTCGGGATCGAGTCCCCAGGCGAGGCTGCGCTCGAAAAAACCTCCAAGGGCCAGAACCTGGGCGAGGGCGAGCGCGCAGGGAGCTACCTGCGCAGGGCGGTACATACGCTCCAGACCCACGGCATGGAGGTTTCTGGCGGGTTCATCATCGGCCTCGATGGCGATGAGGAGTTCGATTCCCACCTGCACCTCACACGTCAGGCGGGGATCCCGATGGCGATGGCGGGGCTGCTCACCGCACTAGAAGGCACGAAGCTACATGCACGCCTGGCTCGGGAGG
>JAFDCZ010000141.1 GCA_019312665.1 Deltaproteobacteria bacterium | reverse complement strand
GGTCGAGCGTGGTCTGGATGCTGGCGTGGCCAAGCTGCTTCGACACGAAGGGCGGCGGGACGCCCCGGTCCAGCATCCGCGTTGCGAAGGTGCTTCGGAGGTCCTTGGGGCTGTGCCCCGGTGCCCAGGGCTCAAATTCACGAGCGCTGAAGTTGCGCGGGTGAAACCGCGGCAGCACGGGGGTGTTGCCCGACGGGTTACCACACCGCTGGGCCCAGTCGTCGAGCAGGGGCCGAAGGTGGTGCGACTCGATCGGGATCGAGCGGTCCCGCCCGCTCTTTGTTAGGTCCTCGCGGTACTTGCCGCTGGCGATGTTTCGCACGACGCGAATCTCGCCGTCGCGGATGTCTCTCCACTCCAGCCCGTGTATCTCGCCGAGCCGGAGCCCGGCCTTCAGCCCGAGCATGCAGGCGACGTGCGCCAACTCTGCCGCGCGGCCGTGGTACCGGCCTGTCTTGCCGGCTACGGCGTCATACGCGGCCCGGCTGGAGGCGAGGAGGGTGGTTTCCTCGGCCTGGCTCAGAGGGTTGGCCTGCGACCCTTTCTCGGCCCGCTCCCGGGACGTGGTGCTGAGTTTCCTCAGCACGGCCCGCATGCCGAGGGTGGGGTTGTGCTCGACCAGGTCGTGGAGCTGGGCGTGGATGAACAACTGTGAGAGAACACCCAGGTAGGTGAGCCCGGTGCGGTGCTTGAGCCCGGGCTTGACCACAGCATCCCGCCAGAAGGCCTTCAGGGCCTGCTGGTCGATCTTGTCGAGCCGCAGGTGCCCCAGCTCGCGGTACAGGAGGCCACCCTTGTCGCCGGGCTGCTTTGGGTCGGGGGGCCGGAGGAGAGCGCGGTGAGCCGCGTAGGTCGACTGCTTGAGCTTGCCCTTTACGGCGCCCAGGTACACCGGCGCGAACTGCGCGAGGGTGACCCCAGGGGTCGGATGCTCCAGCTCGGCGAGCGCCTCATCGCGCAGGGTGCACGCCTCTTCGAGGTCGCCCGTCTCCAGGCTGAAGCGAACGCGGCGCCCACCGCGAACGACCTGGAAGTACCAGGTGCCCTTTCGCTTGGTCAGGTTGTGCTGGCTAAGCTGTCGGCGCGGCACAGGAGGACTCCCAAAATGACAAATCCCAGGGTTGACCCCACGACTCACCCCATAGGATCACTGAATTTGGAGACACCCGCAAATCGGGCTGTACCTGCCTAAAACCGCACGCCCCCGTAGCTCAGTTGGATAGAGCATCGGTTTCCTAAACCGAGGGTCAGAGGTTCGAGTCCTCTCGGGGGCGCCAGCTTTCTTTGGCGAGTCGAGGGATCGGGGTGCTCTACTCGCTGGCAAGCTCGTCGAGCCGCTCCATCGTGTCGGCGTACTCGACGGCGAGTTCTTCCACCACCGTGCGCACGGATTTCACGTGGTTCATCGTTCCCACGATCTGGCCCACGAAGTAGTTGGAGAGTTGCTCGGCACCCGGATTGTTGTGGGCGGTGCGGTTGATGCGTGCTTGTGCTTCTCGGACGAGACGTGGCTGCAGCGGCATCGGCAGCGGGTCCGGATTCGTCGGATCTTCCCAGGCATCGGTCCAGGCGCTGCGCAGCTGTCGGGCGGGCTTTCCGGTGAGTGACCGGCTGCGGACCGTATCGCTCGAACCGGCCTTCAGGAACTTCTGCTTCACCACGGGATGCGTCTCGGCTTCTTCCGTCGTGAGCCAGACGGACCCGCACCAGACACCTTGGGCGCCGAGCGCGAGGGATGCGGTGATCTGGCGGCCGTTTCCGATCCCCCCGGCCGCAAGCACGGGAACAGGGCTGACGGCATCGACGACTTCCGGCACAAGCACCATGGTCGCGACGGTGCCCGTGTGGCCGCCGGCTTCGTAACCCTGGGCGATCACGATATCGACGCCGGCTTCGACGTGGCGTCGCGCGTGCTCGACGGTGCCCGCGAGCGCGGCGACCTTCACACCTTTCTCGCGTCCCTTTTCGATCATCCAGGGCGGCGGCGGTCCGAGCGCCGAAGCGATCAGGCTGATGTTGTACTCGAAGACCAGTTCGATGACTTCACGCTGCCCTTCGAAACCGACCTGCAGCCCCCCACCAAGCTTGTAATCGGTCGGGAGGGCGGGAACCTCGTGCTGGGCGAGCAGGTCGTCGAGAAACTTGCGGTGTTCTTCCGGGATACGCTCGTCGAGCTGGCTGGCATCGAAACCGCCGCGGTCCGAGCCCACGAACTTGGCGGGAAGCAGCAGGTCGACGCCGTAGGGCTTGTCTCCAATCTCGTTCTCGATCCACTCGAGCTCCACCTTCAAGCCTTCGAGGGAGTGTGCCGCCACGCCGAGTACACCCAGGCCCCCGGCCTTCGAAACCGCGGCGGCGACGTCGCGGCAATGGGTGAACGCGAAGATCGGAAATTCGAGGCCGAGTTCCTCTGCGAGCTGGGTATGCATGCTGCCTCTCTTGGGTGGGCTAGGCGGCCGGCGCAAAGCCCTGGAGCTTTGCGGCCTGGTCGCGCAGATGCTCGGGGCCCCCGAGCAGGTGACGCGCATTGGCGATGCGCTTGAACCAGAAGTGGAGATTCTGCTCGTCCGTCCAGCCGATGCCTCCGTGCACCTGGGTCGAGACGCTCGCGATCTCTCGCGCGATCTCCGAAACATGCGCGAGGACGTGGCAGGCCAGCAGCGGCGTCTCTTCGGGCATCGCATCGAAGCTGTGTGCGGAATACCAGAGCAGCGAACGTGCCGGCTCGAGTTCGGCGATCATCTCCGAGCACATGTGTTTCACAGCCTGGAACGAACCGATCAAGCGGCCGAACTGCTTGCGCTCCTTCGCGTAGGCGACGGATTGCTCGATCATGGCTTCGCAGGCGCCGAGTGCATCGGCAGCGAGCGCAATGCGCCCGGCTTCGAGCATCCGGCGGATCGCATCGCCGGCGCCATCGAATACGGCCTCGGGCCGCACCCCCTCGAACACGGCTTCGCTCGTGCATCGGGTCGCATCGACCGTGTTGAGACGAGTGATCTCGAGGCCGGCTGCGTCTGTCTTGACGACGGCAAAGGTCTCCGAGTCGATCGCTACGAGGAGCAGGTTCGCATTGCAGGCGTCGACGGCCATCATGGCTCTTCCGTGAAGCTGGCCGCCGCGCTGCTGGACGCCGGCTCCCTCGCGGACCGAGAAGAGCTCCGTCACCGCTACGCCCATCACGAGGTCTCCGCTTCCGATCCCTTCCAGCCAGGCGTCCGCAGCGGTTCCGCCTGCCGTGGCGAGGGCCATCGGCGCCATGATCCCGGAGGCGAGGAAAGGGGAGGGCGTCGCGCTGTGCCCGAGTGCCTGGGCCACCAGTGCTGCATCGAGCAGCGTCAGTCCGCTGCCGTTCTGGGCTTCCGGAACCAGCACGCCCGCGAAACCCAGCTCAGCCAACGCGCTCCAGATGGATCGATCGTTGGGGCAGTCCGCGTCCCGTAGTTCCCGGACGCGTTCGATCGGCACGTGTTCTGCGAGGAAGCCGCGAAGGGTCTGCTCGAGCAACTGCTGTTCTTCCGAGAGTCCAAAATCCATGGGGTTTCCTAAACCTTTGCCGGCTTCGGCTCACGGGGCAGCCCGAGGCCGTGCTCGGCAATGATGTTCTTCTGGATTTGCGCCGTGCCGCCGCCGATGATCAGGCCGAGCGAGAACATCGAGAGGGCTTGCCAATAGCCGCGTTCGCGTTCGTACTTCGTGTGGTCGTAGAGTGCGCCGAGCTCGCCCATCACATCGATTGCGAGTGCCGCCATGTCGAAGCTGAGCTGGCAGTTCTGCAGTTTGACGATCAAGCCGGCCACCCCGGCCGGCTCGCCCTTCAAGTTGCAGGTGAGCATGCGCATCCCGTGGTGCTTCATCGTGAGCGCGCGAGCCTGGAGCTTCATCAGCCGGTCGCGGTACATCGGGCTCGCCATCGCCGGAACTCCGCCGATGGTCTCCTTCTGCATGAGCTTCGCAAGGCGAAGCAGGGTGCCTTCGGCGTTGGCGTTGAGCGAGCTGCGCTCGTGCTTGAGCGTGGTGTTCGCGATCTTCCACCCTTCTCCGCGTTTGCCGACGACGTTCGCTCTGGGCACGCGCACATCGGTCAGGAAGACCTGGTTGAAGGAGTTCTCCCCGATGCTCCCGGACATCGTTTCGAGACGTTGGACTTCGATGCCCGGTGTATCCATCGGAAGAAGGACGTAGCTGATCCCCTCATGCTTCTTCGCGTCGGGTTCGGTTCGCACCAGGATGAAGCACATCTGGGCCTTGTCCGCGGTGCTGGTCCAGATCTTCTGGCCGTTGAGGAGGAAATCGTCGCCGTCTTCGGTTCCGGAAGTCTGCAGGCTCGCGAGGTCGCTGCCGGAGCCCGGCTCCGAGTAGCCCTGGCACCAGATGATCTCGCCGCGCATCGTCGGGCTGATCCAGCGCTTGCGCTGCTCTTCGCTGCCGTGGGTCAACAGGGTGGGGACGAGCATGGACGGGCCCTGGGCGTTGAAGCCACGGGCGACGCCCACCCGGTTGAACTCCTCGTCCATGATCACGGTCTCGAGGAGATCGGGAGGGGCTCCGTACCCTCCGTAGGCCTCCGGAATGGTGCGAGCCCAGTAGCCGTGCTCGATCAGCAAGCTGAGCCAGGTGATCCGGCCGGAAGCTTCTTCCTCGGCGACTCCGAGGCTCTTGGGAGGCTTGTGCTTGGAGAGGAACTCCCGCACTTCGCTTCGGAAGTCGTCGTAGCGCGCATCGAATTCGAGATCCATGAAGTCTGCTTCCTCGCTCGCAGTCGGCTAGTGCTGGATGCCGCGTGTTCCAGGCTTGGGCGGGTCGACGGGGCCCCCCGCAAAGCATTGGGCGATTGCCATCCATTGCTTCGCCACCGGTCCGGTGGCTTCGATCGCCGTGTCCTCGACGTTGCGCCCCTGGGTCACGACATGACAGAAATCGACGGCGCTGCCTCGCACGGAGTCGTCGCTCGGCTCGTTCCATTCCCAGATCTCGCCGGAGGGCGCCACCAAGCGCACGTAGGGGGGAGGGCCAGGCACCTCTTGGCTGCGATTCACGAAGGTCCAGCCGAAGGTCTTGATGCCGATCGTGGCGATGTTCTTGATTCGATCGGTATCGCGTCGCGTTACGCCAACGAGATCGTAGATCTCCTGGCCGTGGGCCCAGACCTCCATGTAGCGCGCGGTGGTGAACATCGGCACGCCCATGTCCGGCCCGAACCAGGGCAGGCGTCGCTTGGGATCGGATTCGCCCAGGGTCTTGGCGAGCGCGTGCGCGGTGGTGTGCCACTCCGAGAGCAACTCCGCTACGCCGAGTTTCCCGAATCGTTCGCCCGCGATTTGCTTGTTGGTACGGCCTGCGACGACACCGTCGATGATGGTCTGTTTCTCCGGTGCGAAGGCTTCCTCGCCCTCGAGGGATGCCATCGACACCACGTCGAAATAGTGGAGGTGGGCGACGACGTCCCACGGCGTCCATTCCATGAAACCGGTCTCGCGTTCCCATTGCTCGGCCTTCAAGGTCTGAAGGAAGCCGTGGAGCTCGTCCACTTCGTCCCTGAAATCCACGACTACTTGCAGCAATGTTCGCTCCTCTCGCCGGTACGCCCGAAGCCGACTACTCGCTGGCCCATGGGGGCTTTTCGCGTTTCAGGAAGGCCTTCATTCCGGCGGCGGCTTCCTCGCCTCTGAAGAGTTCCGCCGACAGGCTGGACATTCGCGCGAATGCGTCCTTAGGCACCATCGAGGGTACCTCGTAGACGAGTCGCTTCGCGGCGGCCAGGGCGTTCGGACCGCCGAGTCGAAGATCGGCTAGGACTTCGTCGATGGCGGCGTCGAGTTCGGCCTCGGGCACAGCGCGACTGATCAAGCCGTACTCGGCGGCTTTCGACGCCGGGAAACGGTTGCCACGCAGGAATGCTTCCAGGGCATCGCCACGTCTCATCTTCGGAAGGCAGACCACCGAGATGATCGCGGGCGCCACGCCCAGCCGAACTTCGGTGAAGCCGAATTTCACGTCGTCCTGGGCGATCGCGATGTCGAACGCAGCTGCCAGACCATTCCCGCCGCCGACCACGTGGCCGCGGATCTTGCCGATCACCGGTGTGGGCGACTCCTGGATCTGGGCAATCAGTTCCTCGAATCCAACCTTTGCCGGAACCTGTTCCGCGACGCCCGATTGCTGCTTCAGGTTGGCGCCGGCGCAGAAGGTCGTGCCCTCGTTGGTGACCACGATCGCCCGGATGTCGGCGTCGCTGTTGGCCTGGGCGAGAGCGTCGTGCAATCCGTTGATCACCACAGCGCTGAGCGCGTTTCGGTTCTCCACATCAGCGAGGGTCACTGTGAGGATTCCGCCGGCGGCCTCGATTCGAACCTCGCCCATGTCTTCTCCTCTGGATGGAGGGCGAGCGGAAGGCTCGCGAACGCCGTTCCGGGGGCCTTCCGAAGCCTTGGATGCGGTGGGAAACATCAGCCGTCCGTTATTACCCCATCCGCTACCCGGTCGCCAACCGCCTCAGTCGCTCGTCCTCCCGACTCCCAGGAAGTGCGCCGGTCTTGATCCCCTCGTTGCGCTACAGCCGGACTTGACTCAGGATCCCTCATCGAATGAGAGACTCCCAAGGAGGACCCCGATGGGTATCGACGTCATTGTTCCTGCATCTGCCCGCAAGACCTACGAGAACTGGCATTTTGCGCCCGCGGTTCGCCATGAAGATCTGATCTTCTGTTCGGGTGTCGTGGGCCAGGGAGATTCCGCTGAGGAGGAGTTCCGCAACGCCTGGACTTCGCTCGGCGAGGTTCTGAGCGAGGCTGGGGTCGGCTACGAAGACATCGTGGACAGCACCCTGTACATCGTCGACCTGGCGGAGAACGCTGCTGCGATGGCCAAGGTGAAGGATGAGTTCATCAAGGAGCCGTATCCGGCGTCGACATGGATCGGGATCACCTCGCTGATCATTCCGGGCGCGCGTGCGGAGATCAAGGTCACCGCACGTCAAAAGGGCTGACCGGCAGGCGGAGCCGCAGCTGGCCCCGAGGGTTCAAGTCACGTCCGGCACGGCATAGTCGTTCCTCTTTGCAGGGTCGTCCGACAGATACTGCACGAATTCCCAATCGTTCCCCTCGAAGTCGTTGAAATAGACGCGCTTGCGGTAGGGGTGTTCGTTCGGAACGGTCGTGTCCTGGTAGCCCGCTTCGGCGAGTCGAACACGCAGGGCGTCGACGTCATCTACCTCGTAGCCGAGATGGTTGAGCCCCGGCTTGCCTGCATAGGCATGCCAGGGCTCAGCCGGTTCGACCGGCGCTTCGTTGACCGCGATGTAGGTCTCGTCGGTTCCGAGATGGACCCAGCGCCAGCCCTGCCAGGTCTTGCCTTCGCTTCGGATGGCGTAGTCGGGGAAGGCGGTCTGGAGGAAGCGGATCATTGCATTGACATCGCGTGCGGCCAGGTTGGCATGCTCGAGGCGGGTACTCATGACGGATCTCCTTGAAGTGTTCTCCGAGAATCGTCCCTCGCGGATGGTTCAACAACCGAACGGACAGTTTATCAGCAGGATGCTACTCTGTCGTCTACATGGACGATCTACGAACCAACCTCGCATCGAACATCCGGC
Source organism: Deltaproteobacteria bacterium (assembly GCA_019312665.1). Classification (GTDB taxonomy): domain Bacteria; phylum Myxococcota_A; class UBA9160; order UBA9160; family UBA6930. Next base: position 4,605 of record JAFDCZ010000141.1, on the reverse strand, counting down.
GTCTGCGCGAGGCCCGGGGCCTCTCCCAGCAGAAGATGTCGCAGCTCTCGGGAATTCCCAGGCCGACCTGGGCCAGCTTGGAATCCGGTTCTGCGAATCCCACGCTGAGCGTGCTCAGCCGGGCCGCGGCCGCGCTTCAAGTTTCGATCGAGGAGCTGATCGGCGCTCCGCGCACGGCGGCGCGCCTCGTGAAATCGGCGGAGGTTCGCGAGCGGCGAAAGCAAGGTGCCACGTTGCGACCGCTGCTACCCGAGGCGATACCCGGCCTCGACATCTCCCGGATGGAGCTGGAGCCGGGTGGGCAGATGGCCGGGGTGCCTCATACGGCGGGCACGCGTGAGTACCTGACGTGTGAGCGCGGAAAGATCGAGCTCGTGGCATCGGGAGAGCGCTGGACCCTTGCTCGCGGGGATTCGTTGGTGTTTCGCGGGGATCAACGCCATGCCTACCGGAACCTGGATGCGCGGCGGCCTGCGGTGGCCGTGACCGTGGTGTGTTTCGCCCCGGTGAGTGGCTGAGCAATGAATACGCGCGCCTAGAGGAATTCCCCGGCGCCCAGATCCAGCGCGTGTCGGCTATGCCGCTGGGCCATGGCGGTGAACATCTCGTCGCCCCGTTCGGTCTGGACGACGAGCAGGGCGGCGATGACGGTCATGCCGATGCCGGCGAAGGTCCCCCTCCGGTAGTCCTCCCAGCAGTCGTTCCACGCGTAGTCGGAAACTCCAGCCAGGCCGAGCGCAGCGTGATATTCCCGGACCAGGTCGCGTTCGATTTTGCGGCGATCCTCAGGGAGCAGGCCCGCACCAATGAAGTAGGCGACATCCGCCAATGGGCTGCCGAGGGTGATGGTCTGCCAGTCGACGGTCGTGACACGGGGCGGCGTGGACGTCGCATCGATCAAGAGGTTGTCCAGACGATAGTCGACGTGGACCAATGAGAAGGGATCACGAAGCAAGCCGAAGGGGCCGGATTCCACTGACCCGAGACGTTGGATGATCTCGCGTTGATCGGCTTCGAGGCTCGCACCGAAGCGCTCCATGAAGCCCGGCAGATTGGCATTGTAGATCGCACGGATGATCTGGTTCGAGGGCGGGCTGGGCTCACCTATCCAGTCGATGCCGCGGAGGGAGGCATCGCACCAGCTCGGGGCATGCAAGCCGACCAGTTCGAGAACCGCGGCACGCGCGATCTCGGGAGAGCAGCCACCGAGCTGATCGCCTTGCTCGGCCGGACTCAGGTCTTCCAGGAAGAGGGCGAATTCCGGGCCGTCTCCTACGATCTCGGCGTAGTAGCAACGCGGGGTCGAGATCCGGAGGCGAGGCCGGAGCTCCCGGTAGAAATTTACTTCCTTCAGGTAGTTGTGGAGCTGAACACCCGTCGTTCGGCTCTGCGAATCGTCGGATGCGAACTTGCCCACCAGCGAGCGCGGTACGCCGTCGATGTCTTGTGCCAGCTCGAGGCTGTAGCGGATGCATTTTCCGATCTGACCCGTTCCGATCTGCTCGGACGTGAAGCCACGCACGACGGCGCCGGGATGGCCGGCTTCCTGCAAGATGCGGGTGAGGAACGCGTTGTCGACGCTTTCGGGGGTCGGAATCATGCTGCTGGGTTCGCCGCCAGGTGGTCGAAGCGTCCTGCGGTGCGTTGCTTGCGGTAGGCCGCCAGGATCGGTTCGAGTTGTTCGGGATTCGCTCCGTGAAGGATGACACCATCGCAGCCCAGGTCGAGCTGGCCTTGCACCTTTGTGGCGCAGGCCTCGGGAGAGCCGGTTGCCGAGGCGGCAAGCCACTCCTCTGGGATCAGCTCCGCCAGGTGTTCGAGGTCGCGGGTGGAGCCCTTGTCATCGAACGCGCCCTGAAAGCCCGCTACGAGTGGGTCGGCCCGGAAGCGTTCGAGTACCTCCGGATCCCAATCGTTGGTGCGGACCAGCAGATCTCCGTACGCCTGCAGGTAGGTAGCCATGCGTCCGACGGTTTTCTTCAGCCGTACTTCTTCCGGCAGGTGGTCCCCGATCGTCGCGAAGCAGGACCAGACCCGAACGCGAGCCGGGTCGCGACCTGCCTCGGTAGCGGCCCGCTTCACGGCGGCCACGCAACGCTCGGTGGTTTCGTCGCTGAAGAAGGTATGCAGCACGACGGCGTCGAAGACGCGGCCGCCGAGCGCCAGGGAGTTGGGCCCGAATGCCGTGAAGGTCATCGGAATAGGCTCGGCCCCCTGGCTGCCCATTGCCAGAACGGGGTACCGCCCAGCGGGCCCGTCGTGGCCGATTACCGTTTCGCCCGCCCAGATTCGGCGCATCAGGCCGACGAAGTCCTCGATCTGGGCCGTCTTGATGCGCGGAATCCCGAACGCATCGAACATCGGGGCGATTCCGCGTCCGAGGCCGAGGGAGAAGCGGCCCTGCGTGAGCTTGTGCATGGTCATGGCATAGGCGGCTGTCACCATGGGATGCCGCGTGTTGTGGTTCGTGGCGGCGGTCGCGATACCGATCCTGCTCGACACTGCCCCGACCGCGCCCGAGATCGTCGCAGCCTCCTTGATGTTGAGACGCTCGGAGATGAACGCAGCGCCCAGGCCCAATGCCTCGGCCTGTTGCACTTCTTCGATCAAGTCGCGCGGGCTTCGCGGCGCCCCGGCGAGCACGTAGAAGCCAAGCTCGTTCATGGGGTCCATGCGGCGATGTTGCCACAACTCAGGGAATGGGGAGAGTGCTCGCCACCAACCTCTTTCGCAATGCGAGCCACCAGGCGACGGGCAGCGGAACGAGGCAGAAGAGGGCGAAGAAACCTGCCACCGTCTCGAGGGGCATGGAGAAGGTCTCGTTGGCGAGCCGCGAGAAATCCATCCAATGGCCCCCTCCTTTCGCCGCAGCGTAGTTTGCGCGCTCGGCGCCGCTGGTGGCGAGGCGCCAGGCGAAACGAAGGTCGAAGAATACGATGTGCCAAGCGAGCCAGGCGTAGAGGGGGCGCTCGGCTTCCAGATGGCAGCCCGATCCGGTGAGCGCACGGTAGAAGAAGAGGCCTGCGAAGAGCAGCTCGGCGCCGTGCCCCATCGCCACGATCACTGCTCCATCCCCGCCGAAGGCGAGAAGCAGGAGGTAGGCCGCGAGAAGAGCCAGGCCGATTCGGAACAGGCTGCGGTGCGGGCGTACCCGCCAGAGCATGGCTGCGGCCAGGCCCAGCATGCCCACCATGACGACGGAGGACCGGCCGGTATGGCTCGTGACCCCGCCACCGTAGACGAAATCGAAAGCTGGAACGGAGGGAAAGCCGAACAGCCAGCCCGCGGCGGCGTGCCCGAGCTCGTGAACGAGCACGACCATGTATTGGATCAGCATTTGGAGGAGCGGCAGGAACTGGGTCAACGCGGCCAGGCCAAAGCCGATGGCTGCGGCCCGGCGACCGGAAGCGTCGATCCGCTGCCCACCGGGCACATCCTGGTCTTCTTCCGGTTTTTCTTCGGGTCTGGCGGTCGGGATCGGCTCCGGGTTGGCGTGTCGGAGGCGGGCGAAGATGACGCCGCAGCGCTCGCACTCGGCACCGGGAAACACCTGATCGTGGTCGCATTGCGGACAACGCATCTCGCCCTGTCCAAGGTCGGCCGTGCGGGCCGGCGCCTTGATCCAGCGTCTCCTTGCGTCGGGCCGGGGCCTTGCTGCCGCATGTCGTTCAGTCGGGCCCACGGCCTACCGAAACCACTACCCTGGCCTCGCACCCTGGAGGATTGGTCGGTTGGGCACCCGTTGGTCCGTGGCTGTGGCTTCGTTTCGCGAGCAGGAACTGCTCGATGATTGCCTTGCCGGGATCCTTCCCCAGGCTCGGGAGCTCTCGGCGGAGGTGGTCGTCGCCCGCGCAGGCGCCGTCGAAGGGACGAGTTCGCTCAGCGCCTCCCACCCCGAAATTCGCGTCATTGCCGCGCCGGCCGACGCCTCCGTGCCGCTGCTTCGCGGCCTGGCTCTCGAAGCGTGTCGGGGGCAGCGGGTCGCGCTTACGGAGGACCATTGTGTCCCCCAACCCGGATGGCTGGCCGCGTTGGACCGGGCCCACGACAAAGGTGCCGAAGTCGCGGGAGGCGCGATGGGCAACGCGCGAACCGACCGCGCGCTCGATTGCGGCGCGTTCTTCGCGGAGTACGGCTTCTTCGGCCCGGATGCCGCCGGAGAAGGGCAACCCTTCTCACCCACTGGGGCCAACGTTTCCTACCTGGGCGATCTGGCGCGGGAAATCGGTGCCTGGTTCAGCGATGGCTTGTGGGAGAACGTCGCCAACCAGCGGCTAGCGGCGCGTTCCACCCGGGTGGCGTTTGCTCCTGAGGCGCTCATTCACCAGAACCACACCTACGCTCTTGGCGCTTTCTGCCGCGATCGCTTCGAGCATGGTCTCGCCTATGCGCGCCGGCGTCTCATCGATGAGGGTGGGCCGAAGCGCTGGGTGTATCTGGGGTTCACGCCGTTGCTCCCGTTCTTGCTGCTGCGCCGAGTAGCCGGGGCGGCGCGACGCGGACGCGAAGGAGAGTTCTTGCGCGCGCTTCCGTTCACGCTCGTCTTTCTCGCAGCCTGGTCCGTAGGCGAAGCTGCAGGTTACCTGCGCGGCCCTGGGGAGGCGG
>JAFDCZ010000140.1 GCA_019312665.1 Deltaproteobacteria bacterium | reverse complement strand
CACCGCTTCCTTCGGAAGCTCGCCGAACACGATTCCGACCCGTGCCCGCAGGGCGGCGGCATCGGGATTCGCCGCGCCAGCACTCGCCACCAGGGCGATCAACAGCCCGCCGATCCAACTTCCGATCTTCATCTGGTGCATCTCGTGATGCCTCCTCTTTCGCGTTCTTCCCGAGCGCGTGGATTCTGCTCGCCGGTGATGTCGACGAGAGCGCCGGAGTTTCGCGAACTTTTCGGGCCGGCGCAGCCACGCGGGTGACGCTCCTCGCCGTTCAGGTTCGCTGGAGCCCGGTCGTCATGGATCCGCTCGCGAGCGATGCGCGGATCGCGCGAGCACCTAACGGCGGGTGTAGCGAATGTCCTCAAGTTCCCTGGACATCACGGAGCTCAGGTATCGCGCGGCTCGTTCGCGATCGGTCGGGTCGTCGGAAAAAATCGAGCCGAAAAAGGCCCTCACCGCCAGCAACGTGAGCACTTGCGATCGCTGGGGACGCATGGCCAGCGGAAAATCATTGGCGCCGAGACAGGGGCGCGCCCAAGCAGGAAAGTCGATGCCATCCTCGGGGTCGCCCAGGGCCTCGAGAGGGCTCTGATCGGGCTCCGCCTGAGTCCCCTCCAGCCGTCGGCGGATCGCCTGGCAGGCCATGGCGTCCACGAGCGGGAGAGTCCCATATCGCCCCGCGCTCAACCACACCGCCGGCCCCTTGTCGTTTTGGGGGGCGCGAGCGCGAGAACGAATCCTATCATTCGGGTTCGGACAGGATTCCTTCCGAAACATCCGAGCCTCCAGACGGCGAGCCAACTCCATGCGTCTCAAACTCAGCATTGCCCTGCTTCTGATGAGCCTCTCCACCCTCGCCGCGGCCGAGAGGGCACGACCCGAGCAAGTCGAGCGCTTCCAGCTGATGACGGCGAGCGGCCAGAGCTTCGATTCCGCGGAGTTGGAAGGCAAGCTCGCGGTGATCTCGTTCTTGCGCCTGGGCCAGAGTCGCTCGGCACTGCTGGTGGAGGATCTCGAACGCCTGCACCAGGAATTCAAGGACGATGGCCTCCAGATCATCGCGATCGCTTCCGGAGAAACCGATCGCGCAGGAGTCGAGCAGCTCACACGGGACCTGAAGGTGTCGTTTCCGATTCTGCTCGACCCGGACCGCACGGTCTACAGGAGCCTCGGTGTGATCGTCAGCCCCACTTCCTTGTTCGTCGACTCGGGGACGATCCGATTCTCCTACCCTGGCCACTGGCCGGATTTCGCCTCGGTCGCAAGGGCTGACGTCGAGTTCTTGTTGGGGAGGATCTCCCAGGCAGAGCGAGAAGAACGCGTTCGCAAGAAGATGAAACGGTCGCCGAAGGCCACCGTTCGAGGCGGCCCTCGCTATCGCCTCGCGTGCAGGCTGCTTGCCCAAGGCAAAGTCAAGGAAGCGCGGCAGCAGCTCGAACTGGCCTGGAACGCCAAGCCCCGCGTCGTGGCTGCAGGCGTGGATCTCGCGTTGCTCCTGCTCGACGAGGGGAAGAGCCAGGAAGCCCTGGAACTCATCGAGCAGGCAACAGAGATTTCTCCGGACGACCCGCGCGTTCTCGGTGCGAGAGGGATGCTGCTGATCCGGTCCGGAGCCGTCGACGCAGGAATCGGCCCGTTGCAGCGGGCGATCGAGCGCGGTGTGCCGGATCCCGTCTTCTATTGGGAGCTCGCCCGGTTGAGCGAGGAGCGTGGGAACCCGGAAGATGCCCTGTACTACTACAAGGCAGGCTTCCGCCTCATGCTCGACCGGCTTCGCATCAGCGCGGAGCCGGTCGCCGAGTAGCCCGGATCAGGCGCGAGATCAGACGCGAGATCAACCGAGTTCGGCTTTGCGGTACATCGCGACCACGCACGCTCCGCCGAGGCCCAGGTTGTGCTGCAATGCCACCTTCGCGTCCTCGACCTGCCGCAATTCTGCTTCGCCGCGGAGCTGCCAATTCAGTTCGGCGCATTGCGCCAGCCCCGTTGCTCCGAGCGGGTGTCCCTTCGAGATGAGTCCACCTGATGGATTCACCACGACCTCGCCCCCGTAGGTGACGGCGCCCGAATCGATGAGATCCGCCGCCTTGCCCTCCGCACAGAGGCCGAGGCCTTCGTAGGTGATCATCTCGTTGGCGGAGAAGCAGTCATGCAATTCGACCACGTCGACGTTCTCCGGCCCGAGGCCAGTCTGCTCGTAGACGGAACGGGCGGCGCTCTTCGTCATGTCGAAGCCGACGAGCTTCATGTCGCCCTCGTCGAAGGTGCTGGGCGTATCCGTCGTCATCGCCATGCCGAGGATCTCGACCGCCTTGGCCTCGAGACCGTGTTCACGCACGAATCGCTCACTGGCGAGTACCGCGGCCCCGCCTCCATCACTCGTAGGGCAGCACTGCAGCTTCGTGAGCGGATCCCAGATCATCGGAGCGTCCATGATCTCCTGAAGCGTGTAGACATCTCGAAACTGCGAGTAGGGGTTGTTGACTGAGTGGCGATGATTCTTCTCACCGATCCGGGCGAAGCTCTCGGCCTTCACCCCGTATTTCTCCATGTACTGACGCGCGGCGTTGCCGAACATCTGCGGCGCGCCCGGCTTCTTGCGGTCCACGCCCCGAAGCTTGTTCATCTTGGAGAAGAACTTTCCCATGGGTGAGGCACGGTCGGTGAACTTCACACCGAGCGATCCCTTTTCCATCTTCTCGAAGCCGAGTGCCAGCGTGCAATCCGCGAGACCACCTTCGATGAACTGCTTCGCGAGGTACAGGGCACTCGAACCCGTCGCGCAGTTGTTGTTGACGTTGACGATCGGGATGCCCGAGAGGCCAACATTGTAGAGGGCGCGCTGCCCGGCCGTACTATCGCCGTAGCAGTAGCCGATGGCCGCCTGCTCGACGAGATCGTACGAGATTCCAGAATCCTCGAGCGCCTTGCCTGCAGCTTCGGCCCCCATGTCCGGATAGTCCCAATCCTTCGAGCCGGGCTTCTCGAACTTGGTCATCCCCACTCCGACGACGAATACCTTCTGACCCATGTCGTTTCGCTCCTTTGGATTCTCGAATCCGATTCGTTGAGATCCGACGCTCGGGCCCTAGATGCCGACCAGATCGGCGAGACGTTCCCGGTGATAGGCGGCATCGCCGAGGAAGAGCTCGCTCGATTTGGCACGCTTGAAATAGAGATGCACCGGGAGCTCCCACGTGAAGCCCATTCCGCCGTGGATCTGGATGTTCTCGGCCGCCGCATGGAAGTACGCTTCCGAGCAATACGCCTTCGCCAGCGCGGCCGTCTCGAGGAAATCCTCCTCATTCCCGGCCGCCGAAAAGCAGGCCGCATAGGCCGCGGACTTGGCAAACTCGACTTCGACCAGCATGTCTGCGCACTTATGCTTGATGGCCTGGTAGGAGCCGATGGGCCGCCCGAACTGAAGCCGGGTCTTCGCATACTCGGTCGCGGTCTCGAGGCACATTTGCGCTCCACCAACCTGCTCGGCAGCAAGCGCAGCCACCGTCAGGGCCAGGACCCGCTGCAGGGCATCGGTCTGATCACCGGCACTCACCAGGTCGGCCGGGGTCTCGTTGAAATCGAGCTGGGCGAGCTTGCGCGTGATGTCGAGCGACGGCACCAATGTCCTTTCGAGGCCAGTTGCATCCGCATCCACCCGAAAGAGGGAAAGCCCGGCTTCGTGGCGCGCAACGACGAGCAGCACATCCGCGGTATGCCCGTCGAGAACCCAGCATTTGCGCCCGCTCAAGGTGAAGCCGCCTTCGCCCTTCTCCGCCCGCATCTCGACACCTGCCAGATCCCAGCGACCGTTGCTCTCGGCATGTGCAACCGTGGCGATCGTCTCACCCGCAGCGATCCCGACGAGCAACTCCTTCCGCGTGGTTTCATCCACACAATGGAGCAGCGCGTTCGTGGCGAGGACAGCCGTACCGAGGTAGGGGGCACAAAGCAGTGAGCGCCCCATCTCTTCCATCACTACCAGGAGTTCGACATAGGTGTAGCCAGCGCCTCCGAACTCTTCGGGAATGATGAGGCCGGCGAGGCCCATCTGTCCCGCCATCTGTTCCCATACGTCCGGGTCATAGCCGCGTTCCGTCGCCATCTGCTCGCGGACGGCAGCTTCGTCGCTCTTTTCCTTCAAGAAGGCGCGAAGGGTGGCGCGCAGCTCCTCATGCTCATCGGTAAACGTGAAATCGATTGCCATGTCGCTTCCCTCTTCCTGGCCAGCCGTTCTCAGGTCGTGTCTGTTCTCAGACCGGAACCCGCACCGGCCATCGTTGGATCAAGAGGCCCGCAAGGGAGCCCCGCAGAAGCCACGCGCTACGAACGCGCAACCTCCTTCCAGGCGATCTTCTTGTCCACGCGCGGCTCACCGGGCAGGCCAAGAACGCGCTCGCCAAGGATGTTGCGCATGATTTCGGAGGTGCCCCCCTCGATCGAGTTCGCACGCGACCGCAAGAACTGGTACTTCGCCAACCCTTCCGTGGTGTCGATCCCCGATGCCTGCTGTCGCAATTCGTAGCCAGCCTCGTAAGCGAGCCCATCGTTGCCGAGGATGTCGATGGCGAGCTCCCAGAGCCGCTTCATCATCTCGGCTTGTGCCAGCTTCGCGACGGACCCCTCGGGCCCCGGGTTGCCGGCCTGCTGAGTGACACGAGCGCGCTGCGCGGTCAGACGGAGCAGCTCCTGATCGATGTACGAACGGGTAACCCGATCGCGCAGGAGCGCTTCTTGCCCGGCTGAATGCGCGTTCTTGTTTCGATCGTTCCAGAGCTCGAGGAGCTGACTGATCGTGCCTCCGCCCTTGCGCTTCGAGCCGCCTCCGCCGATCGCGACACGCTCGTTCATCAGCGTCGTAATGGCGACACGCCAGCCCTGGCCCTCTTTGCCCAACATCCGGTCGTGCGGAATTCGCACATCGGTCATGAAGACCTCGTTGAATTCCGCTTCCCCGGTGATCTGATAGAGAGGACGCACGTCTACGCCGGGTGCCTGCATGTCGAGGACGAAGTAGGACAGACCATCGTGCTTGGGGACGTCGGGGTCGGTGCGTGCGAGCAGCATGCCCCAACGCGAAAGGTGAGCCACGGTGGTCCAGACCTTCTGGCCGTTGAGGATCCAATCATCGCCGTCGCGGACTGCGCTCGTGGCAAGCCCCGCCACATCCGATCCGGCGCTCGGCTCGCTGAAGAGCTGACACCAGATCTCCTCGCCCGTAAAGATCTTGGGAAGCATGCTCTTCTTCATCTCTTCGGTGCCGTACGTGAGCACGACTGGAGCGCCCATTCCGATGCCGATGATGCTGGCGGCCGGCATACCGTGACTGATCTTCGAGTGCTCGAGGATCTCGTCCTGGACGATCACGTTCATCTTGGGGCTCAGGTTCAGACCGCCGTAGCCCTCGGGGAAATGAACCCACGCCAGACCGTGGTCGTACTGCGCCTGGCGAAAGGGGATGGCCTCCACTTGCTCGGGGTGGGCCTCATCGAGGAGTGCGCGCGTACGTGCACGAAGTTCGTCCTCGCTCATGCTGCGATGATCGGCCATCAAGAAGCTCCATTGGCTGGGCAGCATACCGGTGGAGATGGGATTCTTCGGTCCACGTCGGGCTTGCCACTAAGTGAGTGAACGTTAACTTAGCTAGCATGCCCAGGGAGGTCAACCAGCGAGCGGTCGAGGACGTCCCGCTCCGACGAGGCGGCCCCGCCCGGCGTGAGGCCATCCTGAATGCCGCGCTCCGCTTGTTCAGACAGCGGGGTTTCCACGGAACGTCGATCAACGAGATCGGCAATGCCGCCGGGGTGACCGGCCCGGCCCTCTACCGGCACTTCTCCGGCAAGGGAGAAATCCTGGCGGAGGCCATCCGCGCGGGTTCTCGGCGGATCGCAGCGGCTACCCGTGAGGCATTGACCTCTGAGGATCTGGCTCCCGAGGACGCCCTCGAGGCCCTGGTTCGCTCCTATGTGGGCGTCGCGCTCGACAACGCAGACATCTACGCCGCCTACATGCTCGAGGCCCGGCACCTCTCGGATGAATTCCGCCGCCCCTTGCGACGCAGCGAGCTGCGGCACCGCGACGAGTGGAAGCGACTCGTGCTGGAGCTGCATCCGGACATGACGGACGATGAGGCGAAGACGTTGGTGAGGATGGCGATCTTCGCCGTCACGTCGTTCTGCATGGAGCCCTCGCGCCTCGATCGCAAAGCGCTCATCGACCTGGCGTGCGAGCGGTTGAATGCTCTCCTGGACGTCCACCCGAACGCTTCCCGCTGACCTCTCGGCCGGGCAACGGCGGGCGGGTTCCATCTCGCCTTCGCGCTCGGCCCGTCGACCCTTTGGCGGGGCATGATGAGGGGTGCCGCCGTCGCAAAGTGGTCGGGGTGGGGGGATTCGAACCCCCGACGCTGACCACCCAAAGATCAGGCTCTGGCCGCTGAGCTACACCCCGACGGGCGGAAAGGATAGCCGACTCGGCGTTGGAGTTCGGGTCAGGCCGCGAAGGGTAGATACAGGGTCACGACGGTACCCTTGCCCAGTTCGGTTTCCACACGAAGCGCACCGCCGCTCTGCTCTGCAATGCCGTAGACGGTGGCCAGGCCGAGGCCCGTTCCCCGGCCGACCTCCTTGGTCGTGAAGAACGGCTCGAACATCCGCAAGCGTGTCGCCTCATCCATTCCGCTCCCGTGGTCGGAAACCGAAAGAGCGGCGTAGCGGCCAGGGTCGAGCTCGGGAAGCGTCCCGGACGGCTCGTCGGAAACGACGACCTCCGACGTACTCAGCGTGACTGTCCCGCCCTCGGACATCGCATCCCGTGCGTTCATGCAGAGATTGACGAGCACCTGTTGGATATGATTCGGGTCGGCCATGACCGGTGGAAGATCGGGAGCAAGGCGCAGGGCCAGCGTGGCCTTCGTACCGAGAGCGCCGCGCAGCACCATTTCGAGGCGTTCGATCGTGTTGGTCAGATCGAGGCGCTCGGGCCGCGCGGATTGGCGGCGGGAGAAGGCGAGCAGCTGGCCGACCGTGGTGGCTGCGCGCCCGGCTGCATCCTGAATGGTGAGCGCGGCACGGTGGAGATCGGACGCTGCGTCGAGACTCTCGACGAGTTGCTCCGCATAGCCCTGGATCACCGTGAGCAGGTTGTTGAACTCATGGGCCGCGCCTCCCGCGAGCCGACCCACCGCATCCATCTTCTGGGAATGGCGAAGCGCCTCTTCGAGCTCGTGCTCCCGGGTGACGTCGCGAATGACGCCGACGTAACTTTCCACTCTTCCCGTCCGGCCGCGCACCGGGGTGATGCTGGCGTCCCGGAAATGGCGCGAGCCATCGGCCCAGAGCGACGAATAGCGTCCACGCCAGATGCGCCCTGCCCCAAGGGCTTCCGCGATCTCGATCAGCAGGTTGTCATCGCCTTGTCCCTCGGAGAGGACGGTGACATCGCTTCCAATCAGCGATTCCCGACCCATCATCTTGGCGGACGCCCTGTTGGCGTAGAGGATTCGCGCGTCCCTGCCGATCACGAGAATGCCTTCTTCGGCCTGCGCGGTTGCCATCGCGAGGCGGGCGAGTTCGGATTGACGCCGAAGGACGCCGAAGGAGAGGACCCCGACCAACGCGCAGGCCCCGAGCACACCAGCCAGGTTGAGGAGGTCGGCGGGGGTGAGGAGCTGGTCGACACGGCTCTGGGTGGGTGCGACCACCAGAATGAGGGAGCGATCGAGCAGCCCAATCCACCGCTTCATCGAGAAAGGCCAGAACTCGATGCCACGGCCGTCTTCCCCAGACGGGCCGAAGGCGACCAGCCCACCCTCCTCGACCAACGCGATCTGGTACTAGCCTTCCAGCTGGGAGGCGAAGAGGGAGACTTCGATCATCTGATTGACGCGAAGGACCGCATTCACGAACCCGACGATGGCGCCGTCGGCACCCCTCACCGGCCAGTAGCTGGCGAACCCTCGCCCGCCTTGCAGGAAATCCACGATCGCCCGGGTGCGTGTGGGGGCGCCCGTCGCCGTGGCCTGCCGAATGGCCTCCGCAACATCGGGCGCCGGATGATCGTGGAGGTCCCGGCCGAGCGCGGCCTCGTTGCCCTCGTTGGGCACGGTCGTTCGGATCACCCAATCGGCGCCGATCCAGTTCAGAGCCTGGAGGCCCGGAAGGCGATCCAGGAAGAGCCGGGCATCTCGCCGGAAGACCTCCGGCTTGCCTGCGTAGTGATCGTGCCAGTGGTCGACGAAAGGCTGGATCGCAGCGAGGCGCCCATCCGTCCAGCTCGTCAGATGGTTGGCCACCTGGTCCGCGATCATGCCCGCTTCGTGCTCGAGCGCCTGGCGGCGGTAGCTGCGCACCTGGAATCCGGCGAGCCCCACCAGCAGGACCAGAACCGCGACGATCGCCGATGCACGGACCAGCGCTGGCCGTGAGTTCGACGACCACAGCGCCATGCCCGGAACACCGGAGCTGAGGATCCTCCTCCGGGTCTCGCGCCTCTCGCTAGTGCTCACGAGTTCTCATCGACACCCCGCGCAGTCGCCTCAAGCGAGCTGGATCAGGTTGAAGACCTTCTCCTCGAGCCACACGACCAGCTCCCGCAATGCCTCGGGCCGGATCTCGTGCTGCATCTCGTATTCCCGGTAGTGCACATTCAGGCCGCGGGCGAGCAGCTTCTGCCGGCTCTCCTGCGCGCGCTCGACCGGAATCATCGGATCTTCGGTGCCGTGGATCAGCAACGCCGGAAAATTCTCGAGACCCGGTTGGCTCGGAACCCCCTTCTCCACGTGATCGGGCAGCCAACTCGAAAGGGCGACCAGGCCCGCGAACCTCTCGGGGTTTCGCAGGACCAGGTCGTAGGCCATCACCCCACCTTGACTGAATCCCACGACGACGGTCTTGCGCGGATCGATCGGATACCGCCGCCCAGCTTCATCGAGGAAGCTCTCGACCGCCTTGCTGGCGGAGTCGAACGCCACCGGATCGATCTCCCGATCCTCGGTGATCGGCCACCAGCCGAAGCCCAGCATCCCCTGGCTGATTTCGAAGGCCACCGGGCCCTGGGGGCACAAGACCAGGGCCTGGCCGCCATGGAGGACCGGGGCCAAGCCGAGCAGATCGTGAGCGTTGGCACCCCAACCGTGGAGCATCAGGATGGTCGGAAACGGCCCCTCGCCGGAAGGGACGTGCGCTGCGTACATGAGGTCCATTTCGAGAACCTAGACATTCCCAGAGCAGGCGCCCCCCAGGAGGCGGAGCGCCCCTTTTCTGCTACATCCCCGGCTCATGCCCTCCCCTCGTAGCCTGTTCGACAAAGTCTGGGAGACCCACTCGGTCCGGGAGCTTCCGGACGGGCAGACCCAGCTGTTCATCGGCCTGCACCTCGTCCACGAGGTCACCAGCCCGCAAGCGTTCGCCATGCTCGAGGAAATGAAACTCGGCGTCCGCTATCCGCAGCGCACGTTCGCCACCATCGATCACATCATCCCGACCGATTCGCAGCTGCGGCCCCTGGCCGATGATCTGGCCGAGGAGATGATGGTCGCGCTGGAACGAAATTGCCGCGAGCACGACATCACCCTCTTCGACTCTGCGAGTGGCCGCCAGGGTGTCGTGCACGTGATCGGGCCCGAACTCGGTCTGACCCAGCCTGCGATGACCGTGGCCTGTGGCGACAGCCATACATCGACCCACGGCGCATTCGGGGCGATCGCCTTTGGCATCGGCACGAGCCAGGTTCGCGACGTACTGGCCACCCAATGCCTCGCGATGGAGAAACCCAAGCTGCGGCGCATCGAGGTGTCGGGGAAACTCGAAGGTGGCGTCTACGCCAAGGACGTGATCCTCCACATCATCCGTCAGCTCGGCGTCAAGGGTGGCGTCGGCTTCGCCTACGAGTACGCCGGGCCGGTGATCGAAGCGATGACGATGGAAGAGCGCCTCACTGTCTGCAACATGTCGATCGAAGGTGGCGCGAGAGTCGGCTACATCAACCCGGACGAAGTGGCCTTCGACTATCTCCGTGGACGCGAGTACGCGCCTACAGGCGAGGCGTGGGATACTGCCGTCGACTGGTGGCGCAGCATGGCCAGTGAGCCCGGCGCCCCTTGCGACGATCTCGTCACGATAGCCGGCGAAAACATCCCGCCGACCGTCACCTGGGGCATCCATCCCGGCCAATCGGCGGGCGTCAACGAACCGATCCCGAACCTCAGCGATGTGCCCGATGCGGATAGGCCGGCTTTCGCAGAGGCGCTCGAGTTCATGGGCTTCCGGCCCGGACAGCCGATCGCGGGTACGAAGATCGATGTCGCATTCATCGGATCGTGCACGAATGGCCGGATCTCGGATTTGCGGGAGGCCGCACGCGTCGCGAAGACGGGCAAGGTCGCCGATGGCGTGCGCACGCTGGTCGTGCCCGGCTCCCAATCGGTAGCCCGCGAGGCCGAAGCGGAGGGGCTCGACCAGGTGTTTCGCGCGGCAGGCTTCGATTGGCGAGAGCCCGGTTGCTCCATGTGTCTCGCGATGAACCCGGACAAGCTGCAGGGACGCGAGGTCTCCGCCTCTTCGAGCAACCGCAACTTCAAGGGCCGCCAAGGTTCCCCCACCGGGCGCACGTTGCTCATGTCGCCGGCCATGGTGGCGGCAGCGGCGTTGAGGGGCGAAGTCACCGACGTCCGCGAGGTGCTGTAGACATGGCGAGTATCGTGGAACGAGTCGAGGGCCGCGCATGTGTCCTGCGCGGAAGCGATATCGACACCGATCGCATCATTCCCGCACGCTTCCTTCGCTGCGTCACCTTCGATGGCCTCGGCGAGCACGCCTTCGAAGACGACCGCGAGCAGGCGAAGGGCGATCATCCCCTGGATGACGAGCGATTCGCGGGCGCGAGCATCCTGGTCGTCGGCGAGAACTTCGGCTGCGGCTCTTCCAGGGAGCACGCGCCGCAATCGCTCCAGCGCTTCGGCTTCCAGGCCTTTGTAGGGGCCTCGTTCGCGGAAATCTTCGCGGGCAACTGCACGGCCCTGGGTCTGCCCTGCATCACACTCGAGCCGAACGATCTCGAAGCCCTGATGGACAGCGTCACTCTCGATCCATCCCAGCAGGTGGTGGTCGACCTCGTCGCGCGCAACCTCACCTACAAGGGCGGCAGCTTGCCGGCCGGCGTCCGTGACGGAACCCGCAAGGCGCTCCTCGAGGGCACCTGGAACGCGACGCGGGTCTTGCTCGAGGCCGGCGACTCAATCGACACTCGGGCCGCAACCATCCCCTACGTCGCAGGCTTCGGCGCGGCCTGAGCACCGAACGCCTCCTGGCCTAATAGGCCTCGATGCGGTGAGCCCAGCTGCGCTCCGCCTCGTACCAGGCGACGCAGCGTGCGATCCCGTCTTCGAGCGAGATCTGGGGGCTCCAATCCAGCAGGGCGGCGGCCTTGTCGATGCTCGCCCAGGTTGCCGGCACGTCGGCCGGGTGGGCCGGCTCATGCTCGATGATGGCCTTGCGGCCGAGGGCCTGCTCGATCGTCCGAATCAGCTCGTTGACCTGATACGGCTGGTCGCCGCCGAGGTTGATCACCTCGAACCCGAGAGGCCTCGCAGCCGCAATCGTCCCCCGGGCGATGTCATCCACGAAGGTGAAATCCCGCGACATCGTGCCATCGCCGTAGACGATGATCGGGAACCCTTCGCGAATCCGTTGCACGAAACGGAAGACGCCCATGTCCGGGCGACCCGCCGGGCCATAGACCGTGAAGTAGCGCAACACGGAGACATCGATGCCGTGAAGAGCATGATAGGTATGCGCCAACGCCTCGGCGCCGCCTTTCGACGCGGCGTAGGGCGAGAGCGGGCGGCTCGTATCCTGGTCCTCGGTATAGGGGCACGGATTCGCGGCCCCGTAGAGGCTGGAAGTCGAAGCGAGGACGAACTTCGAGATCCCGTGTTCACGACACAGGTCGAGCATGTTGAGCGTGCCCGTGATGTTCGTCTCCACGTACATCCAGGGATACTCGACGCTCGAGCGCACACCCGCCCGGGCAGCCAGGTTGAAGACCGCGTCGAAGCGGTGATCGCGCAAGACGGGCATGCGAAGCGTCGCAGGATCGGCAACGCTGGCTTCGACGAAGCTGAAGGTGGGCTGTGCCTGAGGGGAACGCAGCCGGTGTTGCTTCATGCGAATATCGTAGGCGTCGTTCATGTTGTCGAGGCCGACCACATGGTG
>JAFDCZ010000029.1 GCA_019312665.1 Deltaproteobacteria bacterium | reverse complement strand
GTCTCACGAGGGTCGAGCAGATCGTGCACGCCAAAGGCCTCGGCCCGCGGGTAGGGCGAGCGGCGCGAGGCGAACTGCTCCTCCAGTTCGGCACGCCGGGCGGCCGGGTCTGCGGCAGCTTCGATTTCTCGCCGGAAGGCGACGGCGACACCGCCCTCGATCGGGAGTGCGCCGCTTTCCGCGGACGGCCAGGCGAAGACCGTGCCCTCGGGTCCGAAGTGGGCAGCCGCAGCGACGCCGTAGGCCTTGCGCACGATCACGGAGACCATCGGTACGGAAGATTGTTGAACCGCAAAGAGCGCGGCCGCGCCGTGGCGGATGGTCCCGGCCCGTTCCGCTTCCGAGCCGATCATGAAGCCCGGCTCGTCGACGAAGGCCACGATTGGCAGGTGGAAGGTGTCGCAGAAATCGACGAAGCGACGAACCTTCTGGGCGGCGTTCGCCGTCATCGCACCGGCGTAGAAGCGCGTATCGTTGGCCCAGACACCGACCGGATGGCCGGCCAGACGTGCCAGGCCCGTGACCTGGGAGCGGCCGAAGCCTGGCGTCATCTCGAAGAACGAATCGCGGTCGACGATGTGGCCGACGAGTTTGCGTGCGTTGTAGACGCGACGTCGCTCGCGGGGAATGATCTCGGCGAGTGCTTCTTCCCGGCGGTTCGGATCGTCCTCGCATGCGGCGACCGGGGGAAGCTCCCAGACGTTGGTTGGCAAATAGGAGAGGAAGCGACGGATCGACTCGAAGGCTTCCTCTTCGTCTTCGACCACGTTGTCGACCACGCCACTCCGCGCGTGCAGCTTGGCGCCGCCCAACTCGTCCTTGGTGAGGTTCTCGCCGGTGGCCCGAGCCACCACGGCGGGCCCGCCGATCAGGATCTGTGCCGTGTTGCGGGTCATCAACGAGAAGTGGGAAGCGACCAGGCGGGCAGCGGGAAATCCGGCGACGGCGCCGAGCGCTGCGGAGACGACCGGGGCGGTCGCCATCACCTGCATGATCGAGCGGAAGCGCGGGGCGGCGAACACCGGGTCGCCCATCGGCCGGGGTGCGCCCTTGCCGCGGCTGCCGGTCACGCTGCCGCCGCCGCCCTCCAGGAAGCGGACCAGCGGCAACCGGTACTGGAGCGCCAGGGTTTCGGAGTAGACACTCTTTCGCAGGCCCGCGGGGGAGGGTGAGCCTCCGCGCTGGGTGAAATCTTCTCCGCCCAGAACGACCGGCCGTCCGTCAACCTTCGCCGTGCCGAGTACGTAGTTGGCCGGAGCGAAATCCGTGAGGTGGCCGTCCGCATCGACCTCGCCGTGGCCGGCGATCGGCCCCTGCTCGCGGAAGCTTTCCGGGTCGGACAGCCGATCGATTCGTTCCCGAACCGAGAGCCGGCCTCTCGCATGTTGGCTCGCGACCGCTTCGGCTCCGCCCATTTCGAGGGCCCGGCGGCGTCGCTCCTCGATGCCCTCGATTTCATTCTTCCAGCTCACAATGCCTCCAGAGCGAGTTTCTAGCGCAGCTCGGCCCGGCTGGGGTCCGCGCGGCACGGCAGGGCTTCGAGCCGGGCCAGCCAGGCCGCAGGAAGGCCATGTTCGCGTGCACCGTCGAGGATCAGCTGCCGGTACCAATCGAAAGGAACCGGATCGGCTGTGCGCTGGCTGGAGCAGTACGTCAGCGCTTCCCTGAATCCGTTCGCGTGCCCGTCCACATGGCTTTCGACGCTCACCAGGAGGCGCTCGTAGCCACCTTCGAAGCGGTCGAGAGTCGTGAGCTGGCGGGCTTCGAGCAGGTAGAGGGCGCCCCAGACATGCTCGTCCAAACCAGGGACCAGGTTGGCCTTGGCGGATCCGTCGCGGCCGGTTTTGTCGCAGACGAGTCGATGCCCCTCGAGGCGCGCCGTGCCCGCGGGCTCGGCGGTCGCCACGCGCTTCTGCAGTCGCGCTGCCGAGAGGTTCGATCCGTAGGCGAAGTAGAGGGTCTTCAGCGCTGCCCTCTTCACCGTGCTCGCAGGGCCTGCACGCTGAACCAGCGTTGCGGATCGGTCCAGATCCGCTCCACGTCGAAGCCCGCGGCGTCGGCAAGCGTTGCGAAGTTTTCGAGCGTGTATTTGTGGGAATGCTCGGTGCAGACCGCCTCGCCGGCGGCGAATTCGATCACCTCACCGCCGAGGCGCACCTGCTGATCGACGCTGCTGACGAGATGCATTTCGATCCGCGCATCCGCCTCATTCCAGTGGGCGCGGTGGGAGAAGCGCTCCAGATCGAAATCCGCCCCGAGTTCCTCATTCAAACGCACCAGCAGATTCTCGTTGAACGCAGCCGTCACGCCGGCCGAATCATCGTAGGCGCGTTCCAGCACGTCTGGCCGCTTGACCAGGTCGACGCCAATCAAGAGCATGCCACCGGGGCCGACCTCGGCGTGTGCAGCGCGAAGCAACGCAGTCGCGCCGTCGGGAAGGAAGTTACCGATCGTCGAGCCCGGAAAGTAGACCGCCACGCATTCCGGGCGGATCCGAGAAGCCGGCACCTCGAAAGGGCGCGTGAAGTCCGCGCAGACAGGGAGGATCTCCAGGCCTGGATAGTCTGCTGCCAATCGGTTCGCCGTCGAGAGCAGGTGGTCGCGGGAGATGTCTACGGGCGCGTAACCTGCGGGCGAGTCCAGCTGATCCAGCAGCAGGCGCGTCTTCGTGCTGGAGCCACTTCCGTACTCGACGAGCAGGCAATGCTTGCCGAGAACGGTCGCCATCTCCTTGGCGTGCAGGCGCATGATTTCCAGTTCGGTGCGGGTCGGGTAGTACTCCGGGAGTTCACAGATCTCCTCGAAGAGCGCGGAACCGCGCTCGTCGTAGAAGTACTTGCAGGGCAAACCTTTGGGCTCACACGCCAGCCCTGCGAGGGCCTCTTGGAGGAATCGTTCGCGCTCGGGTTGGTAGTCGGCGAGGGCCTCTTCGGCCGATTTCATGGCGTCTCCTCGAGGGTGCTCAAAATTGGATCAGCTCCACACCGAGCTGGGCCAGATCGACGATGCCGATCGTGTTTCGGCCTTCCAGCATGCCGGCACACTCGCCTGGATTGAAGGCCAACACACCACCTTGCTGCCATTCCTCGGTCGTCCGGTGGGTGTGGCCGTGGAGCGCAAGGGTTCCTGAGCCGAGTTCCAGCTCGGCCAGGTCGCGGGGATCGTGAACGACGACGATTTCCCGCTCGGCCCAGCACAAGCGAAGTGGTGGATCGACGAGTTGGAAGCTCAGTTGTTCGGCGGCTTCCTCCAGGCTCGTGCGTTCCAGATCGTTGTTGCCGTAGACACCCACCACGGGGCAGGTAAGCGGCGAGAGCGCGTGCAATGTCTTCGCCTGGGTGATGTCACCTGTGTGCACCACCCGGCTCACTCCCGCCGCGTTGAACAACTCGACGATGCGCCCCACATTCCGCAGATGGTTGTGCGTATCGCTGACGATTCCGATGCGCATGTCCCGTGAGCTACTCCGGCGGGGGGGCGGCTCCTCGACGGTAACCCGTGACGTAGGCCGGCGCTTCCTGGGTCGGCGGGTGACGTTCATCCGGGATGGGCTGCCCCGCTTGAAGGCGCAGCGGTACGACTCCGGCCCAGGCCGGATGCATCAGATCGGCCTCGTCGTCGATGGGCGGGCCCGACCTCACCTTGGCTGAAGCCTCTTCGATGGGAACCGCCAGGATTCGGGTGAAGGCGAGCTCCTCCGGGTTCCCAGGCCGTGCATCAGACGAGCGCCCCGCGGCGACATGCTCGACCAACGCATCCAGCACTCGCTTCTTTTCATCGAGGTCATCGACGCTGCGCGCTGTTCCGAAGATGACCACCGAGCGGAAGTTCATCGAGTGATGAAACGCGGATCGCGCCAGGACGATGCCGTCCAAGTGGGTGACCGTGACACAGACCGGAACGCCTTTGCGCAGCTCCTTCAACATCCGACTGGCAGGAGAGCCATGGAGATAGAGGGTCTCGTCTATCCTTACGTAGGCCGTGGGGATGACGAATGGCTGGCCCTTCACGGCGAACCCGATGTGCCCAACGAGGCCTTCGTCGAGGATGGCGTGCACAGTGGAGCGATCGTACCGGCCCCGCTCGGGGAGACGTTTCAGCGTGCTTCGGGGGCCAGGCGGATACTCATTCGATTTCATATTTGTACCACTACAAAGATTGATAACAAGTGGTACATTGTAGCGAAGGCGAACGTTTCCTCTAGCGCGCGCTCACGGTTCGGCGCAGCGCAGCTGGCAGCGAGACCCGCATGCAGGTGCCCTTCGGGTTGGTCTCGACCTCGATCGTGCCACCATGCCGGGCGATCAGCTGGCGGGTGACGGGGAGGCCGAGGCCCGTGCCACGGCCCGGCTCTTTCGTCGTGAAGAACGAATCGAAGATCTGGGGCAACACGTCGTCGGGGATGCCGGTGCCGTCGTCGATCACCGCCAGTTCCACCCGCTCGCCATGGTCGCGGATGCGCAGAGTGATCTGGCCTCCACCGGAACGCTTTTCGGGGATCGCATGGATTGCGTTCACCACCAGATTGAGTACCACCTGGCCTAATAGCCGTTCGTCACCGATCACCGGTGCGGCTGGGTCGAGATCCGTGCGCAGCACGACATCGTCGGGGACCTGATGCCTGGCGAGCCGCAGGACGGATTCGACCACGTTCTCGAGATCGACCGCATGGGCGGCTCCTTCTTCTCGCTGCGCCATCGCCACCAGCCCCGAGACCGTGGAGGAAATGCGCGTCAGGCCTTCGCGGGTCTCGAGCAGGATTTCCTGAAACAGCGCCGGGGCGTCTTTCTCGTTCGGATCCTTGGCCAGTTCCTCCAGCTGATTCAGGTTGGCCGAGACGAACGCGAGCGGGTTGTTGATTTCATGGGCGACGCCCGCGGCCAGGGTGCCGACGGTGGCCAGTCGATCGCCGTGGGCGAGTTGAAGCTCACGTTGGCGGATGGCTTCGAGGCGTGCTTCGGCGAGAACCTGGAGTTCTTCCGAGGCTTCCCGGCTGAGTGCGCGCGAGCGGGTGATCCGACCAACGAGCAGCCCCGTGAACGTGCACGCGAAGACGTCATAGCCCAGGACGAGAACGAAGGGCCCATCGACGAGTCCGGAACCCACCGCGATCTCGAAACCGGCGCAAGCTGCCCAGAACAGGGTTGCCACGAGGACCGGACCCGTCGGCACATCGACATGGGGCAGGTGGCGCTGGTAGTGGCGAACGATCAATCCGATCGGGAGGAGTGCGAGGAATGCGATGGCGGCGTTCGGGCCTGCGATGACGGTATCGATGTAGCTGATGTCGAAGAGCGGAACCGTACGCAGGACGGGCTCCAAGGTATTGCCCACGCCGGGGAGCAAGGCCACCGGGATCAGCACGGCGATACTTGCGACGAGGGCAGGGCGCACCCACCCGAGCGGCGCCTCCAGCAGCGCTTCGCTGAAGCGGGCGATTCCCCAGGCCAACACGAGCAGGGAGAAGAGGGAGCCTTGACGGTAGAGCGCGGCTTCCCACGGTCCGGTCGACGTATACAGCGCGGCTGTGAATCCAGCAGCGGGAACCATGCCCGCCGCCGCGACCGCGAGCCAGAGATGGGCTCGTTCTTGCCTCCGCAAGAAGAAGAAGAGCCCGTTGAAGGCGGCGATGCAGAGGGCCACCACACCTAGCATGACCGTGAGAAGGGACGCGGTATTCATGCCTGCTCCGGCACGGTGTTGGAAGCTGGCAGATCGACGATGAAGGTGGTGCCTCGCGACGTGCTGCGGAACTCGATCTGGCCACCATGGCGCTCCACGATCTGTCGCGTGACCGTGAGCCCGAGGCCGCTGCCTTCGCCCGGCGGCTTGGTCGTGAAAAAGGGCTCGAAGACGCGCTCGCGGATGTCCATCGGGATTCCCGGCCCCGTATCGCTGACGAGGAT
The DNA here is from genome assembly GCA_019312665.1 of Deltaproteobacteria bacterium. Lineage (GTDB taxonomy): Bacteria > Myxococcota_A > UBA9160 > UBA9160 > UBA6930. The sequence continues at coordinate 33,051 of JAFDCZ010000029.1, read as the reverse complement.
CTGTACCCCGTCCGGCACGGCCTGTGTACAGACCCGAACCCGATGCTCATGGGTGCCGTCCTGGGGGGCAGCGTGCAACGCGTTCAAGACCAGATTCAGCACGATCTGGCCGAGCAGGCGCTCATCCCCGTCGACGATCGGCAGGCGTTCGAGGGAGGTTTCGAGTGAGGCCCGCCCGCGAGCTTCGTGTCCGACGATCGGGAGCACCGCCTCGATGACCTGGTTGACATCCACAGGCCCCAAGCGGCCCGTATCGCGTCGCGCGACGTGGAGCAGCCGGGTGACGATCGTTCGGATCCGATCGACGCCCCGGCGCGCGTTCGCCAGATTGGCTTCGAAGGCCTCGCTTTCTTCGATCACGCCGAAACGACTCGCAGCGCCATCGAGCCGTTCGGTGACATCTTCGAGCGGCAACTGGATCTCCTGGGCCAATCCCGCGGCAAGCGTTCCGACGGTGGCCATGCGCGCGCCGTGCGCCAGCTGCATGTCCTTCTGCCGCAGTTTCTCCGTGCGTTCTTCGACCAGCAGGCGGAGATCGTCCGAACTGTCTTCGAGGGCGTCGAGGCTATCGACGAAGCGGCGTACCAGGAAGAACGTGAAGGCGAGCAGGAAGAGGACGTAGCCGCCGACCATCAGGTATGGGCCGCGGTAGAGCCCGGTTCCGATCAGGGAGTCGTTCGTTGCCGTCAGCAGCCACAGCACGGCGGAACCGATCAGCAGGCCGGGCTGCTCCAGCTCGTGCCGTTTGCGCCAGAACAACACGAGGACCGTCGCGAACATGAACAGGAATGGCGCGAACATGAGGCCTGCGAGCGGACTGAGTCTGCTCTCGACGAAGTCGAGACCCAACACGGGCAGCTTGGCTTCGACGCTCTCCCCGGTGAAGAGCAGCTCTGGCCAGACGAGAACCGTCAGGACGATGACCGCTGCGAAGAAACCGGCCGGGATTTCGAGCCAGCGGATCTGGATGCCGGCGAACAAGGAGGCGAAGCGCAAGAAGCCGATGACCAGAGGAACACATGCTGCCAGGGAAACGATTTGGGCAGCCTCGGCAGCGGCCAGTGTTTGCGCGGAATAAACCAGCGCATTGCCGACCGCGAGCTGAGCGATGCCGAGGGCCGCTACCGCGAGCCAGAAATGATCGCGGCTCCGCCGTCCGAGGCGGTGGAGGCCGAAGTTGAGAAGGGCTGCACAAAGAGCAGCCACACCCAACGAGATCGAAATGATCGAGGCGGAACCCATCGCCTCCTGCATCGGCATTGGGAGATTACCCCTTGAGATCGCTGGGCTACGCTCCACAAATGCCGTCTGCCTGGGGCCTCGTGGCTGGTCTTCTCACCGCATCGCTCCTCGGTTGGGCGGTATGGCGGGTGTTTGGAGGGTATCCCCAGGCAAAGGAGCCCAGCCTTGCCTTGACCGCCCGGGAACTCGCCTTTCTGGTTGCTGTGGCGGACGCGACGTACCCGGAAGGAGGTCCGGTCCCGCCCTCGGGCACCCAGGCTGGAATACCCGCCTGGGCCGATCGCTACGTCGCTTCGGTGCCTCGGACCGTCGGGATCTTGATGCGATTGCTCTTCTTCCTGATGGAGCATGCGACCCTGTTCTTCGCTGCGCCCGGCCGAGGTGGTCGGCGTCGGTTTTCCTCGTTGAGCTCCGAGCAGCAGGGTGCCGTTCTCGAAGACTGGCGGACGAGTTCCTGGTTTCCGCGTCGGTTGGTGTTTTCGAGCCTGCGGGCGATCTTGACGATGGGCTTCTTTTCCGATCCTGTCGTCCTGCGGGCGCTCCACCTTGCGGCCAAGCAGATCGAATCGCCGGTGGTCGAAGCCGATCTCCTCTACCCCGCGATCGGTGCCCACCGAAGCACGATTGCCTACGGACCGGAAGACCTGGTCGCGCCGTCTGGCATTCCGCTTGCCGCGGACGCGCCGCTCCACCCGGACCATGCGGAGCCGACGCAATGAGCAGGGGGGTCGAGGGCGAGGTTCGGGTCTTCGCCGAGTACGAACGAGACTTCACCGAAGAGGCCGACGTGGTGGTGGTCGGGTCGGGCCCCTGCGGCGCGGTGGTCGCCCACGAGCTCACCGCAAAGGGCAAACGGGTGGTTCTTCTCGAGGAAGGCCCGCCCTTCACACCTCAGGAGTTCGAACTCGACGGCGCTCTGTCGATGAGCCGCACGATGCGCGAGGCAGGGCTGCGAACGACCCGCGGGACCATCATCCCCACCATGCAGGCCATCGCTCTTGGCGGGGGATCCCTGGTGAACTCCGCCATCTGCGTACGCCCGCCGGATTTCGTGTTCGAGGGTTGGGAGGAGCATTGCGAGATCGAGGGGACGCGTCGCTCGGATCTGGATCCCCACTTCGACGCGGTGGAAGCCTTTCTCGGGATCGCGCCAACCCCTGACGACGTGCAGGGCCAGCGCAATCTCTTGTTTCGGGATGGCTGCAATGCGCTGGGCATCGAGAGTGAGCCGATCGCCCGCAACGTACGAGGCTGTCGCGGTAGCGGCGAGTGCTTCACCGGTTGCCGTGCTCGCGCGAAGCAATCGATGGATATCTCGTACGTGCCCGCGGCGATCAAGGCCGGCGCCCGTGTCTTGACCTCCGTTCAGGTACAGGAAGTGCTCACCGACGGGCGTCGCGCCACCGGCGTACGGGGCCAGGTGGTCGAGCCCTTCAGCGGCCGCCGCAGTCATCGCTTCCGGATCGACGCGAAAGCGGTGGTGCTGGCTGCGGGCTGTATGGCGACGCCCATCCTCCTGCAGAAGAGCGGCAACCTGGCGAATGGCTCCGGCCAGGTAGGGCGGAATCTGCAGTTCCACCCGGGGCTCGCCGTTCTCGGTGTCTTCCCGGATGAGGTCGATCCGGGCTTCGGCGCCACCCAGGGCTACCAGAGCCTGGCCTTCCTGCGCGAGGGCTACAAGCTCGAGACGTTGTGGGCACCGGCGGGGATCCTGGCGGTGCGCTTCCCCGGGTTCGGCCACGATCTGAAGAAGCGCTTCGCCGAAGTGCCCTATGCCGCCAACTGGGATGCGATCGCCACCTGCCACCGTTCTCTCGGGACCGTGCGGCCAAGACGCGGCGCCTCCCTCGACCCGATTCTCACCTGGCACTTCGATGCCGAGGATGCGCAGGTGTTGGGTGGGGCGCTCTACCAGATCGCCCGCATCTTCTTCGCGGCAGGTGCGACGACGATCCTGCCGGGCGTGCATGGGGTAGCAGACGAGATGCGCTCGCTCGAGGAAGCGGACGTCCTGCGCACCCGTCGCTTCGCGCCCTCGGATTTCGTCACCGCCTCCAACCACGCCTTCTGCACGACCCGAATGCACGGCGATCCGGCTAAGGGAGTGGTGGATCCGCTGGGCCGCGCCCACGACATGGATGGGCTCTTCCTGGTCGATACGGGGATCTTCCCCCGCTGCACATCGGTCAATCCGATGTTCACCGGGATGGCTCTGGCCCACCGGAGCGCAGAAGCCCTGGCGGATCAGCTCTAGCGGGGATGTCCCTGCTTCCCCCCAGGGGATCGGGCTTTACTTCCGAGGCGGTCCTGCCGATACCCCTCGTGGCTCTCCGGGGGGACTGCCGTTGAAGACGCTCATCCAAGCCATCCTGATCGCGATTCTCGCGGCTGGCCCGGTCCTGGCCGCGCCCAAGCCCGTGGGTCGGGAATGCGTGAAGCTCACCCAGCAGATCAGCCGCTATCAGCGGGATGCGGGTTGGGCCCGGGATCGTGAGAACGTGCTCTGGGAGACGGCGAGCCTCAACCAGATCGAGCGGCTCGCCACACGCCGGGCCAAGCGCTGCCCCGAGTTCCATGAGCAGGAGAGCCTGATCGGCCGCCTGGCCGCCCTTGCCTTGAAGGCAGGGGAGCTCGCCGCCCGCTACTACCTGATGGGCCTCTGAGCCAGCCGGCTCGAGGGTCGCGATGACCCTGCCGGCGAGATCAACTTCTTCGCCCGCAGGCCGATGGAAGAAGGGACCGGCGCCTCCCGATTCCATCCTGTATGGTCTGCGCCGAGCTTGATCAGCAGAGGCGAGCCTCGTTTGCTCGCACACTCCTGACGCCCTGCTCCTGGCCTCGAATCTATTCCTCTCTCGGCCAGGGAGCGCTCGAAAGAAACTTCATCACGTCACGAGGGCGGGACGTGCAGGTGGCCCGGCCACCGACCCGGGCTCCATGCCTCCGCGAAGAGCGCTCGAATGACGAGCCGGCTCTTCGGGAGAGTGCAGGAACTCGTCCATTCAATCATCTGGCGATGTCTCGCACCCAGGCCTACGAGGGCCCGTGCCAGGCCGCCAACCAAGGAAATTCAATTGACTGCTTCTCCGATCCATACCGAACCGGCTTCTTCCGGCGGTTTTCAAGACCTGGGCCTCGACACTCGTTTGTGCCGTGCCCTCGATCGCGCGGGCTACGAATCGCCCATGCCGATCCAACGCGAGGCGATTCCGCACATCCTCGATGGCCGCGACGTGCTCGGCTGTGCCCAGACAGGAACCGGCAAGACGGCCGCCTTCGCCCTCCCGATCCTCGAGCATCTGCTCGACGGTGGCGACGATCGTGGTCGCCGTGACATCCAGGCGTTGGTGCTCGCACCGACGCGCGAGCTGGCTGCCCAGATCCTCGAAAGCTTCGAGTGCTACGCGGCCAACACGTCCGTTCGGGCAACCGTCGTATTCGGTGGCGTGAGCAAGCGGCCCCAGGCGCAGATTCTGCGCCGCGGTGTCGACGTTCTCGTTGCGACACCAGGACGCCTGCTCGACCTGATGAACGACGGCGTGATCGATCTCGGAGCGGTTCGCTTCTTCGTGCTCGACGAGGCCGACCGCATGCTCGACATGGGCTTTGCGCCGGATGTTCGTCGGATCACCCGAGCCGTTCCCCAGAAGCGGCAGACGCTGCTCTTCTCCGCCACGATGCCCCGCGAGATCGAGTCGCTGGCCAGCAAGCTTCTCCACAAGCCGGTGCGGCTCGCGGTCGATCCGATCTCGAGCACGGTGGAGCCGGTCGAGCAATCGGTCTACTTCGTCGATGGACGACGCAAGACCGATCTCCTGAAGTCCCTGCTCGAATCGGGTGAAGTGGATCGGGCCCTGGTGTTCACACGCACCAAGCACGGTGCGAACCGGCTCGTACAGAAACTCGATCGCGCACGCATCGAGGCTGCGGCGATCCACGGGAACAAGTCGCAAGGGGCCCGCGAGCGGGCGTTGCGCCGTTTCAAATCGGGAGAGACCCGTGTCGTCGTCGCTACGGATATCGCGGCTCGCGGCATCGATGTGAAGGGGCTCTCCCACGTCATCAACTACGACATGCCGCACGAAGCCGAGACCTACGTGCACCGGATCGGTCGCACCGGTCGGGCTGGCCAGAGCGGAGTGGCGCTTTCGTTGTGTTCTCCGGAGGAGCGCGCTCACCTGACGGCCATCGAGCGCCTGACGCGCCGGCCGCTTGATCGCTTGAAGACGCCGGAGGGCCTGGAGGCGGAACCCGCCCGAGAGGAGCGTTCTCCCAGAGGGCGCGGAGGACGGTCGGGCGCCGGTCAATCTGGTGGTGCTCGGCGAGGAGCACGCAGCGGAGCTTCTGGTGGCAACCGTTCGAACGGCAGGTCGCGCCGGTCCGGCGGTGGGTCGAAGGCCAGCGGTGGTGAGTCGGAGGCCCGGGGTTCCAACCGGCGTCCGCGCAATGCCAGCCAGACGAGGAGCAACAGTCGCAGCTCTGGGAGCAGCAGCTCCCGCGGCCGTGGGCGTCGCCCCGGAGGCTCGCACCCGAACGCGTGAGATGGCGCGGTCGGCACGAGGCGGGCGGTCTTCCGCTCTCGCCTCATTGCCGTTCAGTTCGTTTCGCAACCTGCTGATCACGGAGGACAATCGTCCGCTGGGAGCTTGTGACGGTGAATCCGTGACGAGCCGATTCGCGGATCGGTAGAACCGTATCGGGGCTTCCAGGGGAAGCATGGCGGTGGCTACGCGAACCGTGACCAGCCGTGGAGGACATCTCCCTGGCGATCCCAGAGCACTGCCGGAAAGGGGGGTGCCAAGGCCCGAAGGTGGCCCACGCTCCACCCTTGGCCCTCGCCAGGTCCTATCCCCCCGCGAAGATCAACGGGAGCTTTGGGGATGAACGGGCCCGAGCTCTTCCTCGACGCGCGCTCTCTCGCTCGCGCATTGCGACGCTATCTGAAAGTTCGAAACGCACTTCGACCAGACCTTGCGTAGCGCCGCGCGATCGAAGGGGAAGGCGTGGTGGAAGTGCGAAGCGTAGACGTTCGAAGTGGTGACCGCGTCTCGGACGGGATCCCCGGATTGCAAACTCTTCGGAAAGTTTCCGTTGTGGAGATCCACCAGGACTTTGATCGAGCTGGCTGGGAGGGTTGCCTCGTCCGCGCCCGCGTAGTTGGCGATCCGCAATTCTTGCTCGACTTCGGCTAGCTGCGCCGAGCCCGGATAGCTGGCTTTCCAGCGCGCAAACACAGTCATGCAATCGTTTCCCTTCGCCATGGCGCAAAGGTGTCGGGTGATTTCCTCCAGGACGTCCTCGCTCACGCCCTTCGGGCCGATCTCCCGCCGCAGCAAGGAATGCCGGCCGGCCGCCTGCGCGGCCGCCTCCGTGGACATTCGGGGCACTTGCACCGGGCCCGGAGCAAAAAACGCGCGCGCCGCGCTGTCGCTCAGGATTGGATGCCGGACGGTGTGGAGGGGACCGGTCAGCTTCGTTGCATTCACAGCGCCGAGCGGAAGAATTTCGTGGGACAAAAGCTGGATCCAACTTTCGACTCCGGCACGTTTGAAACCGGCGCGAAAGTCGGCGCGAAGGAATCGCTCCCTCAGTCGGTCGATGTCGAGGTTTGGGGAGGAATCCTTGAAACCCAGTAGCAGGATGTCGGGGCCCCGGGTGAACCAAACCGAAATGTCGCCGAAGACTTCCTTGTAGGTGCGCAAGACGATGTCCACGGTCTTCGCGTCGGTCTCGTAGAGGTGAATCCATTGGGCGAAGACGCCGCCGGGCTTCAGTCGATCGCGCGCGACGCGAAGGAAGTCTTCACTGAAGAGCATCTCGACGCCCATCACCCAGGGGTTGCTGGGTTCGGACGCAATCACACCATACTGGCCGTCACTCCTCAGGAGTGCGCGGTAGGCGTCGCTGCGAACCATTTCGATCTTCGGATTCTTCGATGCGTTCTGGTTGCCCGCGTCGAAGAATGGTGCGGCTTCAAGGACTCCGGGTGAGATCTCGGCCGCGATGACTTCGTCCACGGAGTCGAGAGCGCCGAGTTCTCCGACCGTCACACCCAATCCCCAGCCGATGACGAAGGTTCGCGAAGGATCGTCGGAGAGAAGTGCGGGGAGGAGGCCCGCGAGCGCCATGGTGGTGTAGTCGTACAGAATGTTTCCGTCGGGCTTACCGTTCGTGATGATGGACCGCGCGCTCCCCTCGAGGACAGCAACCGAACTGTTCGGGTCATCGTCGTAGAAGATGACCTTCGAGTTTGGGTATCGGTTGCTGAACAATGCATCCGGCCCCGAAAAAGTCTGCGGCAACACAGACCGCTGTCGGAACAGTCCCGAACTCATGCGCCGCGGTTCCCAATCCGGCAGGGCCAGGCATAGGGCGAGAGCGACGGCGGTGACGACCGTGGCGGCGATGGCGTTCACGCGCAGCACCAACACGCTGAGGATGCTGGCTCCCACCACGAGGGAGAAAAGGGCGATGGCGAACACGTGGTGCAGATCGACGAAGAACAACAGCGCGTAGCCACCGAGCAGCGCGCCGAGTAGCGATCCGAGTGTGTTCCAGGCATAGAGCCGACCGGCAACGCCCCCCAGTTCGCCGATCTCGTTTCGAAGATGGTGGAACACGAGCGGTAGCAGTGCACCGGAGAGCCCGATCGGAACGATGAGGACGCTGAGCATCCCAAGAAACACAAAGAAGTGGTACGGGTAGAAGCTCGGCGACAGATCTACGAAGAGCCTCCGGACGACGTGGGCGTAGTAGGGCGCGTTCTCCAGTTCGAAGTACAACGCCGCGAGGATGCCCACGAGGAGCCACTGAGAGCCGACGATCAGGGCCGGAGGAATATTCCGCAGCGCCGATACCGCGAAGCTTCCGAGCGCAATGCAAAGCACGAAGACTGCCACCACCATCGCAAAGGTAAAGTGAGAGGCTCCGAGCGAAACGCCGCCGATCCGATTCAGTGTCGTTTGGATGCACATCATCGCGAAGCCGCTCAACAGGACCACGACCGCATAGCCGGCGAAACCAGTCGGCGCGCCGGCGGCGACGGTTTCAGATTTCGGAAGAGCTTTGTGCGTACTTCGCTGCAAGTAGATGAAGGTCGCGCCGGCACTGAGGTTCACCAGGCCCATGATGCGCACGACGCCGTCCAACCCGAGCAGGGGAATCAGCAAGAAGGCGCCCGCGAGCGCCCCGAAGAAAGCCCCGGCCGTGTTGAACGAGTAAACCCAGGCGTGCACGCGCGTGGCTTCTTCCAGGCGCGAGGCCAGTGCCTGCGTGAGTATCGGAATCGTGCCGCCCATGAGAACCGTGGGCGGTCCAATCAGAAGTACGGTGAGGAAGACATCAAACGAGAAAGTGAAACCTTCGCCCAGGAGTGGGATGTGGACCGAGAGCACCTGCGCGCCGGAAAAGAGAAATGGGAAGAGAAGGGCGTATCCCCCGATACCTGACTCCACGATGCCGTAGAGCCGCAACAGCTGAGGCGTGTCGCCGCGCGCGCGGGCGCGTTCGACGTACCGCACCGTAACGCGTCCGAAAACGAAGTAGCCCGCCGCGAGGCCACCGAGAAAAATGGCCAGCACCGCGGCGATGGCTTCGCTGTGTGACCCGAGGAGGATCGCCAGGTACTTCTGCCAAGCAACCTGATAGACAAGCCCACTAAAGCCGGTAAGGACGGTGAGGAACAGAGCAATCGGGCGGGTCATGCGAGGGGCAGAGCGATTTGCAAGGTCATGGTTGGGTTGTCGATCCTATCAGAGTCTGTCTTTGAAGTGCATATCGGTGCGAACAAGCTCGTGCGAGAGTGGATTGTTTGCCGGCGCCAATCCCCGACCTGCATTCTATGCGAGGACACGCATCTACGGAAGTACGCGGCAGAAGCTCGCAAGGAGCATCCACTGCGCGCACTCCCAAGAGGTCGCCCCGTGCGCGCTGAACGAGGTGAGCGGCATGCTGGTGCCCCTCCGCGAGCTGGCCATCCAGGCCGCCAGCGGAACGCTCGGCAACGCCGAACGCTCTGGCAGTGATGGACCTGGCGATGAGAGAGGCAACCGGGCATCGCGCTAGCCTCGGCGCCCAGCACGTGCGGCTCGAGCATCGCATCCGCAGCCTGGGTGTGCAGGCGGAGAACGAGTCGGTGGCCCGGTCGCGCATCTTCGATGTGGACTTCGCATAGGAGACGGCGGAGCTCACCCGTTCCCAGATCCTCCGGCAGGTCGGCATCTCGCTCCTGGCGCAGGCCAACCTCCAGAAGCAGGCGGCACTGCAACTCCTCAAGGCCACGCTGGGCCGGTAGGCCACCTCTCGAGTCGAGGGGACCGGTGTCGCTCGCCAGTGGCCTGCGATGCCTCAAGCGCGAGCGTGTCCTTGCTTTGCCGGAGGGAGAAACCCGGACTTCACTGCCACCATCGTGAATGGAGCACTCTATGGCGCGGAGGGCTACCGCCGCCGACTCAACCACAGCCGATCGATCTTGCTCGGCTTCCTTCACATGAGCGGTCTTTCTGTGTCGTGACTGCTGTTGGGTTTCGCGAGACTCTCTAGCCCGGTAGTGCGCCGAGAGCGCCTGGTCCCGTTGGATCAAGTCCGCGACCTCGTCGTTGTCGAGGTCACTCGAACCGTCGAGGGAGAGCAGCATGCCCGCCACCTCGGGCAGGACCGGGATGTCGAGATGGCCGGAGGCGATGCAAGCCCCCATGCCATCGAGGCAGCGTTGGTCGGTGGGATTGACGGCGTGCTCCCGCAGGGCGGCTAGTCGCTGGGTCGCGAAGTCCGCAATCGGTTCGTCGGCCGTGGGTGGCATCGGGTGGTAGATGCCCGACCGTATTTCGCGCTTGACCGGGGCCTGCTCCGGCTGCCGCGGTTCGTTTTCTCCCGACCGGGAGGGATCCCTCGGCCGTGAGCGGCTCTGCGTTTTCGGCTTGCGGAGTATGCGCGCGAGAAGTCCCACGAGATGCGCTGTCGACCCGGCTGGTGCCCCACTTGAGAGGTTAGGCGGGCGCAGGCCTGTTTCCTCCGGCAAACGACCGAAGGGCATGGGCGAAAGGCACGAGGGCCGCTTGCGTGGCAACCCCGACGACAGCGGCAAGAACGTCCCCGCTTCCGGTTCCGTCTAGCGCACGTCGAAGCGGTCGACGATCGGCAGGAAGATGCCTTCCTCGATCACGCCGCGCTGGAGTGTGCGTGAGCCTCCGCGCTCGACTGCGATCGCGAAGGGCGCCGGCCCACCAGCCCCGCCATCACAGCGCCGCGGAAAGTCTACGCCTACCCGGTAGCGCCCAGCGATCGGCGGGCTCCAGCTGACGCTCTCGATCCGGGGCCCGGGCATTCCGCAGCGCATGTCCTTTTCGAGGGCACCTCCGCTCCCGCTCCGGTCGTTGGCGAAGTAGACCGTCTCCTGAAGCGGATCCGACACGAACAGATCCAGATCGACCGCCTCTTCGAAGGCCAGGCGCACGCGCAGGGTGCCCTCAGGAGCCGCGGGAAAGTCGGCAAGCGTGGCCGCCAGGGCCTCGGCCCGTTCCAACAGCTCCGAGGTCCATGGGATCGTGGTGGGGGGCGCATTGGCGGGGGCGGGCGGCGCCGTGGAGCAGGCAGCCAGGCCCAGGGCCAGGCTGGCCGCCACGGCTTGCATTGGGCGCCCGAGGCCGCGCATCGCGGTATATTCCGCCGGCTTATCGGGAGGAGACGAGATGGTGAACAGACGTCGAAGCATCAGGGTTGGGCTCATCGGCATCGTAGCGGGCCTGGTCCTGGTTCCGCCCTCATGGGTGGCCGCAGGTATTTTGGCCGGAACCGTGCGCGATGCCACCGGGCCCGTCATCGGCGCGATGGTCAGCGCCCAGCATGGCGATCCGATCTACACGCTGACCGTGTTCACGAATGCCGAGGGTTTCTTTCGCACACCCGATATCGAGGCAGCTCGGGTCGAGCTGCGGGTTCGCCGGATTGGCTGGAAGGATCATCGGGAGCAGGTCGACGTCCCCGAAGAAGGCGTGCTGATCGAGCTCGAGCGCGAGACCGACCCCGCCGCATTGGCCGCCCAGCTTCCGGCCCATCGTTGGCTCTCGCTGCTGACCGCCCAGATCGAGGATCCCACCCATCGCGAACAATTCGTGCGCCAATGCACCTACTGCCACCAGCAGGGAAACCAGGCGACCCGAATTCCGCGAGAGGACTGGCAATGGGACAAGGTGCTCTCGTTGATGGCGCGCATGGGCGGCATCCTTCCGGAAGAACTGCGGGCCCAGGTGCCCGATCTCTTTCGCGCGGCCTACGACCCGGCCACCGCGATTCCGGCGCTCACGGCCAACGCGGACTCGCCCGATTTCGCGCCGCCTCCTTCGGTCGAAGCGCGCCAGGCCGTCGTCGAGGAGTGGGAACTGGGCATGCGCGCCTCGATGCAACACGATCTCATCTTCCACCCAGATGGTCGGGCGTACTCGGTCGACATGACCCAGGACAATCTCTACCGGCTGGATCCAACCACGGGTGAGATGGCGTCCTTCCCGATCGATAGCGATCTGGCGCTGGGCGGCGCGTTTGGTGGACGAGACCAGCCGCTGCCGCCTACCGCGAATGCCCGGGAGGGACCGCATTCCCTGCAGGTCGGGCCCGAAGGTGACATCTGGATCACGTTCGCTCTCGGCAACAAGATCGGTCGCTTCGATACGAAGGCGGAGACCTGGAAGAGCTACCCCCTCGAAGAAGGTTACTACCCGCACACGCTTCGCATCGATGGAAAAGGGCGGGTGTGGTTCACGCTTGCCGTGTCGAACCATCTCGGGATGTTCGATCCCGAGACCGAGACCTTCCGCACCCAGCGCTTGCCGGCGGGAAGCCTCGGCCAGGATCTCGTGTTGCGCATGCTCCCGGCCATCATGTGGCTGGCGGACCAGTTCGGCGGAGCATCGGGAGTTGGCCTCGAAGGCGGGGATCCGGACTTCATGCCGGTGCCGTACGGGATCGACATCGCGCCCGACGGCTCTGTCTGGTTCAGCCAACTGAACCAGCATCGCATCGGGCGGATCGATCCGGACACATTCGATGTCGAAATGGTGGATACGCCATTCCCTGCGCCGCGGCGTCTGCGTTTCGATTCGAAGAACGGTTTGTGGATTCCGAGCTTCTCGTCGGGTGTGCTGGCGCACTTCGATGTGGTGACGCGCGCGTTCAAGGAGTGGAAGCTTCCGACCGCGGAGGAGGGTGTCGAGACGCCCTACGCACTGAACGTGAACCGGCGCACGAACGAAGTCTGGATCTGCGGGACCAACTCGGACACCTTGATGCGCTTTCAGCCGGAGAAAGAGAGATTCACTGTCTATCCGTTGCCGACCCGGGTCACCTTCACCCGTGAAATCGATTTCGACGAACAAGACCGCGTCTGGACCTCGAACTCCAACCTGCCGACCTGGCAGGTGGAGGGAGGTTTCCCGCGCGTGCTGCGGCTGGACCCGGCCGGAGGTGCCGCGGCACATCCGGCCCAGCTGGTTCAGGGGGCTCTCCAATGAGACAGCGACGGCTCGGCCGGACCGGCCTAACCGTTTCCCAGCTCGGGATGGGAACGATGACCTTCGGCTCGATGGCCGACGAGGGCGAGAGCCTGAAGATCCTCGACCGGGCGTTCGATGGCGGTGTGGATTTCCTGGACGTGGCGGAGATCTACCCGGTGCCGCCGGATCGGAGCCATGCTGGGCGCAGTGAGGAGATCTGTGGAAAGTGGCTGGCTTCGAAGCCGCGGGATGCGGTGGTGGTGGCGTCGAAGATTGCGGGCCCGACCGGCGGCTGGTTCCAGGGGCCGGTGCGGCATGGCAAGACGGCCCTCGACCGTCACCAGATCGAGCGAGCCGTGGAGGACAGCCTGCGTCGGCTCGGTACGGATTACCTCGATCTCTACCAGGTGCATTGGCCGGATCCGGGCTTCCCGATCGAGGAGACCCTCGAAGGTCTCGACCGGGTCGTCGAGGCAGGAAAAGTCCGCGCCGTCGGTTGTAGCAACGAGACGTGTGCGGGCCTGATGGAAAGCCTGTGGGCCGCCGACAAGCACGGGACGATTCGATACCAGACGATCCAGAACAATTTCAGTTTGCTGAATCGTCGTTTCGAAGATGAGCTCGCCGCTGTCTGCCGCAAGCATGATGTGAGCCTGCTGCCCTACAGCCCGCTCGCAGGTGGTGTGCTTTCCTGCAAATACCAGGAGGACGAGTGGCCCGAGGGCTGTCGTTTCACGTTGTACCGGGAGCACAGCCCGCGCACCAAGGCGATGGTCGGGCGGTTCGTCAACTCCCGCAGCCTGGATGCTGCCAACCGCTTCGCGGCCGTGGCCTTCGAGCATGACATCGCGCCGGTCACCTTCGCGATCGCCTGGACCCTGAGCCACGATTTCGTCGGCTCGACCTTGATCGGTGCCACCGATGCTCGGCAACTCGACGAGGCCCTGGCGGGGGCCGAGGTGACGCTCGACCCCGCGGCTCTCAAAGCCTGCGACGCGATCTCGAGGGCGGTTCCGTATCCGCTCGGATGAGTTCCGGCCCGGCCGCCCGCTGAAACCGTCGTCCGGTAACCTCGCGAATCACCAAGGGAGGAAGCGATGGGCGAGCGAGTGGCGTTCCTATGCCTCGGGGCGATGGGTGACCCGATGGCAGGACACCTGGCTGCTGCGGGGCATGACGTCGTCGTCTACAACCGCACGAAAGCGAAGGCGGACGCCTGGGTTGGAGAGCACGGAGGACGTTGCTTCGATGCGCCTGCCGACGCCTCCGAGGGCGCGCGATTCGTGTTCTGTTGCAGCGGAAACGACTCCGATCTCCTGGAAGTCGCCTTGCCTTCGATCGACGCGATGGAAGCTGGGGCGATCTTCGTCGATCACACCACGGCCTCGGCCGAAAGCGCGCGAACTCTCGAAGCGCGGGCCGCCGTCCGGAGTGTGGGATTCGTCGACGCTCCAGTCTCCGGCGGGGAGGAGGGGGCGAAGCAAGGTCATCTGACGGTGATGGCGGGGGGCGAGCGCGCCTATTTCGACTCCGCGCTGCCGCTGATGAAGACGTACGCGCGAAACGCAACCTGGATGGGCCCCGCCGGAAGTGGCCAACTCACGAAGATGGTCAATCAGATCTGCATCGCCGGGGTGATCGAAGGCCTGTCGGAGGGGCTGGCGTTCGCGGAAGCGGCAGGCCTCGATCCGAGCCGTGTCGTCGAAGTGATTTCGAAGGGTGCGGCGCAATCCTGGCAAATGGATCAGCGGGCTGAGACGATGATCGACGGCAAGTTCGATTTCGGATTCGCGGTCGACTGGATGCGCAAGGATCTCGACATCGCCTTGGCAGAAGCCCGCCGGAGCGGCGCTCGGCTTCCGGTGGCCGCCCTCGTGGATCAGCTCTACGCCGCGGTTCAGGTGACAGGCGGAGGCCGCCTCGACACCTCCAGCCTGATTTCATTGCTGCGGAAGCCTTGAAACGCAACGCGGAGCTGCCAGCTCAGCTCCCATCCGTGTGCGGCCGATGAACGAGCCGTGCATCCCGCCGTCATTCCTCTCTGGTCGAGCTTCTGCGTCAATGCGGTGCTCGCGGCCTTGCTCGCCTGGCAATCAGGGAAAACCCGGATCCACTGGGTATTGCTCTTCTTGCTGCTGGCGCTGGGCTTGTGGACGGGTGGTGCTGCCTGGCGCTACATGGCGGACGACCTGGCCGGGATCCAAGCGGCCTACCGCATCATGTTTCTCGGGATCGCGTTGACGCCCGGCACATGGCTCTTCCTCTGCGGGCTGTTCTCGAGGGTGGAATGGTTCGAAGTCCGGCCTGCTGCGGCTGTGCTCTGTCTGCTCCCTGGCAGCTGCTTCTACCTCGCGTTCATCACCAACGATGCCCATGGCCTGGTTGCCGAGATCACCGCAGAGGACTTCCACAATGGTCCGCTGATGCGGGCGTTCCTTGCGTGGGCCTATTGCCAGGTCGTCGTCGGGGTTGGGTTGATGGTCCGGCACGCACGATTTCTCGCGGGGCAGTCCGGGCCCACCCAAGCCGCCGTGGCCGTTGCAGCCAGCGTCGCACCGTTCGCTGCCAGTGCGGCCTATCAATTCGGCTGGGTGGAGCTCAGCTGGGATCCGACCGGCGCGGCACTCGGGTTTTCTGCCGCGCTGCTGTTTCCCCTGGTGTTTCGTCTGGGCTTTCTCGAGCCCGTACCTCTCGTCCGACGTGATGTCTTCGATCACCTGCGCGATGGCGTGGTGGTGGCCGACGCCGTGGGCTGCGTGGTCGATGCCAATCCTGCGGCGGAGCAGCTGCTGGGAGCTTCGATAGGGAACGTCCGTGGCCGCGAGCTTCGAGTCTGCCTGGAGGAGATCGTCGAGTCTTCGGATCACGGCAGCATTGCGATGGCGCTGGCCGACCCGGGCCCCGATGGGCCGAGAATCCTGCCGGAGGTGAGCACGCTCTCTGGGAGACAGCTTCGCCTCTCCTGCGGTTCGCTTGGTGATGCAGGGTTCGTGGTGGTGCTCCACGATCGAACCGAAGAGCGGAAGGCCGAGCGCGGTCTGCGTCAGGCCCAGAAGCTCGAGAGCGTCGGATTCCTGGCGGCAGGCGTGGCCCACGAGGTGAACAATCCGCTCGCGTTCGTGCGCTCGAACCTGGCGCATATCCAGGGAGCCTGCGAATCGCTTGGGAAGTTCGCCCAACCCGGCGATGCCGAGCTTCCCGCCGAACTGGCTGAGCTACCCGAGGTCGTTGCTGAGACCCTGGAAGGCATCGAGCGCATCTCGACGATCGTCGACCAGATGCGTCGCCTCTCTCGCGACGCCACCGAGGAAGACGGTCAGGTCGACCTGAACGCGGTGCTTCGTGAGGCGATCCGATTCGCCTCCTTGCATCGCGGGAGCCGGCAGGTCGAAGTAAAGGCCGAACTCGCGGCCGACCTCCCCTCGGTTCGTGGCAACCGGGCCGCCCTGGTGCAGGTCGTTCTCAACCTGCTGCTGAACGCCCGCCAGGCGTTGGCCGAAGGCGCGGGGAGTCGAATCCTCATCCACTCAGGTGCGGATGCGAAGGGTGTCTTCGCCGTCGTCACGGACGACGGACCGGGCATCCCCGAGGAGATCCGTGAGCGAATCTTCGATCCGTTCTTCACGACCAAGGCCCCGGACGAGGGTACCGGCCTCGGGCTGGCGATCGCCTGGGACATCGTGAGGGAGCATCGGGGATCGATCAACGTCACATGCCCACCGGAAGGTGGGACCGTCTTCAGGATGGTGTTGCCCCCAGCCCCTTGAGGCGCCTGCCACATCGCTACACTCCGCGGCCGAAACAGGGGGGGTGTCCGTGGCACATGAGTTCGTATTCACCTTGCAGGATCTGCGCAGGGTCGTACCGCCGGATCGGGTGATCCTCGACGGCATCACGTTGGCGTTCCTGCCGGGAGCGAAGATCGGGGTGCTTGGCGCCAACGGATCCGGCAAGAGCAGCCTGCTGCGAATCATGGCGGGGCTGGATACGGACTACCTCGGCGAAGCGCGGCCGGCGGATGGTTTGCGAGTCGGCTTCCTGCCTCAGGAGCCAGAGCTCGATCCGAACAAGGACGTGAAGGGAAATGTCGAAGATGGAGTCGGCGAATTGCGCGACCTGCTTCAGCGCTTCGAAGAGGTGAGCGCCCGTTTCGCTGAGCCGATGGACGACGACGAGATGAACGCACTGCTCGAAGAGCAGGGTGGCCTTCAGGACAAGATCGATGCAGCCGGCGCCTGGGAGCTCGAGCGCACGCTCGAGATCGCCATGGATGCCCTGCGTCTCCCACCCGGCGACGCGGATGTCGCCAAGCTTTCGGGTGGGGAGCGGCGGCGCGTCGCCCTTTGCCGGCTGCTGCTGCAGAAGCCGGACATGCTCCTTCTCGATGAGCCCACCAACCACCTGGATGCGGAATCCGTGGCATGGCTCGAGCGCCATCTCAAGGAGTATCCGGGCACGGTCGTGGCTGTGACCCATGATCGCTACTTCCTCGACAACGTGGCCGGCTGGATCCTCGAACTCGACCGCGGACGAGGGATCCCGTACGAGGGGAACTACTCCGGATGGCTGCGCCAGAAGCAAGCTCGCCTCCAGGCGGACGAGAAGCAGGTCTCGGTGCGGCGGCGGACGTTGGAGCGTGAACTCGACTGGATCCAGATGACGCCGCGGGCGCGACAGACGAAGAGCAAGGCGCGCATCCGGGCCTTCTCGGACCTGCGTGCGGAGGAGGAGAAGCGCGCACCGGAGAGCGTCGAGATCCTCGTGCCGCCCGGGCCGCGGCTCGGCGATCTGGTGGTCGAGGCCGAGGGACTGAAGAAGGGTTACGGGGATCGGCTGCTGTTCGAAGATCTCTCCTTCTCGTTGCCTCGGGGCGGCATCGTCGGTGTGATCGGTGCGAACGGCGCCGGCAAGACGACGCTCTTCCGGATGATCGCGGGTGAAGAGAAGCCCGATGGTGGAACGCTCCGGCTCGGGGAGACGGTACAGCTCGCCTACGTCGATCAGAGCCGCGATTCGCTAGGCGCTGACCACGGCGTGTGGGAGGAGATCAGCGGCGGCCAGGAGCGAATGAAGGTCGGCTCCCGGGAGATCAGCACGCGTGGTTATGTGAGCCAGTTCGGGTTCAAGGGTGCCGATCAACAGAAGAAGGTCGGAAAACTCTCGGGCGGCGAGCGAAACCGCGTGCACCTGGCCAAGCTGATCGCTTCCGGTGGCAACGTCCTTCTGCTCGATGAGCCCAGCAACGATCTCGACGTCGATACGTTACGTGCCCTCGAAGAGGCCATCCTTGGCTTTGCTGGCTGTGTCGTGGTCATTTCCCATGATCGCTGGTTCCTCGACCGCATCGCCACTCACATCCTGGCTTTCGAAGGCGACAGCCAGGTGGTCTGGTTCGAAGGCAACTACCAGGATTACGAAGCCGACTTCAAACGCCGCAAGGGCGCCGACGCCGACCAGCCCCACCGCATCAAATACAAGAAACTGACTAGCTGAACGCCTTCTGGATGCGCGACACGGCTTCGTCCACGTTCTCACGCGAGTTGAAGGCGGAGATCCGGAAGTAGCCCTCGCCGGCCGGCCCGAAGCCCGATCCCGGGGTGCCGACGACGTGGGTCTTCTCGAGCAGGACGTCGAAGAAATCCCAGGAGCGCAGGCCTTCCGGCGTGCGCAACCAGATATAGGGGGCGTGTACACCTGCGAAGACCGTGAAGCCCGCAGCGGAGAGCCCGTCGCGCACGCGTCGCGCGTTCTCCATGTAGTAGGCCACCTGCTCACAGGTCTGCTTCTGGCCTTCCTGAGAAAAGGCCGCCGCCGCTGCGCGCTGGATGATGTAAGGCACTTCGTTGAACTTCGTCGCCTGCCGTCGCGCCCACAGCGAATGGATCGACACCTTCTCCCCGTTGGCGTCACTGCCTTGCAACGCCTTCGGGACGATCGTGTAAGCGCAACGCATCCCGGTGAAGCCCGCTCGCTTCGAGAAGCTGCGCATCTCGATCGCGCATTCCTTCGCCCCGGGGATTTCGTAGATCGAGCGGGGCAGGACGGGATCGCTGATGAAGGCATCGTAGGCGGCGTCGAATAGGATGACTGCGTCGCATGCGCGCGCCCAATCCACCCAGGCCGTGAGCTGCTCGCGGGTCATCACGCTGCCGGTCGGGTTGTTGGGCGAGCACAGGTAGGCGAGGTCGGCGCTTCCATCCGGGGGCGCCGGAACGAAGCCATTCGCCTCGTTGGCGGGGAGGTATTGCATTCCCTCGTAGTAGCCCGCTCCATCACCACCACCGGTGCGTCCGGCCATCACGTTGGTATCGACGTAGACCGGGTAGACCGGGTCGGTCACGAGCACGCTGCAATCCGTGCCGAAGATCTCCTGGATGTTCCCGCTGTCCTGCTTGCTGCCGTCGGAGACGAAGACCTCGTCCGCCTCGAGCTCCACGCCACGCGAGCGGAAATCGTGCTCCAGGATCGCGTCGACGAGGAACGGGTAGCCCTGGCCCGGGCCATAGCCCTTGAAATCCTCCGCTCGGCCCATGTCATCGACAGCTTCGTGCAGGGCCTGGACGATCACGGGTACCAGCGGCAGGGTGACGTCCCCGATGCCCAGCCGGATCACCGGGGCGTCCGGATGGGCAGCCTGGTAGGCCTCCACCCGGCGCCCGATTTCGGGAAACAGGTAGCCGGCCTCGAGCTTCAGATAGTGATCGTTGATGTGCGCCATGGCGCGCAACGATAACGCCCCCCATCGCGTCCGTCCGCGTCTCGTCTACCCTCCGGCGGATGCTTCCTCCCCGTTCGGCAAGGCTCGCCCCGCTGGCGCTCTCGCTGTTGCTGGCCGTCGGTGCCGCTGCGCCGGAGGCCCCGCCGCCGCCGGAATCGGCCTTCCTGCTCGACGCCCCGGGGCTCAGCGTTCTTGGACCGGAAGCCCTCGAAGAGGCGCCGGCCCAGTTCCCCTTCGCGATCGGCGAGCGGCTGGAGTACGACGTTTCCTGGTGGGGCATCGCCGTGGGCCGGGCGTCTCTCGAGGTCGCACGGCTCGTCGAGTGGCGTGGCAACCGGCTGGCCCATGTCGTGGCGACCGCCCGCACGAACGATTTCTTCTCTCTCCTGTATCCCGTGAACGATCGCAGCGAGTCCTGGATCGACATCGACCGCATGCGGACACTGCGCACCGCCACGCTCACCCGCCATGCGAAAAAAGAGACCTGGGAGGAGGTCGAGTTCGATTGGACGACCCATCTCGTCCACGTGGTCGAGGAGAAACGCCATGTCGGCCGGGTAAAGACGGCGATCCTGGATACGGGTCCCTACCTCTATGACACCTTCGATGCGTTCTACGCCCTGCGCACCCTGCCTCTCCAGATCGGCGAGAGCAGTGACCTCCCGGTCTATGCCTCGCGCAAGATCTACGGCCTCCATGTGGAGGTCGAGCGTCGTGAAGACATCGACGATCCGGTGCTCGGCCAGATCGGAGCCTGGGTGCTCCGCCCCTCTGACAGCCTGGATGGTGAGGCTCAGGATGACGGCGCGGGTGAGGTCCTGGTCAGCGCCGATGCTCCCCACGTGCCGATCCGCCTTCGCGGCTGGTTTCGCACGGTCAGCGAGCGGATGCGCGTGGGCGGCGTCAAGGTTGTTCTTGCGGGTTACCGCGGGGCCGCTCCCGGTTGGCCGGCGCCTATCTTCAGTACAGCGCCGGCGCGTCCATGGCCTGCCCGCACGAAACTCGGCGCGCCGGTCTGGGATGTACCTCCTGCGGTCGAGGCGGCCCGGGCGGCCAGCGGCGAGAAGCCGGGCAAACAACGCATCGAGGGAGTGCTTGCTCCGCTAGAGGGTTGCGACGATCAGCCGAGCCGGGGCTGGGCGCGGGTGGCGATGGCGTCGCCCGGCTGCCCGGGCAACTGAGGCGGGGTCGAGGGTTGGTGGCCCGCTGGAGGCCTTGGACGATCGCCGCGCTCGCGGTTGGAGCCGTCATGGGCCCCGCGGGCTGGATCCTGAGCGATCGCCTCGAGCAGGACAATGAGTTCTGCGTCTCCTGCCATCTGGACGCGGAAACGGCTTTCCATGCCGACAACCGGAGGGATTTCGACGCCCGTCCCCCGGAAGCGCTGGCCCCAGCCCACGCCGCGGCAGGCCATCCGGACGAACGTCCCTTTCGTTGCATCGATTGCCACGGAGGCACTGGCTTCCGCGGCCGAAGCCGGGTGAAATTGCTCTCGGCCAAGGACGCGTTCTGGTACGTTGTCGGCCGGTTCGAGGAGCCGGAGGGGATGCACTGGCCCATCGAGGACGAGGATTGTGCGAGCTGTCACGACGCCTTCGATCCGCCCGCGCGGGAGGCGTGGCAACCCCCGGCATTTCACGCGCTGGCCGTGCACAACCATGCGTTCGACATTTCCTGCGTCACCTGCCACGGCGCCCATGAGCGCGGCGGGCTGACGGGCTCCCATTTCTTGCAGCCGGCGCACGTTCGCGCCGTCTGCGCGATATGTCATTCAGAATTCGAAGAGGAGTTGGCGCAATGACCATTCAGACCCGGGCCGCAGCGATCGTTCTCGGCATGTTGGCCCTTGGCTTCCCGCTCGCAGCAGGAGCCTATCCGGGTGGGACGCCCAACTTCCAGACCGACGCAGCCCCGTATTGCGCAGGCTGTCACTCTTCTCGCCAGGAGTTCGCGTTTTCAGGCGCCGCTCCGGGAATGGCGGCCAAACAACTCGTCGAAAACAAGCACCTCGCTGTGATCCGCGCCGGCAAGGGAGGATACGGGGACCTCACCGCTGAACAGCGTGAGGAACTCGTTGGCCACATCCAGGCCCTCGATGCGGCGTCCACCGTCCAGCTCAACGTGATTCCGAAGGCGAAGCCCGGCGAGGTGATCACCGTGACGGTCGATGTGACGGGTGGCGCCGGCCCCGTGGTTGGCATCGCGCTGGTCGATCGCCCGCATCGCGCGCTGGCCCGGCCGATCGCCGGCTCCGGCTGGCAGGTCGTGGGCGAGCCCACCGTGCTCGGCCAGGATTTCAAGGAGCAGACGGAGTGGCTGCACCTGCGCCCCGCCGATGCCATGCGCAACCTCTCCTTCGTCAACGTGAAGGGCATCCGTTCCGACGCGGCGGCCGGCGAATGGGGACGCGCCCAGGTCGTGTGGAAGCTCCGGGCGCCTACGACTCCGGGCACCTACCCGCTCGTCGCGTCCTACTGGTATGGCAGCGAGAAAGCCTCGCCCCTTGGCATCATCGACGATCCCATCCTTGGCAAGATGCTTCGCGGCGGGTTCGCCGGCGGCTCGGGCCGTATCTTGTTCAGCGACGTCATAGGAGTCAAGGTGCGATGAAGATTCGAAGCCTCCTCCCTCTGGTCGTTCTGTTCCTGGAGGCTTGCGCCTTTCTCCCGGGCGGCTCCGAGGTGCCCGAGCATGTGGGCGCAGGTCAGGTTGATGACGCACGGCTCCTGGCGGCGGCGGACGAGAACGACGTCTGGTTGAGCTACGGCCGGACCCAGAGTGAGCAGCGCTTCAGTCCTCTCACCCAGATTGATGAGAACAATGTCGGCGAGCTCGGGCTGCACTGGGCTTTCGAGCCTGGCACCCGGCGCGGCCTGGAGGCGACGCCCCTGCTGGTCGACGGCGTGTTCTACACGACCGGGACCTGGAGCGTCGTCTTCGCCATCGATGCCCGGACCGGCGATCTGAAGTGGCGCTACGACCCGCGTGTACCGCGCAAGACGGCGGGTATTGCCTGCTGTGATGTCGTGAACCGGGGTGTGGCCGTGTATCGCGGCCGGGTCTACGTCGGCACCCTGGACGGCAGGCTGGTCTCGCTCGATGCGGAGACCGGTGAGCCGATCTTCGAAGTCGTCACCACCGATCCCACGCGTCCCTACACGATCACGATGGCTCCGCGCGTCGTGAAGGGGAAGGTGATCCTCGGCAACGGCGGCGCCGAGTTCGGAGTGCGTGGTTATGTGAGTGCTTACGATTGGGAGACCGGCGAGCTGGTCTGGCGCTTCTACACCGTGCCAGGCGATCCGTCGCAACCCTTCGAGCATGCGGAGCTCGAGGCGGCGGCGAAGACGTGGACCGGCGAATGGTGGAAGGTCGGGGGCGGCGGCACGGTCTGGGACTCGATCGCCTACGACCCGGAGCTCGATCTGCTCTACGTGGGCACGGGCAACGGCTCGCCCTGGAGCCGCTACGTGCGAAGCCCGGGCGGCGGCGACAACCTCTACGTCAGTTCGATCCTGGCCCTGCGGCCGGATACCGGAAAGCTGGTCTGGTACTACCAGAACACGCCTGGCGACAACTGGGATTTCACCTCCACCCAGCACATCATGCTCGCCGAACTCGAAATCGACGGGCGCGAGCGACGCGTGCTGATGCAGGCGCCGAAGAACGGCTTCTTCTACGTCCTGGATCGCGAGACCGGAGAGCTGATCTCCGCGGAGGCCTACGCGAAGGTCACCTGGGCCAAGGGCATCGACAAGAAGACCGGTCGGCCCATCGAGGTCGAGGGCCTCGACTACCGGAACACGGTCGTCGAGGTCTACCCCTCGCCCCACGGTGCGCACAACTGGCACCCGATGTCGTTCAACCCGCAGACCGGGCTCGTGTACATCCCGGCCAACGAGATTCCCTATTTCTTCAAGCTCGATCCGGAGTACGAATACAAGCCCGGTGCCTGGAACCTGGGATACGACTTCACGGTCGCCGATTCCTTTCCGCGGGAGGTCGTTTCCGGCCATTTGCTGGCCTGGGATCCCGTGGCCCAGAAGGAAGTCTGGCGCGCCCAGTACACAAGCCCCTGGAATGGCGGCACGCTCTCGACGGCGGGCAACCTGGTCTTCCAGGGGACTGCCCACGGTACCTTCGTCGCCTATCGGGCGAGCGATGGCAAGCAGCTCTGGGAAACGCCCGCCGGCACGGGGATCGTCGCTGCGCCGATGACCTACGAGCTGGATGGTGCGCAGTATGTGGCGGTGATGGCAGGCTGGGGTGGCGCGTTTGCGCTGGCGGCGGGCGATGCCGCAGCCGCCGCGGGGACTACCGACAACACCGGTCGACTCCTCGTCTACAAGCTCGGAGGCACGGCAAGGCTGCCCGTGCACGAAGCCATCGAGCGGGAGCTGGCCGCGATACCGGCCGATCTCGATGCGGATCAGGTGTTGCGCGGCAATCACCTCTTCCATCGTTGGTGCGGTACCTGCCACGGGTCCGGCGCAGTGAGCGGCGGCGTATTGCCAGACCTGCGCCAGGCAGCGCCCGGCATCTACGACACCATCGAAGACATCGTGCTTCGCGGAGTGCGCATGCCGAACGGCATGCCGAGCTTTGCCGAATGGCTCGAGCCCTCCGACGTAGCGGACCTGCGCGCCTACCTGCTGAGCCGCCGGGCAGCGTTGCTCGAAGAGCGTGCCGCCGCCGTAACCCCCTGACGATCTGAGGTACGCATGAAACCCAAGGAATCCCTGTCCGTCGATGAGATCGATCTCGGAGATCCGCTTTTCTGGGTCCGCCCGGCAGAGGAGCGCGAGGGAGCGTTCCAGACCTTGCGCCGCGAGAGGCCGATCTCTTTCCATGAAGAACGCGAGCTGATCCCGGAACTGCCGAAGGGTCGCGGCTTCTACGCACTCAGCCGGCACGCGGACATTCAGGCGGTCAGCCGGGATCCGGAGCTCTTCTGCTCGGGCAAGGGCACCCAGATCGGCGACATGCCCGAGGCCTTCAACGAGTTCTTCGGCTCCATGATCAACATGGACGATCCGCGCCACGGCCGCTTGCGCCGCATCGTCAACCGCGGGTTCACCCGCCACGCGCTGGCCAGGATCGATGCGAACGTAGAGCGGCGCGCAACGAAAGTGATCGACCGTGTGATCGAGAAGGGCGAATGCGATTTCGTTTCCGAGATCGCTGCTCCGCTTCCGCTCGGGATCATCTGCGACATGATGGGCATCCCCGAGAGCCAGGAAGCGTTCGTCTTCGACCAGACCAACACCATCCTTGGCCTGGGCGATCCGGATTACGTGGAGCCCGGCAAGAGCCCGGTGGCAGCAGCCCTCGAGGCCGGCGCCGCCCTCGGCAACCTGATGAAGGAGTTGGCCGAGCTACGCAGGCGCGAGCCCGCTGACGATCTGACCTCGAAGCTCGTCAACACCGAGCTCGAAGGTGGGACCCTCGAGCAAGCCGAGCTCGCTTCCTTCTTCGTGCTGCTGGTCGTCGCAGGGAACGAGACCACGCGCACGGCCATGAGCCACGGCATGAAGGCGCTCTGCGACTTCCCCGATGAGCGCGCGAAATGGGCGGCGGATTTCGACGGCGTCGCCCCCACCGCGATCGAGGAGATCGTGCGTTGGGCCACGCCCGTGATTCATTTTCGCCGCACCGTGACCCGCAAGACCGTCCTCTCGGGCCAGGAGTTCGAGGAAGGCGACAAGCTCGTCCTCTGGTACAACTCGGGCAACCGCGACGAAGCCGCCTTCGACGAGCCCTACCGCTTCGACGTCACGCGCACACCCAACGAGCACGTCGGCTTCGGCGGCCCCGGCCCGCACTTCTGCCTGGGCGCGAACCTGGCCCGCCGCGAGCTCAAGGTGATGTTCCGCGAGATCTTTGGCCCGCCGCGAGCTCAAGGTGATGTTCCGCGAGATCTTCACGCGTATGCCGGACCTGCAGGTGACCGAGTACCCGGAGAGGTTGCTCTCGGCATTCATCCACGGTGTGAAGCGGATGCCTTGTCGGTTTACACCGGGAGCAAGGCTCTAGGGAATCAAGGCGCTTCGAGGATGACCTGCTCGGGCTTCTTGCGAGCCCTTGCCGCTCGTCCACCGAAGACCCGAACCGCGTGGAAGACGTAGTCGGCGCGGGTGCGGGACATCCCGTCGTCGAGACAGATCAGCCACAGCAGGACGTCCGCGGGTTTGCGTTTTCTTCCCGGCAGAAGGCCCTCGCGCATCAACTGGTAGAGCGCGTCGTGAATGAGGGAGCCTCGCATGAAGTTCTTGGTGTCGATCGCGGGGCCGCTCGGACCATCCCACGCGTAGCCCTTCTTGATGGTGAGCTTCCCGGTCTTCGACAAGGCGGTCCAACCTCCGCTCATGGCCGCTTTTTCTGGGAGGCTCCAGCGGGTGTCATGAACGTACTTCTCCATGAGCTGGTACTTGTAGTTCTCGAGCTTCCGGTACTTGATGGACCCGGCCATGTAGACTTCTCCTCTTCGCCTTCCTAGGAGATGTACCAACCAAGGAACACGATCAGGAAGATCGTTACACCCACCATCGCCGCAAACCAGAGCGCACCGCGCAGGCCAGAAGGACGGTCTTCTCCCAGGTAGGCGCGGCTGCGTTGGAGCAGGCAGAAGCCCACGTAGGCCGCGGGCAGGAAGAAGCCGCAGATGATGTTGGTGGGCACGGCCACCCAGACGGCCATGTCGCTCCAGTAGACGCAGCCGAGGACGCCGGGGACGGGCAACCAGGTGGCGAGCCGATGCTGCCAGCTGCCGACGCTGAGGTTCAGGAGCTCCACGCCGACGAATCCGCAGGTGAGCATCTGCAGCGTGATCGAGGAGAACGCCATGCCGAGCACGCCGATGCCGAACACCAGGCGGCCTGCGATCGGGCCGACCCCCTGGGCCAGCACCTGGGCTGCTTGGACCGGGGAGAGGCGCATGCTCTCGTAGGCTGGGTCGAGATGCAGGGTGTTGGCGGTGGCGATCACGACCAGGCTGACCGCGATCGTGTAGGGCACGAACATCCCGAGCATCAAGTCGAACTGGGAGAGTTCGCGGTGCTCGCGGCCCCAGCCGCGGGCCAGGAGTGTGTACGGGTAGAGGAATACCATGTTCACACCGACCGCCGCCGACACGCCGGACAAGATGAGGGTCACCCCGGCAATGCCGTTGCGTTCGTCGGGGACCTGGAAGCTGAAGAAGCCGCGGAAGAGTCCGTCCCAATCCGTGACGCCGGTCTGGAACACCACCCACGCGAAGCAGACGACGATGCCCCACACCAGCGTTTGCAACAGCCGTTCATAGGCGCGGACCCAGCGTTCCGAGCGCCCATACATGCTGGAGACGAGAACGGCGGCGACGAGCACGAGGCCGCCGGTGAGGATGGGCGAGAGATCTGCCAGGCCGGCCAGATCGCCCAGGTCGACGAGCACCGCAGAAGCCAGGGCGTATTGGGGGAACTGCCAGATGATCGAGGAGATCAGCGCACCCAATGCCCAGGCCCAGGCGAAGAAGGGGCCGGCGTGTTCGCGCATGGCGGGCCAGGGCCGGCGTCCGGTCGAGAGCGTTTGCCACGAGATCGCGGTCAGCATCACCATGCCCAGCGCCATGGCAATGGGGGCAACCCAGAGCAGTTGGTATCCGAAGATGGCGCCGGCAAAGAGTGCCGAGGAGACGGTTCCACCTCCCAGCGTCATTGCGCTCTGCATGTAGCCAGGGCCTAGCATTCGCAGATAGCCGCGTGCGCGCCGCGCGAGGGGTTGCTTCGACAGCCCCTCCAGAAATTCCCGCTCTCGAGCCAGCGCTACCGGATCGGGCGGGCTCGCCATGCGCAAGCCCTGCCAACGGTCGTCGGGCTCAGCTCCGCTCACTTCGGGAGTTCCTTGGCGACGCGGTCCAGCGGCGATCGCTCGCTCCACGAGATCGGTGAATTGCAGCCGTAACCCGTTGCGTGCTGGCAATCGAGCGACAGGCGACCTTCCCGAATCTTCAACACGATGTGCTCATCCTGGCGTTCGTAGAGATCGGGCTGGGCGACGAGGGCGGCTTCGGCCTCGGCCGGAGGGACGACGCTCAACCCGGGAAAGAAATGATGACCATTGCGCTCGGTATGCGGCAAGCCCAGGGCGGCAAGGGTCGTGAGATCCTGCTGCAGGGAGAGAACGGGAAGGTTGGTCAGATCCTCGGAGGTCTGGAAGGCACCCTCGCCGCGAGTGAGGCAGAGCGCACGATTGGCGAGGGCGCGGAAGATTCCCTTGCAGTTCTTGACCGACACGCCCCGGTAACCGATCGCAAGGGCACGGGAGAACGCATCGATCGAGCTGTCGGCCTCATCGATCAGGAGGGGGGCGGTTTGGGAAATTGCACGAACGTCGTCCGCACTGGCCGGGTCGAAGCTCTGTTCCCGCGGCAGGGGTTGCTCGATGTAGGCGAGCCCGTCCAGCACGGAGCGGCCATCGGGATCCGCCGCCAGGAGGTCGAGCAGGCGCGCCAGTTCGCGCAGGTTGGCGTACTGCTCATTGGCATCGAGCGTGAACAGCGGGCCCGGCTTTGAGTGCTCGGCAACGACTCGGGCGATGGCCGTCAACCGGCGCAGATCGACGGCGGGATCCCCACCGAGCTTGAGCTTGTAGGCCCGAAGATCGAAGCGCTGGATGTCTTCTTCGAGCGCAACCGGATGACCGTCTTCGCCTCGCAGCTCGGCTGTTACCTCACGGCTTTCCAGCGGGTCGAGCCCGCCGACCGTATGTCGCAGCAAGACATGGGAAGGCGGTTCGGGCGCGAGCAGGGCAGGGCTGCGGAGCCCGGCCGTTTCGGGCAGCAGCGCGCTCGGGTCGAACCCGAACACGTCCTCCTCGAGGGCCCCACGAAATGAAATGCCCGCGCTGCGACACACGGCATCGAGCGTCGCCCGTTCGACCAGAGCGAGGCCGTAGCCATCGACCAGGCTCGTGGTGTTCGCGTGCGCGGCCTGCCAGATCTGGAAAGCCGTTCCAGCGCGCCCTTCGAAAGCCCGTCCTGCACGCAGGGTGCTTGCGAAGAGCTCTCGCATATCCTCGCCGGCGGTCTTGCGGGCGTCCTTCTCGAACCACTTCGGTACGGCCAGGTCCGCACTATGCCCGACGGTCCGCTCGTGGCCGTTCGAGATTTCCACCCGAGCCGTGACCAGGGGTGCTTCCGTGACCGTGACCTTCCCGAAACGGAAGGGGATACGGGCACGCAGGAGCTGCCCGGCGAAGGCCACCGATTGAATTCGGATCTCCATGAGGTGGCATATAACTAACTGTTTGGTTATATAAGCGCAATGCCCGCTCAGACCTTCCGAAAGCTGCCCTACAGGCCGCGAGACGCGGTGCGCACTCGTGCTGGCATCCTGGCCGCCGCGACCGCAGCTTTCGCAGCTCATGGCCTCGGTGGCGCTCGCGTCGACGAGATCGCCCGGGGAGCCGGTGTGAACAAGGCGCTCCTCTACCACTACTTCGGGAACAAGCAGGCGCTGTTTCTCGCCGTCCTGGAGGAGGTCTACGCCAACATCCGAGGTGCCGAGGCGGCCCTCGAACTCGAAACCGAGAACCCGCCCGAGGCGATGGAGCGTCTGGTTGATTTCACCTGGGAGTATTTCCTGGAGCACCCGGAGTTCATCACCCTCCTGAACAGCGAGAACCTTCACCGGGCGCGTCATCTGAAGCGTTCGAAGCAGGTTCGCGCCCTTCACCATCCGCTGGTCGATCGCATCGGCGAGATTCTCGAACGCGGCATCGCTCGCGGCGACTTCCGCGCAGATGTCGATCCGGTCCAGCTCTACATCTCGATCGCTGCTCTCGGCTATTTTTACCTCTCGAATGCTCACACGTTAGGCACGGTCTTCGATCGGGATCTTCTTGCCGAGAGCGAGAAGGAGGCTCGGCGCCGACATGTGCAGGATGTGGTTCGCGGATATCTGCGCCCAGTGGTCCTCTCATGAGCGAGCTCCATCCGAGCCAACTGGTGAAGCTCGGGCGAAAGGTTCACGGTATGTCGGCGGTGTTGCTGCCCATCACCGCGACGCGAGAGATCGATTGGCAGGGCTTCCGCGCACTGCTTTCCAATACGGCTGAGGCGGGGCTCACGCCCGCGGTGAACATGGACACGGGCTATGTGCAGTTGCTCGACGATGCTACGCGCCACCAGGTTCTCGATACGGCGAAGTCCGTCTACGGGGAAGGATTCGCCGCGGGTGCGCACGTTCGTGATCGGGCCGGAGCCCCATGGAACCCCGAGGCGACCTCCTCGGCCATGGAGGCGATCGAATCTCGAGGCGGAATCCCGGTCGTCTTTCCCTCCAACGGCTTGACTTCCCTGGACGGTCAGGATTGGGCCGGCGCCCATGCAGGGCTGGCGCAGACGAGCGATCGCTTCATCGGCTTCGAACTCGGCTCGATGTTCGTGCCTTACGGGCGCATCTATGACCTCGACGCCTACGCCCAGCTGATGGCCATCCCGCAGTGCATCGGCGCGAAGCACTCGTCGCTCTCGCGTCAGCTCGAATGGGATCGTCTGGCGCTCCGCGATGCCAGGCGGCCGGACTTCCTCGTGCTGACGGGAAACGACCTGGCAATCGACATGGTCATGTACGGCAGCGATTACCTGCTCGGGCTCTCGGCGTTCTCCCCCGAGCATTTCGCGTTGCGGGATCGCCTGTGGGAAGCGCAAGATCCCACCTTCTATGAGCTGAACGATCTGCTCCAGTACCTGGGCTGCTTCGCCTTTCGCGATCCCGTGCCGGCCTACAAGCACGACGCTGCGATGTTTCTGGAGCTTCGCGGCCGCATCGCAAGTGCACATACCCATCCCGGTTCCCCGGAGCGTCCCGGAAGCGATCGGGCTCCGCTGGCGGACATCGCCCGACGACTGGAGGCCTACCTGTGACCGAGCCCCGGAAGCTCTCGCGCCTTCGCAGCCTGGAAAAGCTCACAGCCTATCTGGAAGAACTGGGAATCGAGCTTCCTCTCGATGAGGAAGTCGCCCCGGACGGGCCTCTTGCCCAGCCGTTGGACGTCGCAGGCAGAACGCTAGGCAACCGCTTTGCCATCCTTCCGATGGAAGGCTGGGACGCAACCGCCGAGGGGAGGCCGACCGACCTCCTGCGACGGCGTTGGACACGCTTCGGCGCCAGCGGCGCAAAGCTCATCTGGGGTGGCGAGGCGTACGCCGTGCGCCCCGAAGGCCGCGCCAATCCGAATCAGCTGGCCCGCAATCCGAGCACCGGGCGGGATCTCGTGGAGCTTCACGACTTGCTGGTGGCTTCCCATGAGGAGCACGCCGGTGGATCCGAAGATTTCCTGACAGGGCTCCAGCTCACGCACTCGGGCCGCTACGCCCGGCCTCAGGGTCGGCCAGCACCCCGCATCGCCTTCCGTCATCCGGTGCTCGACGCACGGGTTGGCATCACTTCGGACGAGGCGCTGTTCTCAGACGCAGAGCTCGACGACTTGATCGGGGACTACGCGGCGGTTGCAAAATCGGCGCAAGAAGCGGGCTTCGGTTTCGTCGATGTGAAGGCTTGTCACGGCTACCTCGGCCATGAACTCCTCTCCGCCCGAACGCGACCGGGCCCCTACGGCGGCGGGCTGGAGGGACGCTCACGCTTCTTGTTGCGCGCCATCGAGGCGGTGAAGCGTGAGGCTCCCCGGCTGGCCATCGGCGTGCGGCTCTCGGTCTTCGACTTCTGCCCGTTTCGCGCAGGAGAGGACGGTGTCGGGTGTCCGGAACCCTCGGACCAACAACCGTTCGGCGGAAGCCAAGATGGCCTGGGGCTCGATCTGGACGAGACAGATGGGCTGTTGACGGCACTTCAAGTTGCGGGCGTGACGCTGCTGTGCACGACCGCCGGCAGCCCGTACTACAACCCGCACGTCCAACGCCCCGCCTTCTATCCGCCCTCCGACGGCTACCGTCCACCCGAAGATCCTCTGGTCGGAGTTGCACGGCAGCTGCGGGCCACGGCAGAACTCAAGAGCCGCCATCCTGGGCTTTGCTTCGTGGGTTCCGGCTACACGTACCTCCAGGAGTGGCTTCCCCACGTGGCGCAGGCCGTGGTGCGGCGCGGGGATGCCGATGTGGTGGGCCTCGGTCGGATGGTGCTCTCGTATCCCGAGTTGCCCAGAGACGTCCTGGCGGGCCGGCCGTTGAAACGGCCCCTCGTCTGTCGCACGTTCAGTGATTGTACGACCGCGCCTCGAGGTGGCCTGGTCTCGGGATGCTATCCGATCGATCCATTCTACAAGCGTCGCCCGGAGGCCAAGGAGTTGGCGGAGCTGAAACGGCAAGCGAAAGGTTCCGCGAGATGATGCGCCGCATTCTCCTGGTCCTGCTAGGCCTGGGCGTCGTACTCGTTCTGGCCTGGCAATGGTGGCAAGGGCCGGATCCGGCGAAGATCCTGGCGCGTATCGAGGTTCCCCCGGCGCCGGTTCTCTCTCCTGACGAAGAACTCGCCACGTTCAGGACTGTGCCCGGTTTCCGCGTGGAACTCGTCGCTGCGGAGCCGTTGGTCGTCGATCCGGTGGCGATGGATTGGGATGACCAGGGCCGGCTCTACGTGGTCGAGATGCGTGGCTTCATGCCGGACATCGACGGCAAAGGAGAGGAGCTTCCGGTGGGACGCGTGGTCGTTCTGGAAGATACGGACAGCGACGGTCGGATGGACCGCAGCAACGTCTTCCTGGATGGCCTCGTGATGCCGAGAGCGATCGCGGTGCTTCCGGAGGGTGTGCTGATCGGTGAGCCGCCAAATCTGTGGTTGTGTCCGGATCAGGGCGGCGATCGAGTATGCGACGAGAAGATCCGCCTCACCGAGTACGCCATCGCGGGAAATCCCGAGCATCAGGAGAACGGCCTGCTCGCGGGCCTCGACGGATGGATCTACAACGCCAAGTCCGACCGCCGCTTTCGCATGAACGGCGAATCGATCGAGATCCAGGAAACGGTCTTCCGTGGCCAGTGGGGGATCGCCCAGGACGACACGGGTCGTCTCTACTACAACCACAACTCCGGTTTTCTGTATGGCGACGCGATCTCGGGGGACTACGCCATGCGCCAGCCCGCGTCCGCAGCCGCCACTCCGAAGCCCGGAGTGAACATCGATCTCGCGCGGGGCGAGCAGGTATTCGGAATCCGCGTCGCCCCGGGTCTGAATCGCGCCTACCTTCGCGGCACCCTTCGCAGCGACGGCCGGCAGGACGGGCCGACGGCGGTCAGCGGGCTGGCGATCCAGCGCGGAAATCAATACGGCCCGGAGTGGGTCGGCGATGCCTTCGTTCCGGAATCCGGTGGCGCCGCCGTCGCGCACTTCGCCATCGAGCGTGACGGCACGACGCTTCGCGCGGAGCACCGGCTCTATTCAGATGAGCAATGGGGTCAACGGGAGTTCCTGGCCTCCACCGACGAACGCTTCCGGCCGGTCGACGCGGACTTCGGGCCCGATGGCTCGATCTGGGTGATCGACATGTACCGCGGGGTGATCCAGCACGCGGAGTATGTCTCCGACCATCTCCGCGCCTATGTGAAAGAGCACGGTCTCGAACCGCCGGGCGCGACGGGACGCATCTGGCGGGTCGTGCGCGAGGACA
>JAFDCZ010000028.1 GCA_019312665.1 Deltaproteobacteria bacterium | reverse complement strand
GCGCCCAACCCGGCTGCAACGAGAAACTCGGGTGTCAACGCGGCGTCCGGGACCAATCCTTTTCCCGAGAACGCCCGCACCAGGGCCGAAGCCAGCACGACCGACACGAGCGCGCCCAGCGCAGTCGAGATCGTGGCCAACCAGCGGGCCCTGTGGAACGGGAGTTCACCCGAACCGACGAGTGTCGCGACGCCCTTCAGGTTGTCGTTCGCACCATTGGCAAAGGCCAATAGCAACGCGGCCACGATGACCAGTTCCGACACCCATGCACCTCCAGGCTGCACGCTCAGAGCGCTCCTGATCTTTGATGCCCTTGGCCACGGGAGGTTTCATTCGCGGGGCTCGTCAAGAAACCCCGGGACGGAAACCGGGTCGTCTTGCGGGCATCGGACGTGCGATGATTCTCGCATCGGCCGATCCTTCGATTGAAGCAGGCCAACACCGTTCCGTTCGGATGGAGGTGATCCATGTCGCTTCGACGTCTTCTCGCGGAGGTTCGTGCCTGCGAAATCTGTGCAGCCGGCTTGCCGGTCGAACCGAATCCCATCCTTCAGGCTGATGCCCGGGCGCGTATCCTGGTTGCGGGCCAGGCGCCAGGTCGCCGAGCCCATGAGGCCGGAGTTCCCTTTCGGGATCCAAGTGGGGATCGCCTGCGCACTTGGATGGGCATCGACGATGAGGTCTTCTACGACGCCCGGAGCATCGCCATCATTCCGATGGGCTTCTGCTATCCGGGAACGGGTCGAAGCGGCGATCTTCCGCCGCGCGCCGAATGTGCGCCTGCATGGCGAGAGAAGCTCTTGGCGAAGCTTCCGGATCTGCGCCTCACGCTCGTGATCGGAGCCTATGCCCAGGCCTATCATCTCGAGGATCGTGCGCCCACGCTTGCGGAAACCGTCGGGAGCTGGCGCGAGGGGGATCCGAAGGTGATGGCGCTGCCTCATCCGAGCCCGCGCAACCAGGGCTGGTTCAAGCGTCATCCCTGGTTCGAAGACGAGCTGCTGCCGGTCTTGCGTCGCCGGGTCAAGCGGGCGCTGGCGTGATCGCCCGGGGCTACTGGCCGAGCTTGCCCTGGTGCTGGCGCTGCATGTGGCAACGGCGCGAGGGGAGCTTGCGTGCCGCGCAATTGCGCACGGTATCCACGGCGGGCTCATCTCCGACCGCGAAGGCGTAGCAGGTCGCGCGCATTCCTCCGGAGCGCGCGGCCCTTCGGCAGCGATCCAGAGCCTCACTTCGGGCCTCCGCCTCGGACGCTTCTCCAGCGGTGATCCCCCAGGCGAACCGGCCATTGGCCTCGGTTCCGAGCGCGAGAACCTTGGTTCCCGCCAGAGCCTTGTATTGGGCGATGACCGCAGGAAAATCGGGCTCGTCATACCCCGAGAGCGAGGAAGTCGCGCAAGCGGTGGCGAGCAACGATACGAGCAGAAGCCAGATGGTGCGCGAGATGAGTTGTTTCACCCGGCCAACCCTACCTGAAGCCGGGTTGGAGGGCAGCCCTCAGAGCGGCCGCTCAGTGCAGTACGCTTGCCAGGGTTTCGATGGCCCGGAGTGTGGCCGCCGTGCGGGAATCGACATCCAACTTGGCGTAGACGGCCTCCAGGTGCTTGGCGACGGTGCGGTCACGGATGTCGAGGATGATCGCTACCTCGGCGTTGCTCTTTCCCTGGGCGATCCAGTAGAGGGTCTCCGCTTCGCGCCGGGTGAGTCCCAGGCAACGGAGGCGTTCCGGGTCGCCTTTCTGGTGCGTGGCTTCGACCAACAGGACTCGGCTCCCGTTCACCGTTCCGAGATCGCGGATGACGATTCGCTCGAACTGGTGTTCGCGAACCAGGGGCTGGCCTTCCGAATCCGACATGAGCCAACCCTGAACTTCTTCCGGCGGGCGGCCGTTCGAGGCCCCAAAGAAGAGGGCGAAGGCCTCAGCTGCACCGGGGTCGATTCGCAGGGGCCGCCCCGTGGCATCCAGTTCGACGAGGCTCTTGTCCAGGCGGGTGCGGACGAACGCATCGACCCGCAGTTGTCGTTGCAGCGATCCGATCAACGCAGCCTGGAAACGGCACTTGTTGGGCTAGATCCCGCGAAGAACCGCCCGCTACAGCTCGATCCCGCGCTGCGCCCGCACCCCGGCCTGAAAGGCGTGTTTCACGGTGCGGACATCGCTCACGGTATCTGCGAGATCGATCAGCTCCTGGGGCGCGCCTCGCCCTGTGACGACGACATGTTGATCATGCGGCCGGTTGCGAAGAGCTTCGAGGACGGGCGCAAGTTCCAGCATGCCCTTGGAAAGGGCGATGCAGAGCTCGTCCAACACGACCAACGAGATCTCCGGATCCTGAAGATGCTTCGCAGAGATCTCCCAGGCGCGGGCTGCGGCCTTGTTGTCCCGCTCCTTGTCCTGGGTCTCCCAGGTGAAGCCCTCGCCCATCAGGTGGACCTCGACACCGGGCAGCTCGCGGAAGAGCAGGAGTTCCCCGGTTTCTCGCGATTTGATGAAGTAGACGATTGCGCACCGCATCTCATAGCCGAGGCAACGGGCGACCATGCCGAATGCAGAGCTGCTCTTGCCCTTCCCATTGCCCGTCAGGACGACGAGTACACCGCGATCTTCATCTGATTTCGCGATGCGCTCGTCGATCTTCGTCTTGCGCCGGGCCATGCGTTCCTTGTATGGGTCGTCGCTCTGATCCGTCATTCGTGGCTCCTTTGCGAATCGGGGGAATGATAAGCGGGAAGCAGGGCACTTTCTTCCGGGCCGTGCGCCACATGCAAACGGGTCCCGAAGACCTGCTCCAGTTCTTCTGGACGCAGCAGCTCCTTGGCGGGGCCGGCCTGGTGGGTCTCGTCGGCCCGCAACAACAACGCCTGGTCGGCGATCGCGTGGGCCTGGGTCAGATCATGCAGCACGACGATCAGGGAGCGTCCGTTCCGGGCCTCCTCCCTCAGGAGGTCGAGGCAAGAGACCTGATGGCGTAGATCGAGATGTGTCGTCGGCTCGTCCAGCAGCCAGACCGGGGCGTCGCGAAGCCACAGGGCAGCGAGTTCGACGCGTTGGCGTTCGCCTGCCGAGAGCTCGAAGAGCCGACGTCCGGCGAGCGGGCCGAGATCGAGCCGTTCCAGGGCGTCCTTCACCTTGCGGGTATGGCTCGGCACCAGCTCCAGGCGCTCGTGAACCTTGAAGCCAAACTCGGCACTCGGCAGGCTCCCTTGCCACGCGATCCGTTCACCTCGCTCTGCGGGCAGCCAGCGGCTGAGACGTCTTCCATCGAGGAGCACTTCGCCGGCGGTCGGGCGCAGCACGCCGGCGAGGGCCAGCAGAAGGGTCGATTTGCCCGAGCCGTTCGGCCCCAGGACGACCCAGATCTCCCCCGGACCCACCGCCATCTCGAGGTTGGAGATCAGGACCGGCTCTCCTCGCCGCAACTCGAGGCCGTGGGTCACGAGTTCCATTGGCTTCTCCGTACCAGCAACCAGAGGAAGGTCGGGACGCCTAGCAAAGCGGTCATGACGCCAACCGGCAGCTCCGCCGGCGCGACGATGGCGCGGGCCGAAGCGTCTGCCAGGACGAGCAGGCCCGCGCCGCAGAGGGCCGAGGCCGGAAGCAGGAACCGATGGGGGGAGCCGATCAGCAGGCGCACGGCATGCGGAACGATGAGGCCAACGAATCCGACCGTGCCCGCGGCAGCGACGGCAAGGCCCGTCGTTGCTGAAGCGAGCAGCACGAGCACGAATCGAAGCCAGCCTACCGAGATTCCCAAGGTCGCGGCGTGAACCTCTCCCAGTGCGAGCCGGTCGAGATCCCGCCCCAATGCGATACCGATGACCAGGGCGATAGCGCCTGCGCTGTAGAGGAGCCAGTTTGGAAGCTGGTTCGATCCCAGATCACCTAACATCCACTGGACGGCCCTGCGAAGTTCCGGATCTCCCAGCTGAGAAAGCGCGAGTGCCACCATCGCACCCCATAGGGCCGCCATCACCACTCCGGCCAATAGAAGGCGAGTCGGTCCGAGCCTGACGAAGGGGAGCACAGCCAGGGTGCCGACGACCGCGCCGAGGAAGGCGCCCACCGCAGGGGCAATGGCGCCTCCGATCAGCGCGATCGCAATGATGGCTCCGACCGAACCACTCCCCGCGACGCCCAGGATGTAGGGCTCCGCCAGCGGGTTGCCGACGAGGGTTTGCAGCCACGCCCCCGACATGGCCAGGAGCGCTCCCACCGCGGCGGCGCTCATCACCCGAGGCCAGCGCAGGGATTCGAGGATCACGGCATCCATCGGCGAGCCCGAGCCGAAGGGATCGATCCACCGCTCACCCATGGCGAGGCCCAGTGCCACACTCCCGGCAGCGAAAAGGGCTGCGATCACGAGGCGGCTCCACGGGCTTTGCATCATCGGCCCTTCACCGTGAGCGGGATCCCGGCGACCATCAGTTCCACGCGATCCGCGAGCGCTGCGACGCGTTGGTTGAGCACGCCCTGGGCATCCCTGAATCGTCTTCCCGAAGCCCTGGCGGGCACCACGCCGCTTCCCACTTCGTTCGAGACCATCACGATCCTGCCAGGCAGTTTGGGCAGGATCCGTTCGAGCGTCTCGGCGGCCTGGCTGGCGGTGTTTCCCGCATGCAGCCAGTTGGAGAGCCAGAGGGTGAGGCAATCGACGAGGACGAACGTATCCGCATGGCATTGGGTACGGAGGGTCTCGGCCAGCTCGAGCGGGGCTTCGAGGGTCGTCCAGGAGGCCGGCCGTCTCTCTCGATGGGTTGCAATGCGGGCGGTCCATTCCGGGTCGTCCGAAATCTCCGGCGCAGTTGCCACGTAGATGACCGGGCCGTCGTGGGCGAGTGCCAGCTCTTCGGCGCGCCGGCTCTTTCCGCTGCGGGCGCCGCCTAGCAGAAGCGTCAAAGGCATAAGGCTGCCTCCAGTCGCGTCCAGTCATGCCTTGGCGGGATGCCGAATCTCATCCAGCCCCGCAGCTCCGGCCATTCTTCGAACGTGCGTACGAGTATGCGA
The DNA here is from genome assembly GCA_019312665.1 of Deltaproteobacteria bacterium. Taxonomy (GTDB): domain Bacteria; phylum Myxococcota_A; class UBA9160; order UBA9160; family UBA6930. The sequence goes on along the minus strand of JAFDCZ010000028.1, from coordinate 26,405 downwards.
TGGGACGCGAAGTCCGGGAGCTTTCCTCGGGGGCGGGCAAGAACGAAGCTCGCTTCGCCGGGCCAGATCTCCCAGCCCTGTCGGGCAAGGAGTTCCTCGAGCTGTTTCCGGCCCCGGGCAGATTGCTCGTCCCGGAGCGTCCAGTCGGGCAGCAGTTCTGGCAGAAGGTGAAGGGCAAGGCTCGAGGCTGGCCAGGGGGGAAGCCATTCGCATAACGTCTCGATCTCCGCCAGGGAAGCGACGGCATAGCCGAGACGAAGGCCGGGGATCGAGAAGCATTTCGTCAACGAGCCGATGCGGATCCAGCCCGGCAGGACGCCGCCCGTGCGTTGGTCGAAAGGAGCGTAGGATTCGTCGAGCACTCCAGGTGCCTCGCCTCTGTTGCTCGTGCGTTGGCCTGTGAAGCCGTGCGGATCGATGACCCAGCGTGCATCGGCTTCCGGCCAATCGCCGGTCATCGCGCAGCCTCGCACATGGACCCCGGATCGCTCGGCACAGCGTCGGACCTCGGCGTAGCCGGGCTCCCGGAGGGCGAGGCTCTTCCAGCCGAAGGCCTGGAAGATCACCTCGACCAGGGCCTGGGCGCCACTCGCGACCACCAGGCATTCGGGAGCCACCCGAAGGGTTTTGGCCAAGCAGCTTCGGGCCGGTTCTCCTGCGGGATCCGGGTAGCTGGAAACCGTCGGCGCCAGCTTGGCGAGCCGCCCGGCGAGCCGTTCCAGTTCGGGCTCAGGGGGCACGCCGGTCGAAAGATCGAGGATGTCAGCCGGCTCGCATCCCCAGGCTCTTGCGGCCGTCCGGCGATTCCCGCCGTGCGTCACCGGCATGCGATCACCGCCAAGGCACCGGCAGCGAGAAGCGCGCGATGGGTCAAACGCAGGCCCGCCTTCACGGAAGCGTCGCCTGGTTCCGGCGCTTCGGCGGGGCCCATCCAGGGCCGGTGGTCCTGCTGGCCGCGTCTCATCACCGGGCCGCCGAGGCGGACGCGCAAGCCATGGGCCATCGCGGCTTCGGGCCAGCCGGCGTTCGGCGAAGCATGAGCAGCCGCCTGTGCTCGCCAGGCTGCCTCTGGCCAGCAACGCGCCATGAGCAGGAAGAGGGCTGCGGTCAGCCGTGCCGGCACCCAACTGGCGAGATCATCGGCACGTGCCGCCGCCCAGCCGAAGTGCTCGTAGCGCGGTGAATGGTGGCCCCACATGGCATCGAGTGTATTGATCCAACGATAGGCCGCAGCCGCCAGGGGCCCTCCGATGGCTGCCCAGAAGAGTGGCGCAACTACGGCATCGGATGCGTTCTCGGCCAGGGATTCGAGGGTGGCGCGGCGAACGTCGACGCGGGACATGGCATCGACGTCACGCCCGACGATGCGGGCCACGGCCGTACGTGCGGCGTCGAGATTGGGGGCCTCGTTGACCGCGGTTGCGTGCTCGAGCAACGATCGCCAACCGAGCGTCGCCCAAAGCACGATCGCACCCGCGGCCCAGGAAAGGTTGACGCGGCTTGCGATGGCGAGCAGGCAGAGAACGAGGATCGTGGCTGTGCCGACTGCAACGAGCCAGGCGAAGCCGCCCGCAGCCCGGGTGTTCCGATGCAATCGTTGTTCGATCCACCCGGCGAATCGGCCGAAGATTGCGACCGGATGCAGACCGCCAACGGAATCCCCCACTCTCCATTCGACGAGTAGCGCGAGGAGGACCGTCACTTCAGGGAGGCTCCGAGCCGCGCTTCGAGGTCCGAAAGATCGAGGCTTTCGGCGAGTACGTCCGCGAGCCGGTCCAGATCGCGCTCCCAACGCTCGGAGAGTTCTTCGGTTGCAACGTGCCCCGCGCCGAACCACGCACGAAGCACGGCGTCGCGATAGGGTGCGTGGTCGAAGAGTCCATGGACGTAGGTGCCGAGGATGCGGCCATCTTCGGAGACTGCGTGAAACGGCGGCTCTGCGCGGCTGCGAGTGGTGGCGCCGTGATGGATCTCGTAGCCGACGACCTTCCCGCGCTCGGGCCATGCAACCTCGATTTCGACCGGCGCCACATGTTTTTCGGCGAGCAGTTCCGTTCGAATCGGGAGCCAGTCGAGCCCGGCGGAGGAGCCCCCGCCTTCGAGATCTTCGGGATCGTCGATGCCAGAGCCCAGCATCTGCAGGCCACCGCAGATCCCCAATACGCGTCCGCCGAAGCGGAGGTGTTTCTCGAGGATTTCGACGAACCCGTGTTGGCGGAGCCAGGCGAGGTCACGCCGGACGGCTTTCGAGCCGGGCAGGATGATCAGATCGGCTCCCCTCAAGTCGTCCGGACTGCGCGTGATCCGCACGTCCAGGTCCGGAACCAATGAGAGCGCGTCCAGATCGCTCAGGTTGCTGGCGGTGGGGTACTGCACGGCGACGACCTTTCCTCTCGGGGCGTCGCTTGGGCTCCAACGGGCAGAGGAATAGGGAGCATCTTCTTCCGGGAGGCAGAGATCCTCGATCATCGGAACCACTCCGAGGAGGGGGAGGGCGGAGCGCTCCTCCAACCATTCCTGCGCGTCACCAAGAAGTTCCAGGTTCCCGCGAAAACGATTGATGACGAGGGCTCGGATTCGCGCGCGGTCTCGAGGGTCGAGGGCAGCGAGGGAGCCCACCAGGGCGGCGAACACACCGCCACGGTCGATGTCTCCAACGAGCCAGGCATCCACATCCGCCGCTTCCGCGAAACCGAAGTTGGCAATGTCTCCTTCTCTGAGATTCGGCTCGGAGGGCGAGCCGGCGCCCTCGATCAACACGAAGTCGAACTCGGAACGCAGGCGCTCGAAGGCGGCCAGTACGTCGGGAAGAAGAATCTCGCGGTCTTGTTTGAAGCGTGAAGCCCAGAGCGTTCCGTGCGGCTTGCCGAGCAGGATCAGCTGCGCTTTTTGGTCGCCCTCGGGCTTGATCAGGACCGGATTCATGTCAACGCGAGGTTCGAGACCGCAGGCCAGGGCTTGCAATGCCTGGGCGCGACCGATTTCTCCACCACCCGGGCATGCGGCTGCGTTGTTGCTCATGTTCTGGGGCTTGAACGGTGCCACGCGGATCCCGGCACGATGAACCAACCGGCAAAGCCCGGCCGTCAGGAGCGATTTTCCGACGCCCGAAGCCGTTCCGAGGATCATCAGCGCGTCGTTCATGGCGTGGTGGCCGCGTGGTCGAGCGCGGCATGAAGGTCTTGCTGCAGGCGCTCCATTCCATCGATCAGACGCGGCCCGGGGCGGTGCAGGAGATCGTGGTCGGCCCTGACGACGATCTGCTCCGGGTCTTCCATCAGCTCCCGCCAGGCTTTCGCTCGCTCGCCGACGTTACGCGCTTCGTCTGGGATGACCAGTACATCTGGCTTCGCGCGAAGGACGGCCTCGATGCTCACCCTCGGGCTGTCGGCGGAGAGGTCCTCGAAGATGTTTCGTGCTCCGATTTCAAGGAGCGCATTCGAGATGAAACCACCTCCGCCCGCAGCGACGAGGGGTTCGTGCCAGATCTCGTAGAACACCCGCGGCATCGGCTTCCGCCGACGGCTGCGCAGGATCTTCAGTCGTTCGCGAATCGAGTTGGCCACCTGCAAGGCTTCTTTGCCGTGCCCCGTCATCTTGCCCAGCCGGACGATATCAGCAGCGACGCCTTCGGCCGTCGTCGGATGCGAGACTTCGACGCGAATGCCGAACTCCCGAAGCTTGTCCAGGCCGATGACACCGTCGTCCATCGCGATGGCGAGTGTCGGATGCAGGCGGATGGCGGCTTCGACGGTGATCTTCCGATAGTCGCCCACCCGGGGGAGCGCCTTCGCCTCCGCCGGGTAGTCACAGAACGAAACCGCTCCAACGATCTCCGGCCCGGCGCCCACCGCGTAGAGCGTCTCTGCGACGTGCGGCGCCAGAGCCAGGATGCGTTCTTCGGCGGAACTCGGGGCCGCGAGCAGGGAGAACCCCAGGAGCATCAGCGACGCTCGTGTTGCCATCCGTGTTCGTGCCACTCAGAAGCTCGCTTCCAGGCTGACGAAGGCCATCCGAGGGAGTGTTCCGAAATTGTCGACTTCCTCGTACCCGTGGTTCGTGAAGTTTCGTACCGCCAGGCGGGCCGTGAGGTACTGGGTGATCTCTACACTCAGATGCGCATCCGCCGTCCAGTAGCTCTTCACTGGCCTTCGCATCTGCGCGGAGCTGAAGGTCCGCCCCACGGCGTGCAAGACGACCTCGGCGCGGAAGCGATCCCACCACTCTCCGCCGATCGAGAGGCGGCCCTGATTGCGCGGGCGACGTGCCAGGGTGAACCCGTCCGCATCACGTGTGCGAAGACGGGTGTAGCTGGTCGAGACCCACAACGCTTTCCAATCGAATCGGAGTTCTACTTCTGCGCCACTCATGCGGGCCCGTTCGACATTCTCGGGTACGAAGAAGAAGCCGCCCTGGTCACGATACTCGATGAGGTTCTCGAAGGATTGGTGAAATGCGCGAATGTCGGCTTTCCATTGGAACCCGCATTCGCAAGCGCCCGTCCAGCGCAGGCCCAGATCACCGCCATGAGATGTTTCGGGTGTGAGATCGGGGTTCCCGGCTGAGAATGCGTCCGTAAAGAAGAGCTCGTTCAAGGTAGGCGCCCGGAAGGCCGTCCCGAAGTTCGCCAACAGGTCGAGCCCCTCGAGAAGAGTGACCCGGCCGCCGAGCTGGTAGGTCCACTTGTCGTCGCTGCGGTTGTTCCATTCGCGTCGCACACTCATGGAGGCGCCCACGCGCTCCACGTCGTAGCGAAGCTGACCAAAGATCCCGGTTCGGCGGGTGCTCTCACGGATGGCCGCCGAATCGTTGACGGCCCGCTCGTGCTCGAGGTCGACGCCGCCGAGAAAGCTGAAATCGCCCCACTCGACGTCGTTCGTCCAGGACACCTGCCTGCGCTTCGATTCGATGTCGTAGTTGTTGAACGAGAAGTTCGGATCTTCGCCGACGATCCGGTCGTCGTGCTGGCCCAGGAGCAGGCGGGTAGCCCAGTTGTCCGTGACCGGGTGCTGCCAGTCGATGCTCATGTTCCGCTGGCGCGTATCCTGGTCGAAGGATTCGTTGTCCGCTAGGAAACTGTCCAGCTCGGCCTGCGCGTCTGCGCGTCGCCACGAGAACCGAACCCGGCCCGCTCCCACGGGCGCCGAGATCTGTGCCGACGTCGTGGTGTTGCGAAAGGGATCGACCTCGAGGTGCGAATTCTTGGAGGGGTCAGGCCGGAAGGAGGACACACCGTTGATCGTGGTGTGCTCCATTGCGAACGAGGCACGGACGCCCGACTCGGTTCCCCCGGAGACGCGGACCGCTCCCGTCCGATGGCCGCGATTGCCATAGCCCCCGCTGGCCGAGGCCGAGAGTCCGGGCTCTGGCTCGCGGGTGAAGATCTGAATCACCCCGCCCATGGCACTGGCACCGTAGATGGTCGTTTGAGGCCCGCGCAGAACTTCGATGTGGTCGACGTCGAGGGATGACAAATTCGCCCAGTTGTACTGGCCGGTCGTCGAGGAGCCGACCAGGACGCCATCGACGAGAACGCGCACCTGATTCGAGTTGGACCCTCGGATCGAGACCGAGGTGAGCTTGCCCGGTCCTCCATTCGAGGTGACGACCACGCCCGCCTGCTGGCGAAGCAGCTCGACCAGCGCCTGGGGCTTCTTGGCTTCGATTTCTTCGCGCCCAATCACCGTTCGCGCGTCGCTGCCTTGGAACCGCGGCTTCAGCAGCCGTCGTCCCTCGACGCGAATCGCCTTCACCTCGATGATCGGCGCCACAAGCTGAGCCGGATCCGCCTGCGGCTCCGCGGTCTCTCCGACGACCTCGGCCGGCGCCGCAATCGGCTCCTCCGCCTGGACATTCCTGGCAACGAACACCACGAGGAGCACGGCTCCCCAACCCATCCAAAGACGCTTCGAACCACGCATTCCATCCCTCCCGAGATTGCGCTTCTCGGGTGTGGCCGTGGCACTTTCCTCCCTGGGGCGACGCCCACGCAAGAATGCAGGGGAGCCACCTTCCGACGCGCGAGTGGCGCGACGGGGATTCCGAAGCCAGCGTCCGTTCGCGCGGCGGCGGAACGCACGAGGTTCCGCACCCGCACGTCCTTTCCCGAGACAGCAGGTTCACAATGTGTCGAGCGTTCGGGGTAGGTCTCCGGGCTCGCGACCATGTCCCTCGCCGCCTTCCCAGCGTGAATCGCCAGTGGCTCGTGGCGAGGGCGTTGGGCCGCCTACCGTGGCGGGTCCGCGTCGGATTTTGACCGACTTCCCTCTTTGGATCGGGTCCTTCCCTTCCTCGTCTGGCGAGCCGTTGGCTCGCCGTCACCCTGAACTCCGCCCAGGAGCATGATGCCTTCCAAGGCTTCCTGTCAACCCTGGGGGTAGCGGGCCTCGGCCAGGCTCATGGGTCTCGGAGCTGAGAAGGCCGGGCCGGATGAACTCGAGTCAGCTCGGCTTCCGAGCCTCGGGGGGCTTCGATTCGAAGTGCTCCTCGAACACGATCTCTTCGAGCGGCATGCGATCGCGCCAGCCCGCTTTCTCGAGCATGGGGCGTTCGAGGAAGGCTTCCGGGTAGCCCACGCAGAGATACGCCACGATCTCTACGCCGTCGGGGAGTTCGAGCACGCTGCGGAGGGCGCTTGGATCGAGGATGCTGACCCAGCCGATGCCCACGCCTTCGGCACGGGCGGCCAGCCAGAGGTTCTGGACTGCGAGGCAGGTACTGAGCACGTCCGTTTCCGGGATCGACTGAGCGCCGAGCGTGGGTTCCGCCGTGCGCCGATCGCATAGCACGCAGAGATTCAGCGGAGCTTCGAGGATGCCTTCCAGCTTGAACGTGTCGTAGAGTGCGCGACGCTCTCCTGTGTAGGCGGCGCTCGCCCGTTCGTTTGCTTCGTCGAAGAGGTGTCGCACAGCCTGGCGGGTTTCGGGGCTGCGAATCAGCAGAAAGCGCCAGGGCTGGGAGAAGCCCACGGAGGGCGCCTGGTGGCCGGCCTGAAGGATCCGCTCCAGAACGTCATCGGGGATCGGATCCGTGCGAAACTTGCGGACGTCACGTCGACTGCGAATGGCCTCGTAGATGTCCATGCTGATTCGCTCCGGCCGCTTCAAGGGGCGGCGCAACGTAGCGGCCCCGGCGCCGGCGAGCGACTGACGGCTCAGGGCCGATCGGAGGGCTCGAAGATCTCGATCTTCAGATGCTCGATCTCCCGCGCCATGGATTCTTCCCACGAAAGGCCTCGAAGGATCACGTAGAGCGCTCGGATCACACCCGCATGGGCCACGACGAGTCGACCTCTTCCGTTCGCAATCAGCCAATTCCGAACGCGTCGTTCGAGAGCGCCAATGCTTTCACCGTCTGGCGGTGCCTCGCTTTGCCAGGCGTCCATCCAATGCTTCAATCGTTCGCTGTCGTCACGCTGGAGGATGTCCCAGGGCTGGCCCTCCCACTGGCCGTAGTCGAGTTCCTGGAGATCGTCCGAGAGGTGGACGGGGACAGCGAGGAGGCCCGCGAGGTGCTCCGCGGGAAGGCGGCAACGCTTCGCTGGCGATGACCAGACTTCGGTGATCTGCGTGCGGCGTTCGCCTAGCGCTTCGAAGATCTCCACGGCGGATGCATCGGGGCGTTGGCGCGTCGCTACTTCGTGGCGGCCATAACAAATGCCGGCAGCATCGACCGGCGCGTGACGTGCGACCAGGAGCGTCACCCGGAGAGGCTTCCAGCGAGTACGAGGACCGCGAGCACCGCCGCCTGGCCGAGTTGTTGGGTCGCGCCGAGGAAATCTCCACACACTCCGCCGGCACGCGCCTGGTAACGCCAGCCGGAAAGCAGCCCCAGCCCGAAAAGGCTCGCGACGATGCCAAGGGCGGCAGCGAGAGAGAGCTTGGCAAAGAGAATGCTGGCCGTGAGGAGGCCTGCTCCGATCCACGTGGCCTGCCAGGCTTGAGCAGGCCCGCTCTTCGCCACGTCCGAGCTTCGGGCCTGTGCTGCGGGCGTGATGTACGGCAGCGTCGCGAGCTGCCAGACCGGCGCAATCCGAGAGAGAGCGTGTGCGAGAACCAGGCCCAGTGGAGCTCCGGCTCCCAATTCCGCGAGCAACGAGAATTGCAAGGCCAGGCTGATGATGAGGGCCGCGGCTCCGAACGCTCCGATACGGCTGTCCTTGAGGATCTTGAGCAGTCGTTCCCGATCCCGGAACGAGCCGCCGAGGGCATCGGCCGTATCCGCCAGACCGTCTTCATGGAATGCGCCCGTCAAGAGCAGGCCGGCGGCCACACATAGGACTGCGGCGGGTCCCGCACCCAACGGGAAGCTCGACATGTGGACGATGGCCGCCGCAAGGCCCACGCCTGCACCGACGAGAGGGAAATAGGCGGGTGCCCAGAGCGATTCCTCGTCGCTGATGGGCTCGCTGCCGACTGGGACGCGGGTCAAGAAGGCGATCGCGGCCCGCGTTGCGCGAACAGGCAGGCTCATCTGGGATCCGTTCGCGGCAGGGCGGTGGGCACGGCTGCTTCGTCGAACGTCGCCATCTGCGCATGCAAGAGACACGCGGCTTCGATCAACGGAAACGCGGTCAGGGCCCCGGTGGCCTCTCCGAGTCGCATTCCCAGTTGCAGGAGCGGCTCTGCGCCCAGCTCGCGCAGAATGATCTCGTGCCCCGGTTCGGCGGAGCGGTGGCTGAACACCAGGTGCTCGCGCAATTCGGGCTCGGCGCGGCAGGCCACGAGGGCGGCAATCGAAACCGAGTATCCGTCGACGAGTACGGTCATGTCGAGAGTGCGCGCTCGCCGCATGGCGCCCACGAGTGCCGCCAGGTCCGGGCCTCCAAGGCGGCGAAGAATCTCCATCGGGCCTGTCGGACCGTCCCTTGCCACCCTGGCAAGCGCATCGTCCACGACCGCGATCTTTCTCTGCAGGCCCTTTCCGTCGACGCCGGTGCCGGGGCCGACCAGCGCGGAGGCCTCTTGGCCTAGCAAGGCCGCTGCGACCGCCGCTGCGACTGTCGTGTTGCCGATGCCGATCTCGCCCAGCATCAAGATGCGGGTTCCGCTCTCGAGGGCCGCGACCGTTTCTTCGCCAGCATTCATGGCGAGGGCTGCCGTCTCTTCCGACATGGCGTCGTCATTCCGCAAGTCGCCTCGCAAATGATCCGCGACTGGATGTCGAGGCGTGGACACGGTCTCTTCTGGAGTGCCCGCAACGCCGACATCCACCACCGTCAAGGGAACGCCGACGGCCCTCGCAAGCACGGCCGCTGCCGCACCGCCGCGGGCAAGGTTGCCCAGCATCGAGCGGGTCACCTCCTGCGGGTAGGCGGAGACGCTGTGAGCCGTGACCGGATGGTCGGCCGCAAAGATCAACGCGGCCGCGGGCCGCGCTTCTGGGAGCGGGTTCCGCTGGATCGCGGCCAGTTGCACGGCGATGACTTCCAGGCGCCCGAGGCTGCCCGCGGGCTTGGTCAGCTGCTGCTGACGTTCTCTTGCAAGCCGCGCAGCCCGCTCGCGATCCATTTCGCTGGCAGACACTGCCCTCCTCCCACTGCAGGAGGGGCGAGTGTGGTCGATCGGATGCGAACTGCCAAGCAGGTGCTGTCGCTGGCGGTGGCAGCGGGCCTGCGCCCCGGCGTCCTAGCCGCTTGCCTCCATGAATGCCGGCCGTGTTCCAATTACCTTGTTCTCGCGCAGCCTCTTGATCTCGTCCTCGGAGAGGCCCAACTCATTGCGCAAGATTTCCTCGTTATGCTGGCCAAGTAGCGGCGTTGGGGCCTGCCGTAAAGCGCGGGGCAAGCCGGAAAAACGCATCGGGAGGCCCGGGTAGCGGACCGGACCGACGAGGGAGTGCTCCATCACCTGGAAGAAGCCCCGGTCTTCGAGCTGGGGGTTCGGGAACAGAGTGTGGGAGTTGATGCATTCCTCGGCCGGCACTCCGGCGGTTCGCAGAGTCGCTGCCGCGTTCTGACGGGTGCGCGCGGAAGTCCAGCGGCGGAGTTCTTCGTCGATCGTGTCGTGCGCCGCCCGTCGCCCCCTCCTCGTCGCGAAGGCCGGTTCTCGCGCCCACGCCGGATCGCCGAGTGCGCGACGAAGGGCTTCCCATTGCTCATCCGTGGCCACGGCGATCGCGATCCAGCCGGGGCTCGCATCCATCTCATCGCGATCCGAGCACGGGTAGACACCTTGGGGGGCCGCTGCCGGTCCGCGGTTCTGCTCGCGCTCGATCAGTTCGCCGTATGCGGACCACTCGATGACCTGCTCGGCAGTGATGTTGAGAGCCGGCTCCAGGAGCGGAACCTCCACCAACTGTCCTTCACCGGTTCTCCGTCGCTCCTCCAGCGCAAGCATGAGTGCGAAGACTGCGTGCTGCCCTCCCATCGGATCGCAAGCGCCTCGCACGACCAGGGGAAGATCATCGTAGCCGGTCAGCCAGGCGAGGCCGCTCACCTGTTCGATGTTCATGGCGAAGCCGACGCGATCCCGCCACGGGCCGTCGAGGCCGAATGAAGGCATCCGGACGAGGATGGTGCGCGGATTCAATGCGTGAATCGTTTCCCAGTCGAGCCCCCAGTTCTCCATCACCCGCGGCGAGAAGTTCTCGACGATCACGTCGGCCTTCGCCATCAAGCGTTTGGCCAGCGTCATGCCGTCTTCGGAATCGAGGTGAAGCGTGAGGTTGCGCTTGCTCGAGTTGCAGCCGTGGTGGATCGGATTGAACTCCCACATCGTTTCGTTCATCACCGACCCGGCGAAGCGCATGGCATCGGGGCGCTGGATGGATTCGAGCTTGATCACATCGGCACCCAGTTCTGCCAGGTAGCTCGTGCCCACGGGTCCGGCCCAGAAGGCCGTGAGGTCGAGCACGCGCAGGCCTTCGAACGGCAGCGGGCCACCGCCCGCGGGCGCGGCAGGGTCTCGTGTCGTTTGTTCGGCTCGGATCTCATCTGTGTGCTCACCCAATTTGGGCGCCGGCTGAACTTCGAGCTTCCGCTCATCACTCCCCAGACGATACGGTGGGCGCGGTTGCCGGAAGCCCGCCGGATTTTCGACGAAGACGTTGCGCTCCTTCAGATGATCCATCTCCAACAGCGTCTGGCCGTTGCCGAGCGGGTTGACCGGGATTCGCCCCAGACTCATCAGCTCGATGATCTCGTCGACGGTGTGTTCTTTCGTGTAGGCGTGCACGATTCCGTGGATGAAATCGATGTGCTCCATGCGCGCCTTGGCGTCGTAGAAGCGTGGGTCCTCGCCCAACTCGGCCTGGCCGATCAACGCGCAGAAATCCTTCCACTGCTGGCCCGTAACGGTGCACAGGCCCACCCAGCCGTCCTTCGCAGGTTCGATCGAGGGTGTATCGATCGACTGGGGCAGGGGGCCCGGGAAGAATTGCGAGTTCAAATCGTGGAAGATGGTCATGCACAGGCAGAGGCATTCGAAGATCGAGAGGTCGACGTGATGGCCGTTCCCCGTTCGGCGCGCCGAGAGCCAGCCCGTCATTCCACCGACGGCCGCGTAGACACCAGGGATCCATTCGCCGATGCGACCACCGGAACCCACCGGGCCGCGGGACGGAAGCCCGCGCTGCCCGGTAGAGCCTGTCGCTGCCTGGAGGGTGAATTCAGTGCCAGGTCGATCGGCCCACGGGCCCGTGCCGCCCCACTTTGAGATCGAGACGAGGGTCGTGTGGGGGCTCTCGGCATGGATCGTGTCCCAGCCGAGCCCGAAGGCCTCGGCTCCGCCCGGGCCGAAGCTTTCGATCACGATATCGGCGTCCAGCGCGAGCCGTCGCACGAAGTCGCGATCCGGCCCGCTTTCGAGATCGGCCACGATCCCTCGCTTGCCCGAATTCAAGTATTCGAAGAGCGCACCGTTCTCGCCCTTGCCGAGCGCCTGCCCAGAAGCGGTCCAGCGCCGCAAGGAATCGCCGAGATGTGGCTCGACCTTCACGACGTCCGCCCCGGCGTCGGCGAAGAGCTTGCCCGCATAAGGTCCAGTGATCTCGGTCGAAAGTTCGACGACGCGCAGACCTGCCAACGGCCCAGCGACGTAGCGCTCGCGCAAAGTGGCCTCCTTTCTCTCGGGTGTTCGCGGGTGATGCATCCTATCAGCACACCTGGTTCTTCGGGGAGCCCCCCTCGGCCCAGAGTTCGAGTGCTGCGATGAGCGCTCTCCCCATTCGGCGCCGGGCTTCGATCGTCGAGCTGCCGATATGGGGCAGCATGAACAGGTTGGGCAACGCGAAGTAGGCCGGGTCGATTTCTGGTTCGCCGGAGAATACGTCGAGACCCGCTGCGCTGACAGGTCCGTTGCGCATGGCTTCGATCAAGGCCTCGTCATCGACCAGGTCGCCGCGGGCGATGTTCACGAGGATGAGTCCCGGCCGCGCTCGTGCCAGCAGTTCCGCATCGACCAATCGATGGGTTTCGGGTGTCGAGGGACAGGCGAGCAGGAAGACATCCGACTCGGCGATCAGTGCGGCTGGCGAGTCGAAGAAGCGGCCCCGAACGGGATGGTCGAGGGGAAGCGGCTTGCGATTGGTGTAGAGGATCTCCATTCCGAACGCCTGGGCGCGAAGCGCGATTCGCCCACCGATATCGCCGAGCCCGACGATACCAAGGCGTTTGCAGGAGAGTTCGGTGCCCACCAGCTGGGTCGCACTCCAGCCCTTCCATGTGCCACTGCGAAGCAGGGCGATGCTCTCGGTTGCCCTGCGTGCGGCGCCTAGCATCAGAAAGATGGCGTTCTCCGCGACCGAATCGGAAAGCACGCCTGGCGTATTGAAGACGGCGATGCCCCTGCGTTTCGCAGCAGCGAGATCGATGTGATCGGTGCCGACCGAGTAGGTTGCAATGGCACGCACGGCATCGGGTAGAGCTTCGATCTCTCTTGCCGGAAGGGGGGTATCGATCGAGAGCAGGAGAGCGTCGAAGGACGAGTCGGCTTCCGCGAGCTTCCTTGCCGGCACTCGCGTGTCGAGGAACGTCGTGCTGAAGGCCTCCCCGAAATCCTTCTGGATCTCGTCGAGAAACCGTGACGCTACGAAGACGGACAATCGTTTCAAGACAGGCCTAGCGTCCGACGGCCTTGCGGAAGCCAGAAACCCAATTCGACAGGTAGTCGACGGCGGCGCCCGGGTCGGCCGGGATCGGGAGGTGGACCCTGAAATCGGTGATCCCGGCTTCCACGAGCGCTGGAACGCGCTCCATCGTTCGTTCGAGATCGAGGCTCGTGTCGGCGGCACGCACCACGGGCAATGTGCCCGCGACCTGAAATCCATGGGGTTTTCGGCCTGCGGCTTCGAGCGCCTCTCGAATGCCGGCGACCGCGCTCGTAGGATCTTTCGCGTCGTCGCCCCACGGAATCCACCCGCTGCCAAAGCGGACGATGCGACGAAGAAGGCGCGCGGACATGCGTCCACTCACCCAGATGGGGATGCCACCGGGTTGCAGGGGCTTCGGCATCATGTGGGCGTTCTGGAAGTGAAGATCGTCATCGTCGTAGCTCGCGCGTCCTTCTCGCCAGAATGTCTGGCAGATCTCCAGGCTGCGTTCGAGGAGATCGCCGCGAGTCTCGAAAGCCAGACCGGCCGCCTCGTATTCCTCCTTCTGCCAACCCACACCGACGCCCAGATCCAGGCGACCTGCCGAGAGCACGTCGAGGGTAGACGCCATCTTGGCGAGGACGACCGGGCGGCGCAGCGCTGCAATCAAGATGCCCGTCTGCAACCGACAATGGGAGGTCATCCCGGCGATCACGGAGAGCAGGGTGAGCGGTTCGAGCCAGTGACCGTCCGGGCCGGTGGGCTGGCGCCCACCCGCCACACCGCCGAGCTCGGGCTGGCTGTAGGCACCCAGGTTCTCACCGAGGACGACGTGGTCGGAGACGACGAGTCGATCGATGCCGGCCTGGTCTGCGGCGCGCGCTCGCGCCAGGAGCGGCTCCCATCCACCGGAGATCGGATCGGAGCCGGGCTCGGCGGCCGAGAAGTTGAGGAGTTGGATCGAGAGCGCGGGACCGACCGACGTCATCCGCCGATGATGGCCCGGAGACGCCTGACTGCCAATCGAACGGTTCCCCTCGGGGCGAAACCGCGGCCAGCTTCCGGCATCGAATTGGAGTAGCGCAATGGTCGGCCCAGACGTACTAGGATATGCGCATCTGACCTAGAGCGCGCAGAGGCATGGTATCCAGGTGACGGAACAGGAGCGAATCGAGTTGGAAATGCTGAGCAGGGCACCGCGCCCGGGTGGGACGGTCGCACGGAGTTGGATCGGGCGCGCACGCAACCGATGGATCGGTGGCGCCCCCCTGGCAACCACCCGGTTGGGTGCACCATCTTCCCATCGGATCCAGGTCGCCACAGCCCGATTCCTGGCGACGACTGCCTACGGGGATGCGGATTCGATCGAGGCCGAGCGTCGCACGATCCGTCGCGGCATCCAGGATCTGTTCGGGGTGACCCGCCGACAAGCCTGGAGGGTCGTTCGGGCGGCTGAGAACGATTCGAATCGCGACGGCCACGAGGCGGCCGCGCAGGTTCGGGATGCATTCGATACGAATCAGCGAATGCGCATCATGGGCCTGGCCTGGGAACTCGCGTACGCCGACGGCCTGATTCCCGCCTTTGGCCGCGTGCTGGCGGATCGCATCGGTGCGATGGCGGGGCTGCACCCCGAGCAAGCGATCGCGGCCCGTAGCTTCGCGAATCCTCCCTGGATCTAGGCCATCCCCGGCCTGTTCTCTTCCGGGCTGGAGCCAGACTCGCGTCCTAGGTGTTCTGGATGACGAGACCACCGTCGACCGGAAGGATCGCACCGTTGATGAACGACGCGGCGGGAAGCACCAGGGAGAGCGTCGCGTGGGCAACCTCTTCCGGCTCCCCGTAGCGCCTGGCGGGAACACGCCTCCGGGCGAATTTTTCCTTCATCGGATCCGGGATGGCTGCCGTCATGCCGGTACGAATCGGCCCCGGGCAAACGCAGTTGACGGTCACGCCCTGGGCACCGAGCTGCACCGCGAGTGATTTGGTGAGCCCCACGACGCCGTGCTTGCTGGCCGTATAACTGGGAATGCCGGCAGTCGCGCCGAGCCCTTCGGTCGACGCAATGTTGACGATCCGCCCGGCCCCGTCGGCTTGAAGATGAGGTAGCGCGGCGCGGATCAGCTCGACGTGGGCCGTGAGATTCACCGCCAACGTGCGATCCCAGACCTCCGGGAACTCGGGCGCATCCAGCGCGGCGCCCGGGCTGATCCCGGCGTTGTTGACGAGGATCTGCAGGCCGCCAAAGTGCTCCACGACGCGTTCGACGAGATCGGCCGCGGCCTTCCGGTCGGCAACGTCGCAGGGAAGGCCGACGGCCTCACCGCCGGCGTCCCGGATCTCCTTCACCACCGTGGCGGTCCCCTCTTCGTTCAGGTCGCAAACGGCAACCTTTGCGCCCTCGTCGGCAAACAGGTGGGCCGTGGCACGGCCCATACCGCTCGCGGCCCCGGTCACGAGAGCAATTCGACCTGCAATGGAACGGCTGAGCTGGCTGAGGCGCGGCATGCCCGCATGGTCGCACGACAGGCGGGAGTTGGCTCGAAATCCCCCTCGGGGAGGAGGATGAATGGGAGGGCAAGAGGGAGCATCCGGATGAAAGGCCTGCTCATCCTCTACGCCCATCCTGCCGATGTCCCAGGAACACCCGGACGATCGGTCGGGTGTGTGAAGCCTCGGGGCACTGCCCCCCCCACGCAACCCGAGAGAGCCGCTAGCACGGCCGCGAGAGACAATGCCGCGGACCCTCCGACAGATCGGGCCGAAAGCCCTCGCCCCCGTAATCGTCATCTGCGCCGGCGTGCTCGCTACGACGGGTCTGATTGCGATCGAGCCCCGGAAGGATCCTCTGGAGATCGCCGAACGGCTCCAGACCGTGGCCGTGATGATCGCACGAGCCGAACCGGTGCAACTTCATGTCCGTGCGCAGGGCACCGTCGAGCCGCGGCTCGAAACCGATCTGGTCGTCGAGGTTTCGGGCCGCATCGTCTGGATCGCTCCCACACTGGAAGCGGGTGGTGTGTTCACCGCCGACGAGCCCCTTCTTCGAATCGATGCGCGCGATTTCGAGACCGCTCTGGAGCGCGCCCGCGCAGGTGTCGAACGAGCGGTCAGCGAACATCGCCTGGCTCGCGCCACCGAGGCCCGGCGCAAGACCCTGCACGATGTAGGAGCGACGAGTCCTGCCGCCCTCGAGGAAGCGGAGAGCCGTGCCGGCGTGGCGGCGGCAGGTCTCCGAGAGGCACGAGCGGCCCTGGCCCAGGCGGAGCTGGAGTTGGAGCGTACGGAGGTGCGCGCGCCTTTCGATGGGCGCGTTCGAAGCCGCGCGGTGGCCGTTGGAATGTTCGCTTCCCGTGGCACCGCGGCCGCTCGCGTCTACTCGAGCGAAGCGCTCGAAGTGCGTTTGCCGATTCCAAGCGATGATCTGGCGTTTCTCGATCTCGGGGTGCCGGACACGGCCGAAGCTCCGCGTGTGGGCCTCACGGGAAAATTTGCAGGCCGCACGCAGCGTTGGCAGGGCCGCCTGGTTCGGATGGAAGGCGCATTGGACGCTCGGACGCGCATGCTCGTGGCCGTGGCCCGGGTCGACCTGGATCCGAGCGGAGCAGAGTCGCCGCTTCCGGTGGGTCTTTTCGTCGAGGCCGAGATCGAAGGCCGTAAGGTCCCTTCCGCTTTCAATCTCCCCCGGGCTGCCCTGCGCGGCGCCGATCAGGTGCTCGTCATCGATGCAGCGTCGTCGAAGGTTCATCTGCGTCACGTGGAGGTGCTGCGTGCCATTGGCGATCGGATCCTCGTGAGCGAAGGCCTCGAGGACGGTGAGCAGGTGGCCACCCGGGCTCTCGCGGTGCTGGTCGAGGGTATGGAAGTTCGTCCCCAGCCTTCGCGAACGGAGCCTGGATCGTGAACCGCGCCATCGCGTGGTTCGCTGAGAACCACGTTGCCGCGAATCTTCTGATGGCGTTGCTGGTCGTTGGCGGCCTGATCACGATCCCGATGATCGGCCAGGAGATGGTCCCGGACATCGACCTCGACATCATCACCGTCAGGGTCGTCTACCCGGGCGCTTCTCCCGACGAGGTGGAGGAGGCGATCGCCATCCGGATCGAGGAATCCCTCGAGGGGCTTCCCGGGATCAAGCGGGTGCGGTCGACGGCGTCCGAAGGCGTCGCCTCGGTCGTCGTCGAGATGCGGGCAGGCGAAGATCTAAGTCGGAGGCTCGCCGACGTTCGGGCTCGGGTCGATGCCATCGAAGGCTTTCCCGATGAAGCCAAGAGCCCCATCGTCAGTCAGGCCGAGATCGGCCGCATCGTGCTCTCGATTGCGGTTTTCGGCGCAGTCGATGAGCGCAGCTTGAAGCATGCCGCTGAACAGGTGCGTGACGAACTGACGGCGCTGCCCGAAATCAGCCAGGTCTCCGTGGCCTCGGTCCGCCCCTACGAGATCAAGATCGAGGTGTCGGAAGAAGCACTCCAGCGCTTCGGCGTGAGCTTTGATGATGTGGCGAACGCCGTGCGTCGCTCATCGGTCGATCAGCCGGGGGGGTCGGTCCGCGCAGCGGGTGGGGAGATCCTGTTGCGCGCCAAGGGAAAGGCCACGGACGGGGCTGCCTTCGAGCAGATCGCATTGGTCTCCCGTCGCGATGGAACCCGCCTCAGGGTCGGAGACGTCGCAACCGTGACCGACGGCTTCGCCGAGACCGATCAATACTCGACATTCGACGGTGAGCCTGCCGCGATGGTGCAGGTCTTCCAGGTCGGCGACGAGAAGATGCTCGACGTCTCGAATGCCGTGAAGCGTTACGTCGCAGCGTCGAAATCGGAGCTGGCATCTGGCATCTCCCTGACGATCTGGATGAACGCCGGAGATTTTCTCGACGATCGCCTGGGCAGCATGTTTCGCAACGCCCGCAGCGGCTTCTTGTTGGTCGTGGCCGTCCTTGCGATCTTCCTGCGTCTTCGTCTCGCGCTCTGGGTGAGCCTCGGCATCCCGATCGCTTTTCTCGGTGCCGTGGCGATCCTTCCCAGCCTCGATCAGACGATCAATTGGATCTCCTTGATGGGCTTCATCGTCGTGCTCGGGATCGTGGTGGACGACGCCATCGTGGTGGGCGAGAACACCTATACCGAGCAGCTTCGCACGGGAAACAAGCTGGCGGGGGCAATCCGAGGTGCCCAGGGAATCGCCGTTCCAGTCTTCTTCGGAGTGTTCACCACCATCGCCGCGTTCGCGCCGATGCTCTTCATCCCGGGCTCGATGGGCAAGCTCACCTCTGTCCTGCCAACGGTCGTGATCGCGTGCCTGATCTTTTCGCTCGTCGAGGCGATGTTCGTTCTTCCGGCGCATCTAGGGCATGGGAGGAGCCGCCCGAACGATGAGCCGACCAACGGAGTCTCCCTCCGCTGGCGCACGTTCCAGGATCGGGTGGCCCATGGCCTCGATACGCTGATCGAGCACTACTATCGGCCCGCTCTCGAGTGGTGCCTGGAGTGGCGCTACCTGACGATCGCGGCGGCTGTTTCGCTGTTGTTGTTCAGCGTGGGTCTGCTGGCAGGAGGCTGGCTGCGGTTCACCTTCCAGGAGCCGGTCGAGGGGGATGTGATCAGCGCGACGCTCACCATGGCGCCGGGCACTCCGGTGGAGGAGACCGCCCGCGCCATCGAGTACCTCCAGACGACGGCCCGGGAAGTGCAAGCCGAGGCCGACGCGGAGAGCGGTGGCGAAGGCGGAAGCATCTTCCTCCACATGATGGCAACGGTCGGCGAACAGCCTTCCTCTCGCCACGCCGGCCCTTTGCCGAATCTCGCGGGAAGTGGCAGCTCTGCAAACGTAGGTGAGATGCAAGTCGAGCTGATCGGCCCCGAGCACCGGACCATCGGTACGAACGAGATGCAACGGCGCTGGCGCGAGCGGGTCGGGCAGATCGCGGGTGCCGAGGAGCTGAGTTTCCACAACAGTCTCATCACCGCCGGCTTGCCGATCGAGCTCGAGCTTCGCGGCAACGATCTCGAAAGCCTGCGGCAAGCCGCCGGTGATTTGAAAGAGCGACTCGCTGCCTATCCGGGTGTGTTCGACATTGCCGACTCGTTCCGGGGCGGCAAGCAAGAGCTTCAATTCCGCATCCTTCCATCGGCCGAAGCCCTCGGCGTTTCCCTCCAGGATGTCGGCCGTCAGGTTCGCCAGGCGTTCCACGGCGAGGAGGCCCAGCGCCTCCAGCGCGGGCGAGATGAAGTGAAGGTCATGGTGCGTTACCCGGCCGCACGACGACGTTCGCTGGGAGACGTGGAGGCCATGCGCATCCGCACCCGTGAAGGCGACGAAGTGCCATTTACCTCGGTGGCCGCCGCCGAGCTCGGCCGTGGCTTCTCGGCCATCCGTCGCGTGGATCGCCAACGCGTCGTGACCGTCACAGCCGATGTGGATGTCGCGGTGGCCAATGCGAACGAGATCGTCGCCGAGCTCGAAGAAAGTGTCCTTCCCGAGCTGCTGGCAAGCTACCCCGGCGTGCATCACTCCTTCGAAGGAGAGCAGGCCGAGCAGCGGATGTTCATGACGGCGATGATGCGTGGCCAGGTGCTCGCCTTCCTGGTGATCTACGCATTGCTCGCGGTTCCGCTGCGTTCCTACATTCAGCCGCTCATCATCATGACCGCCATTCCCTTCGGCCTGGTCGGCGCGA
Organism: Deltaproteobacteria bacterium; assembly: GCA_019312665.1. GTDB lineage: Bacteria > Myxococcota_A > UBA9160 > UBA9160 > UBA6930. The sequence goes on along the minus strand of JAFDCZ010000028.1, from coordinate 6,700 downwards.
TCGCAGGTCACCTGCTGCTCGGATACGACTTCAGCATGTACTCGATCATCGGCTTCGTGGCGCTCTCCGGCGTGGTCGTGAACGCAAGCCTCGTCCTCGTCGATCACGTGAATCGCTTGCGCAGCCAGGGCGCCCGCCTGGCGGAGGCCGTTCGCGACGCCGGCCGAGCCCGCCTGCGAGCGATCATGCTGACCTCACTCACGACGTTCGTCGGCCTCTCCCCGATGATGCTCGAGCGCAGCATGTCCGCACGCTTCATGATCCCGATGGCGATCGCCCTCGGCTTTGGTGTGATCTTTGCCAGCCTGATCACGCTCTTCTTCGTGCCCTGCGCGCATCTGGTCGTGGAAGACGTGGCCCTGCTTCTTCGCGGCCGTCGAGACAGCCGCGCGCCCGCGCGCGTGCGACGGGCGGCGCGAGAGGCTGCGGCCGTAGGTTCAGCCGAAACCCTTGGCGGGGGCGACGCACCGGCTGAGGGATGAAGCCGCGCTGGTGAGTGTCCGTTCCTAGGGCAGCGGAATCGACCTGGCGGCATAACGTGTCGGCGGGTGATATCGGCGTTGGCTGAAACGGGGTGTGGGCCGAACCGCGGTCGATCCGGCGGGCTTCCAGAAGCGGGGCTCGAGCTCTTGCACGGGCCAGTTCAGGGCAGGTGGCGGTGCCCCGACTCGAGCTTCGGGCGCTGCACTCGGTGGGGCCTGGGCGACGGCCAGGCCTACACCCAGGGCGAAGCCCAGAAAGGGCGTGGGCAGCAAGGACCAGGCGAGCCATCTCCGGGCGCGGTGAGGTGATTGCGCGGGGAGGGGGAGGGCCGGCGGGGCCAGCTCTCCGGTGGGACCCATACTAGGGCCGGGGACGATCCAGGCTGATGTGGCCATGACGTTCTCCCGAGGGGCGTGGGAGAGTGTTCGTCCCCACCGATCGGCAACTTGAGCCGTATCTGCGTGAATCCACTAAGTGTTTGATTCACAAGGGGAAATGCCGATCCGAGTGGAGCGCTACGCTGCAGGTGGAGGGCCGCGATGACCGAGATCGATCGACGGGAACTTCTGCGCCGAGCGACGGCGCTGGCTTCGGGCTTGGGGATGGGCGCAGCCTTCGCGCCCACACTGGCTGCCGCGGATCCCGCTCCGCAGCCCGCGATTCGTCGCATGGTTCGGCTCGGACGGACGGGTCTCGAGATCAGTGATGTCGGTTTCGGTACGAGTCGCCTGGCCGGCGACGAAGCGCTCGTGCGCCGGGCACTGGATCGCGGTGTCACCTACTTCGATACAGCCGAAGGCTACAAGGGTGGCGAGGCCGAACGCACGCTCGGCCGAGTGTTGGGCACGGATCGCAACCGGATCGTTCTTGCGAGCAAGGTACAGGATGGACGTTCCGACACCCGTGACGAGCTGATGTCCCACCTCGAAGGAAGCCTCGGACGCCTGGCGACCGATCGCATCGACATCTACTTCCAACACGCGGTGAACGATGTGCGGCGGCTCGAGAACGACGAGTGGCTCGAGTTCGCGACTCGCGCGAAGCAACAGGGCAAGATTCGTTTCACGGGCTTGTCCGGGCATGGCGGCAGGCTGGTCGAATGCATCGACCGCGCACTCGATACCGACCATGTCGATGTCGTGTTGGCTGGATACAACTTCGGGCAGGATCCGGCCTTTTACGAGAGATTCACGGGCCGGTTCGATTTCATCGCCCGGCAGCCCGAACTCCCGCGCGTCCTGGCGCGTGCGAAGGAGAAGAAGGTCGGCGTGGTAGCGATGAAGACGCTTCGCGGCGCGCGACTGAACGACATGCGGCCGTACGAGGGTGCAGGGGCGACCTTTGGCCAGGCGGCTCTGCGCTGGACCCTCGCCAGCGCGTTCGTCGATGCGGCCATCATCACCATGAAGAGCCTCGAGCAGGTGGACGAGTACGTGGGTGCATCCGGTTGGGACGCTCCGCATCCCGCCGACGCGGGCCTGCTCACCCGTTACGCCCGCAGGGCCGAGCGAAGCCAATGCCGCTACGGCTGCGCGGAGTGTGAGGGAGCCTGCCCGGCCGAAGTCGAGATCTCCCAGGTGCTTCGGACCCGAATGTACGCGGCGGATTACGGCGACCTGGAATTCGGCAGGGAGGGCTACGCAGCTCTTCAACGCGACGCGGCGCCTTGCCTCTCGTGCAACGGAGCGCCGTGTGCCACGGCCTGTCCGCACGGTGTCTCGATCCCCGCGCTTCTGCGTTCGGCTGGTAGGATGCTGGGCTGACCGCATTTGGCCAATCGATTCCAACGGCTTCGCCTGCCGCAGCTTTCCGATGGGGCAGCCCGCAGCTACCGCCAGGAACGGCTTGCCCAGTTCTTTCTGCCGATCTCCATCTCTCTCATGGAGGGCGGCTTCGTCGGGGTGATCGCCGACAAGACATTTCATGTTCATCCGGCGGCCCTGGCGCTGATCAGCGCCGCCCCGATGTTCGGAAACTTGTCGAGCGTGTTGTGGGCGCGGTTTGCGGAGGGCCGGCGCAAGGTTCCTCTCCTGGTCGGGATGAACCTGCTGCTGGTGGCATTGGTGGCCTCGGTGGCATGGGTGCCTGCCGGTGCACTCGGGGGCTGGCTGCTGATCGCTGCCCTGGTTGCAAGCCGTCTCGTGATCGGCGGTGTCGTGACGGTTCGCAGCGTCATCTGGACGGTCAACTATCCAGCGGACGTGCGGGCGCGAGTGACCTCGCGTCTGACCGTGATCTCCAGTCTGGTGTTGATCTTCACGGCGCTCGCCGGTGGACTGATTCTCGATCGCGATCCGAACGCGTTCCGACTGATCTACGCCGGTGCCGCGGGCTTGATCCTCCCCGGTGTGCTGGCCTTTTCGCGCGTGAAGCTGGCCGGGGAAGAGAACCGCGGCTCGGTCGCGATCGGCGCCGAGAGCCGCGCGGAGGACGCCGGCCCGCTTGCCGCGCTGCGCATCCTCCGCACCGACCCGACGTTCGCGCGCTATCTCGCCTGGCAATTCCTGTTGGGTGTTTCGAACATGATGACCGAGCCCATCGTGCTCTACGTGGTCTCCCGCCAGCTCGCGGCGAGCTACACCGTGAGCATCGGGCTGCTCACCGTCGTTCCCATGGCGCTGGCGATCGTGACGATTCCCCTCTGGGCTGGCTACATCGATCGGGTCCACATCACGGAGTTCCGATCTCGTCACAGCTGGTTGTGGGCCATTTCCCAGGCACTGACGGCCGTGGGAGCGATCACCGGTTCCCTCGTCTGGATCGGAGTCGGCAGGTCGATGCTAGGCGTCGCCCGGGGCGGCGGTATCCTGGCCTGGCAACTCGGGCATAATGACTTCGCGCATCCGGAACGCGCCGGCCTCTACATGGGCCTGCACGCGACACTCACCGGCCTGCGCGGTGCCATCGCGCCCTTTCTCGGGATGGGGCTGTTCCTGGGAGTGGCGGGTTGGGAAGGCATGGGTGGTTTCGCGCTCGTCGCATGCGCCTTGACCAGCGGAGCCGCGACCCTGGGCTTCAGGAGCCTTCATCGCGAGCTCTCACGTCGCGCGGGGTAGAGTGACGGGATGGACCAACCCGACGACTTCGTCCCCGCGTTTGCCGATTCCGTAGAGTGGGCTCTCTCGACGACCCGAAGTGTTCGGCGGCGCCTCGATTGGGAGCGCCCGGTCGAACGGAGCCTGATCGAAGCCTGCATCAACGTTGCGGTGCAGGCCCCCACAGGCGCCAACCTGGAGGCATGGCGTTTCCTCGTGCTCGACGAGCCCGAGCCGAAGGCGGCGCTGGCTGCGCTCTACCGCAGGGCGATGGACACGTATGCAGCCCTTCGCCCCGGTGCGAGCGGCCCGAAACCTCGCGCCAGGGAGCTGGCCGACCGTCTGGAGACGACTCCTGCGCTGATCCTGGTCTGCGCTGAAGGCGCGCCGCCGATGGAGACGAACGCCATGCGGGTCGCGTTCTACGGTTCCGTACTACCCGCCGCGTGGTCCCTGATGGTTGCACTCCGAGCCCGCGGCGTCGGAAGCACCTGGACCACGCTCCATCTCGTCCACGAAGCCGAGGCGGCCCAGGCCCTCGGCATCCCCGAAGGCGTGACCCAGACCGTGCTCCTGCCCATTGGTCACATGGCCAACGCCCATCTCCGCCCGGCCAAACGCCGCCCAGCAACCGAAGTCACTTACTGGAATCGTTGGGGGAGAGAAAACAAATCTCACTAGGCACCTGGCAGGAAATGTCACGCAATAGAAGCGAAGCGGCCAAAGCTTCTTGGAACTACAGAATTGTTTCCTTCTCCAGCCGTTCCTTGTCGAGGATCGTGACATCACCGTGGTCGTGGTGCGCGATTCCCCTCTCCTTCCAGTCGCGCATCTGTTTGTTGACCGCTTCGCGCGAGGCCCCGGCCATTTCTGCGAGGTCCGTCTGGGAGAGCTTCAGCTCGATCATCACACCCTCGGCGACCGGCCGCGAAAAGCGCCGTTCGAGGCTGAGCAAGAGCTTGGCGAGACGCCCTGGGAGGTTCAGGAAGCGGGAGTCCTCGACCCGTTCGCTCAAGCGAAGCAGGCGCCCTGCGAGGGTTTCGAGCACGCTGAGGGTGGCGTCGGGGTGCGTCCTCAAGAACCGGACGAAATCCTGTTTCTGGATCACGAAGAGCTCGGAGGGATCGAGGGTCGTCACGGTTCCCGTGCGGGGGCTGCTGGCAAAGAGTGCGACCTCGCCGATCGACTCGCCCCGTTCCATGATCGAGAAGACCACGTCTTCACCCTCGGGCGAAGTCGAGGTGACCTTCAGTCGCCCGGAAAGGATCAAGAAGAAGGTGTGCGCCTCGTCGCCCTTATGGAAGAGTTCGTGCCGGGCGGGGAGTTTCTCGATGCGCCCGACAGCGATCAGCGCGTCGAGTTCCTGTTCGCTCAGCTGGGCGAAGATCTCCAAACTGGCAATGGAGGCCCGGCGCTGCTCGATCAGACTCGTCATGTTCCGCTCATGGTCTCAGCTGGCGGGCCCTGCGCTTCTTCAGGTGCGGTGGATATGGGCGCCGAGGTCCCGCAGTCGTTCGTCGATGCGTTCGTAGCCCCGGTCGATCTGATGGGCGTTCATGATCACGGAACGCCCATCGGCGCAGAGCGCGGCCGCGACGAGCGCCATGCCGGCGCGGATGTCGGGAGAAGTGATCGTCTCGCCCTGGAGGCGGATCGGGCCGGTGACGACGGCCCGATGCGGATCGCATAGTACGACCCGGGCGCCCATCGTGATCAAACGGTCTACGAAGAAGAGGCGGTTCTCGAACATCTTCTCGTGGATCAGTACGGTGCCCGCAGCTTGCGTGGCGAGCACGAGGGCGATCGAGCTCAAGTCGGTCGGGAAGCCCGGCCACGGCGCGTCGTCCACCTTGGGGATCGCACCGTCCATATCGTCCTGGATCACGAGCTCTTGCTTGGCGGGGACTCGCAAGGTCGTCCCTTCGATGTGCGTCTCCACGCCAAGGCGCGCAAAGACCATCAGCATCATGCGCAGATCGTCGGGAACGACGTCGGTGATCTCGAGCGCACCGCCGGTCATCGCCGCGATGGCGACGAAGGAACCGATTTCGATGTGGTCCGGGCCGATCCGATGAGAGGCGGGAGAGAGCTCGGAGACGCCGTCGATTTCGAGCATGTTGGTGCCGATTCCGCGGATCTGGGCACCCATCGCGTTCAGGAACCGGCACAGGCCCTGGACATGAGGTTCCGAGGCGGCGTTGGCGATGCGTGTATGGCCCTCCGCAACGGTCGCGGCCATCACCGCGTTCTCGGTCGCCATCACACTGGCTTCGTCGAAGAAGATGTCCGTGCCGCGGAAGCGGCCGTCGAGGTGGAGATGCACCTGGCGTTCGCGGCTCTCGACCTCGGCTCCGAGCAGGCGCAGGGCGTGCAGGTGGGTATCGATCCGGCGCCGTCCGATGCGGTCGCCGCCGGGCCGCGGCAGCACGGCGCTGCCCGTGCGATGGAGCAGGCCCGGCGCCAGCAGGAAAGAGCCACGGATCGCACGGCCGAGCTCCACGCTGGGGGCTGTGCCTTCGAGGCTGGAGGTATCGATCTGGAGTTCGCCGGTATCCGGGTCCCTGGAGGTGACGACGCCCATTTCCGACACGATGCGCAGTTGGGTGGCGACATCGCGGATGTCCGGCACATTGCTGAGCCGCGACGTCCCAGGGGCCAGCAGCGAGGCTGCGAGCACAGGGAGGGCTTCGTTCTTGTTGCCGGCGGGTTGGAGCGTCCCAGAGACGGGCCGACCACCCTCGACGACGAAGCAATCTCCACTTTGCTGCACATCAGGAACCTAGCGGACGCTTCGGGAAGCGGGGGACGCCCCCGCTCCCGGCTAGGCGTCCTCGAATTTCGGCTCCCGCTTTTCGAGAAAGGAACGGACGCCCTCTTTGAAGTCTCGTGTTCGTGCGCACAGCACCTGGTTGCGGTCTTCCATGCTGACCACCGCGTCCATGCTGTTCATATCGAGGCTGGCGTTCAGGGCCTCCTTCGAAAGCCGCAAGCCGAGGGGAGAGGTGCGCATGAGATCGGCCACAAACCCACGGGCCTCGGCCTCGAGCTCCGCGTCCGGAACCACGGACCCGACCAGGCCCAGCTCCCGGGCGCGCTCCGCATCGATGAATCGGCCGGTGAGGATCAACTCCGCCGCTACGGATGCGCCAACCAGCCGTGGCAGCAGGTAGCTGACGCCCACG
>JAFDCZ010000027.1 GCA_019312665.1 Deltaproteobacteria bacterium | reverse complement strand
GTGAGGCGCGCCGTGGCGATTCTGTCGGCCGACCCAGCTGGGCAACAGGTGGTCCCAGCTGGCCACCATGAAATTGCGTGGGAGCTGGATGAACTGGGCATTGAGCGTGGTGCAGATCGCGACACCCGCACCGCCTACGAGAAAATAGGTCATCGCCCACGCGGGCAGGAATTCCTTTCCGGCGACGGTGAGGGGTTGATCGATCATTTCCTGCCAGGGCGAAACGCCGACGCTCGCGAGGGCAACGAATCCATAGATCACGGCGACGAGGAGCGTCGAGACCACGATGACGAGCGGGATCGTTCTCGCGGGATCGTGGGTTTCGCCGCCGAGCCCGACGACGAGATACGCGCCGCCGGTTGCAAACTTCAGCAAGAAGACGGCAGAGACGAATCCCATGAGGCCCTTTGGAAACATCGGCGTCATCAACTCGGGATCGATTCGGGGCATCGCAAAGCCGGCATAGACCGACAGCGCCGAGAGCAGGATCAACACGAGTGCGATCTGGACGCGCGAGGCGAGGGACAAACCGAAGAGGTTTGCGAGGAAGAGCAGGCCGATGACGACGATGCCCCATGCGTTGATCGACAGCACCGGGAAGAGCGGATTGAGATAGAGGCCGAATGAACTGCCGTAGAGACTCAAGCTGATGCTGGCCAGGAGAATCAACATCAGCACGATCGACCCGAGCCATCCGCCGCCGAGACGCGACGACCAGACATAGTACGCGCCGACGACCGGCAAGGTGGCACCGGCGATCATGATCAAGACGGAGACGAGCAGGACGAGCACGGCGGCGGCGAGGTAGGCGAAGACCACCGAGGGTCCGGTCATGCCGATCGCGACGCCCGTCAAGGCGATGACGCCGGCACCGATGATCTGGCCGATCGCGATGAAGAGGATGTCCCAGAAGGTGAGAACGCGCTTCAGCTCGACCGTTGAACCTGGCATCACGCCTTCAGTCTTTCTACGCAGCGGAGAACCTCCGCCTGATAGGTCTTTCCTCGATCGTTGAGGATATCCAGCACATGCAGCGCAGTGGGCACGAAGCCAAATCCAATCTCGTGCCGCGGATGCCATTGGAAGATCGATCCACCCAGACCCATCCAGCCGTAGAACCCTTCTCTACCGACGTTGAATGCCCGATCGAGCCGCGTACTTTTCGCGCTGGCTTCGGTGAACAGGTTCACGCCGCCTTGAGTGAAGTTGGTCGGGGCGAACCCCATGTCTGCCGCGATGGGATCCTCATGCATGGCCTTCCAGGCTTCTTCACTCAAGTACTCTCTTTCCGCCCATTTCCCACCGGCGGACATCATGGCTGCGATCTTCGCCAGCCCCCTCGCCGAGCAGTTCGCTGCCGCAGACGGGGTTTCGCCCATTGCGACCACGGGTTTATTGAAGAACCCGATTCCCTTCATCCCCTTGTACGGGGCTGGGGCGCCTCGGGTGGTCGCATGCCGCATCGACGAAATGATGCGGAGTAGCCTCCCGAGAATCTGGAGGAAGCTGTGTTTGATCTTTCTTCCGAGGATCTTCGGCTTGAGGCTCTGGAGGAACTGAAAGCCGAATCCAAGCGGCGACACTTTCGAGATCCGATCCAACTCGGCTTCCTTGACCCCGATGATCGCATCGGCCTCGAGCGGACTGCTGACTTCTTCACTCAGAAACTCACCGACCGTTCGGCCTTCGGGATCCACGCGTCGAAAGACCTCGTTCACGATCCAGCCTCGGGTAATGGCATGATATTCCCTCGTGCTGCCATTTCCCTTGCGGAACCTCAGGGCGTGGCCCTCGATGACCTTTCCCACCTTGTTCAGTTTGATGTTCTCGACGAGCAGATCTTCGGCGTCGAGAGAGGTATTGAAGGCGGCCATCCCCCCTTCGTGTCGCATCAGCTCGGCGATCGTAAGTTCGCCTTTGCCATTTGCGCCGAATTCCGGCCAGTAGTCTGCGATCCTCGCTTTGTAGTCGAGCAGCCCTCTTCCCACGAGTGATGCAATGGCGATGGATTCGAGACTCTTCCCACTGCTGAAGATGTTGACGATGGTGTCTGGTGAGAACTCTGTGTCGTTCGTCGCCGACGCCCAGAGGTCGACCACTCGTTCGCCCTTGTAGTAGACGCAGAGTTGAGTGTTCTTCTCGGCCATCGTCTGCATTTCGTGCTCATACACGCGTTTCACTGACTCGAAACCAGGCGCAACCGTGCCTTGGACTCGACATTGCTTTGCAGCTCTACGGCTCATCGATCTCCCCGATCCATTGGTGTTGCACGAGCTCACGGCGAAGCCGCTCAGATGACCGAGACCGCGGATCCCAGCCACGGGCGCGTCTACCGACTGCTCTCCGAGAACGGAACCTGGAGCCGCCCTGCCTCGATCGCTTGCTCAGCGCTCTGGGATTCCGGCCGGCCATGACACTGCGGGAAGCAAGCTAGTCCTCTTGCCCCTCGTCGGGTTCGGACGCCCCGCCGAGCCGTGCCTTCACGGCTTCGACCGAATCCATGTGATGGACGGCTCGCAGGGTCAGCCCCACGAGTTCCAGGATCGTGGCCTGTTCTTCGACATCCGGCAGACGGGCCGTTGCCGTTCCATCGCGGTCGAGAAGCACCGGGTACGGACGGTCGCGCATGCGTGGAATCGCGATGAAGCGCGCGATCAGCCCGGGCATGCGGTGGATATCGGCGAGGTAGATGGCGCCCAGGCTCTCGAGACGTTCGGCACCCAGCTCGGCCACCGCTTCCTTCAAGAAGTCCCCGCCATCCATGTCACGACTGAACAGGACGAGCTTCACACTCTCATCGAGCGCGCGGAGCTCTCCGTGCTGGTCCTCCAGCTCGAAGGGCGTCAGCTGATCGCCCACGGCGTAGGGCTCTTCGGCGCCTGCTGGCAACGCTCCGAACAGAAGGCCAGACACCAGGATGATCGCGAGAGGTGTTGCACGCATGGCGCCGAGAGTAGAGCATCTCCTTGTGGAAGAACTCCCCTCCTCTCTCGTCATTCCGATGGATGAACTCGAAGCCGAAACCCTCGCCAGCCTCGTGGAGGCCTTCGTCAACCGGGAGGGCACGGACTACGGCGCCGTCGAGCGAAGCCTTGATGACAAGGTCGAGGACGTCCTGCGCCAACTGCGGCGAGAGGAGGCCTTCGTCGTGTTCGATCCAGAGACCGAAACCATCAACATCGTGCCCGGTCGGGACTCGAATCAGACGGACCGGGCCTCCGCACTTTCGTCCTGGGCGATCTCGACCGGGGTCTCCTCTCCGGCCGGAGACGCCAGCAGATCCTCATCCGTCTCGAGGGGCTCGCCTTCCGGAGCGTTTGCCAGCGATTCCTCGGTGAGCGGCGGCGGGGCCAATTCCTCGGGCAGGGCGTCCAGGCCCAGCCCGCCCTGGAGCTTCTCGAGGCTATCGGGGCATAGCTGCCCGGCACCTGCAGCCAGATGGTCGTAGACCGATCGATACTGAAGGGTGAGATCGTGGAGCTTGCGTGACGTCTCCGCAAAATGATCCGCCACCTGGCCGCGGTACTCGCCGAGCTCCTGCTCGACGACCTGCCGCTCCCCGCGGGCATCATCCAGAGCGCCCTCGAGCTCCTTTACCTGGCTCACATTGTCGCCGGTACGACGTCCGAGCCAGAAGGCGAGCAACAAGCCGCCCAGAAAGATCGGCAGCGCCACCTCGGGCTGCAAGGCCACCACCAACCACTCCTGCATGTTCGACATCTCCGGTCCCCTCTATCTTCATCCCCAAGGACCGGTGACATTAGCACGACGAGGCGCCCACCGACGGTGATGCGAGCCCCATCCAGCGACGAAAGGAGCGGATCAGAAGGCCGGTGGCAGGCTCTCCGGTTCGCGTGTTGCGATCAAGCCCGGCCCATCGCCGCTCGCCGAGCACACCAGGCCCTCCCGCTCGGCCGGCCAACCTGCCGCAGGCGGGGCCAGCCCGAAGTGAAAGGCGCATAGGACGCCGGGGGCCAGGCCCAGGCGTTCACGCAGGGTCGGCACCGCGCGCCGCATCTCCGCGAGAGCGATCTGGCCAACCGTGAAGCGGGCATTCAGCTCGACGACCGGCCTGAAGGCTTCCTGGCCGGCCCCATCCCGATACACGAAGGCATCCACGCCACACGGGCCGCGGTAGCCGGCCTCCGAGGCCGCCAGGGCCATCGCCACGGCGGCCTCGCGCAGCGCTTCATCATGGGGAGAGCCGGAGCTCGCCCGGCCCCGGGAATCGACCCGGCCCCGGTGGCCTCGAACGATTCCCGCCGGGCTGGTGCATTGCTCGAAGGTGCCGAGCAACAGCACGCTGCCGCTCTCCTCGATCAAGAGCTGGGCCGAGAGATCGGCGATGCGCTCCACCCAGGGTTCGATGAGTGCGCCGCCGCGTTTGGCCAGGCGTGAGAACGCACCCTCGATCGCCGCACGGTCGCCGCCCTCGGCACGGCCGGCCACCCGGCCCCTTCCGCTGCTTCCGAAGCGCGGCTTCAGCGTGAACGCACGGAAGGCATCTGGCTCAGCAGCGAGCCGGGCATCGAGAATCGCCCAGGCCCTGGGTGGATCCCGCAGCTCGGCAGGCTCGAGAACGCCAATCTGATTCCAGGGCGAAGGCAGGAGCCGGGCTTCCCGTGCGGCGTTCAGCGCGAAGGCCTTGTCGTGGACGCGGGCCACGATTTCGGGTGCTCCGCCGAAAAGCGTCTGCCCTGCTTCGGCCGCCCACGCCGCAGCTTCTTCGGTGTTCAACCAAGCGGCCGCCGAGACCTCTTCCAACCAGGCCAGCGGCACCGGCGGCTCGAAGAGGCCGCGCCAGAGCGAAACCAACGCAGCCGCGGCCGGCTCTCGAATGCGGTCGCGCCAGCCCGGGCCTTCCTCGGCCGAGACGTTCGGAAGCAGCCGGGGAAGGTGGCTCACCCTCGTTCCTGGGACGAGCGTGCCGCACGCACGTGCTCGATGAAGGCATCGCTGAGGCCGGCCCTGCGGCGTGCCGCCACATCGAAGCGCCGGCCTTTCGCCCGCGCCGCAGAAAACGGGAACGGCACGCTCGCCTCGTAGCGGGCCACGGCATCGCCTTCGGGCTCCAGCACTTCGAGCCAGCTCGCTGCAAACGCGACGTGGCCAACTTCATCGTCATGAATCTCCTGGCAGACCCTCGCGCTCTCTTCGTCTCCCGCCTCCCGGAACGCGTCCCGGTACAGCAAGCTGAAATCGAGATTCGCCTGCTCGAAGGTGAGGCCCACCGCGGCAAGGAAGGCGGCCGGAGTGCCGATGACATCGGCGTTCTTCCAGAGATAGTCCGAGTGAGGGGCGAAAGACGCGAAGTCGAAACCCTGGGCATCCAGCCGATCGAGATACGCACGGGCATGACGCTGCTCATCCCCCAGGATGCGCAACAACCCCGTCGCCATCTCCCGGGGAAGTTCGGGCCAACGCAGGAACGCCCAGGCGAAGAGCTCCACGGCCTGGAGTTCGTGGTGGGCGAAGCGGGCCAGACACAGGGCGCGGGCATGAGGCGAGTGCAGCGCACCGGGCCTCGGCAACGTTGCCGCACCGCTCGCCATCTCCAGCCCCGGATCTCGCGCGGGGCGGCTGGGAAACGCGTCGCCCGTCACGTCGGAATCGAGAAGAGTGGCCCCATCCGCCGCCACAGATGTTAGCTTGGAGCGGAGGTCGCCGCGGGTGAGGATGTGCTTGCACGCCTCACGCACACCCAGTTGCTGAGCTTCCGTTCCCGCCACTTCTTCCTCTTCCGCCGTCTCCATCTGCGAGCAGCCTACCAACTGGGCACGAATGCCTACGGAGGAAGCAACGGCAAGGATCCGGGAGCCGCAGACGGCTCTTCGCGTGGTATACGCCTTGCACCTCCGGAACCCCGGAGGAGATGAGCATGTGGGTTCGGGTCTTCGATGATACGGAGCGATCCCTCGAAGGCGGTGGCCGCGGTTTCGAGATCCGTCCCAAGGGGCGTGACCTCCACGTACTGCGTCTTTGGGGCCCAATGCCTCGCCGCTGGGCCGAGGGCGTCTGCAGCGGGTTGGCGAGAGCCCGCATGACGATCGAGAGCGGAGTGGCCATCCGGGAAGGCCCGGAGCTCTGGTCGGCGAGCTTCCATATCTCCTCGGGAAAGGCGATCCGAGACCCGCTTTCCCTGGATCTTCTCTCGCTGGCCCTCCACCCGCCGACCCCGGCAGATTGGATTCCGCTGCGCATCGAGGGCTTTACGCTGGCCGATGATCCGGAGCGCGCGGCCCTGCGCGTCGATCTTTTCGGACCCGATCAGCATGGCTTCCTGGGCGGGCTGCTCCAACGGCTGGGCTTTCTGGGCCTTGTGCCGGTGGAGATGGTGATCGAGACGGGCTCCGAGGGCCTCTACGACGTCCTCCATCTGCAGACGACTGAAGGCACGTCTCCCTCGGGGGTCCACCGCCGGGCCGTCGCCAAGCTGCTGGAGGGCTGCGTCCTGGCGCCACGCCAGGGCTAGGGCATCGAATCGACAGGTCGCCCGTCACGTCCCACCCTTTGCGTGATGGTCTTGCGACATCGATGCGTTGCGTTGGCGAGCGGCCTGCTTCTGGTCGCGGTGATCGGTCACGCCCAGATCGAAGCGGCCGATCGGCCCCAGCCCGCCGGGCTGCAGATCCAGGTGCTCTCCTGTGACCCCTACGCGGGCCAGCGCGACCTGCGCGTCGCGCGTGTACGGATCCGCACCGGTGCCGATCCGGCCGAACTGACGGATCTCCAATGTGGCGCCTTCGAGCCCGGCACGAATCGCGCACTCTTCATGAATGCAGTGGATGGGCTGGGCCGGCTTCCAGCCGGTGCAGAACGAATCGCCCAGGTGGTCTTCCCAGCGTCAGCCAGACATCGGGAGTGCCGTTGCGTGATCGGCTCCGCAGTCACCTTGCGAGAACGGCGGAGCGCCCGGGGCCCCGAATGGTGGGAGGAGGAAACATGGGAGCCGGCGCCCCGCGTCCGAGCGGAGCCAGGGGACTGGCCACCTCAGGATCGGGTGCCCGACTCGAACGTCTTGCGGCCAGAGGTCGTCCTCCGCCCTGCCACCGAACTGCACCGCGAGCCGAATGCAGATACGAAGGTCCTCGAACGGCTCACCGCCCAGGAGCACGTGGACGTCCTCTCGATCGAGCGAGGTTGGAAACAGGTGCGCCGACGCGGGGGCTCGGAGGGCTGGATCCGCTCGGATACCGCCACCCCGGATCTCGAAGCCCCGGCCAGGGTCGGCGCCCGCCTGGACGAGCTCGCCCTCGCCCTGCTTCCCGATGGGACAGCTCCAGATGCCCTGGTCACCTCCTGCCCGATCTCGGCCGCCGACGCCCTGCCCGAGCTGGTCTTCGCCCTGGTCCCCGCGACCCATACGGTCTACGTCACGAACCTCTGGTACGCCCTCGACGATCTGCAACGCGATGCCTTCCACGCCTGGGTCCGCGGCTGTCACGAAATCACCCGCATCGTCGAACTCGCGACCGGAGCCGAACTCAGAAACGCAACCAACGGGGACGGGGTCTACGATTGACTTTCCGAAGGAAAGTCAATCGTAGACCCCGTCCCCGTTGGTTGCGTTGTGGCCTAGGCTTTGGGTGTGAGGGAGTGGGTGCAGCTGGCGAGTTCTCGGCGCGTGGTGCGGCGGGCGTTGATGTACGCGGTGATCGTTGGAGCCATCCTGATTTCGATCAACCACGGCGATGCGCTGCTGCGCGGCGAGCTGGACTCCACGCGACTGTTGAAGATGGGGCTTACCGTGCTCGTTCCGTACACGGTCTCGACGCTATCGAGTGTCTCCGCGCTCCGCGGGTTGTAGACACAGCGAAGACGAGACGAGGACTCGCGGTGCAAGGAGGTTGGAGGCGAGCGCGCGCCGTCGGTCTGGCGGCGACCGGTGTATGGCTTGCCGTCGCGAGCACCGCGGTAGAGCCGCCGGAGCTTTCGATCGTCGTCGACTCGGAATGGGCGCTGGGCCTGCGGGGCCCGCATAGCCAGAAGCTCGAGATCGTTGCGCAACCGGAGTTGCATTGGGGCCTCGGCACGAACACGCGCCTCACCGCCATCGGTCGCCTCCGGGCGGATGCCTTCGACCGCATCGAACCCGGGCATCCGCGAGCGACGGAAGTCTCTTCCCTCAGCCGCCGTGGCTCAGCCGGAGATCACGTGGATTTCGAACTGCGCGAGTTCTTCGTCGAGACACAATGGGGCCGCACCTGGTTCACGCTCGGCAAGCAGCAGATCGTCTGGGGCCAGGCGGATGGGCTCAAGGTTCTCGACGTCGTCAACCCACAGGACTTCCGCGAGTTCATCCTCGACGATTTCGATGATTCGCGCATTCCGCTCTGGGCCATGAACGCGGAGGTACCGATCGGCGAAGCCACCCTTCAGCTCTTGTGGCTACCGGATCCGAGCTATCACGAGCTCCCCGAACCGGATGCAACCTTCGCGTTCACGGCGCCCCGCTTCCTTCCGCCGCAGGTACCAGGCCTCCTTGCCTCTCTCGAGCCCACCAATCGACCTCGCCGCCTGCTGGCGGATTCCGACGCGGGCGTGCGCCTCGCAGCCTTCGTCGGTGGCTTCGACGTGAGCCTCAACTACCTCTACCACATCGACAACCGGCCCATTTTCGAAGGGCAGCGCGGCACCAGCCCGCTCGGCCCGACGGTCACGTTCACTCCGCGCTACCGACGCACCCATCTGCTCGGCGGCACCTTCAGCAACGCATTCGGTGATCTCACGGTCCGCGGCGAAGTCGGCTGGACGAGCGACCGACGCCTCTCGGTGGAGGATCCGTCGGACGCCGACCTGGTGGGCCGGACTGGCGAACTGGCTTATGTCCTCGGCCTTGATTGGTTCGGCTTCCAGGACACGCTGCTCTCGTTCCAGGTCTTCCAGAGCTGGCTGCTGCGCGACGAGACCGGCTGGCTGCGCGATCGGTTGGATACCAACCTCACCTTTCTCGCTCGCCGCGAACTCTGGAACGAGCGCCTCCGGGTGGAAGGCATATGGATCCACAACACAAATGATGGAGACGGACTGCTTCGCCCCAAACTGAGCTTCGAGTTGAGAGACGGGCTCACCCTGTGGGCGGGCCTCGACATCTTCTACGGTCGCAGCCACGGA
The DNA here is from genome assembly GCA_019312665.1 of Deltaproteobacteria bacterium. GTDB lineage: Bacteria > Myxococcota_A > UBA9160 > UBA9160 > UBA6930. The sequence continues at coordinate 25,545 of JAFDCZ010000027.1, read as the reverse complement.
GCCTTCGGTGAGTTCGATGGGCGCGACCGCGCCGTCATGGGGATGGAGTGGGGATGGTGAAACGATTCGCGATCGCGCTCCTGGCAGCGACGTGTCTCGTCGGCGCGGCGGCAGGCGAGGGCCTGCCGGAGGGCGACGAAATCGCCCGGCGCATCAATGCGCGGGATGACGGGAATTCAGCGCAACGCACGCTCGAGATGGAGCTGATCGATCGGAGCGGCCACTCCCGAAAACGAAGTGCGCGGCTGCTGCGCCGTTGGTTCGGCCAGGAGAAACGCCTGGCCCTCTTCTATCTGAGCCCGGCCACGATCAAGGATACGGCCTTTCTCGTCCATGATTTTCCGGAGCCCGGAAAGGACGATGCCCAATGGCTCTACCTCCCCGCCCTGCGCAAGGTGCGACGAATCGCGGCCAGGGATCGAGGCAAGAACTTCCTCGGCACCGACATGAGCTATGAGGACATGAAGAACGAGACCAAGGTTTCCGCGGAGGACCATCGCTGGACCACCCTGGGCGAGGAAGCCTGCAGCGAAACCACCTGCCTCGTCGTCGAGGCCGTCCCCATCGATGAGGAAACGACCCGGGCGGTCGGCTACGGAAAGGTCACCTACTGGGTGGATCCCGAGGTGTGGATCGCGCGACGCGCCGAGTACGTCGATGCGGCGGGGCGCCCGAAGAAGAGCGCCCTCGTCAGCGAGATCCGCCAGGTCGATGGCATCTGGACGGCACACCACATCGAAGTGAGGAGCCACAAGAACGGACACCGCACGGTGTTCCGCATCTCGGAGGTCGACTACGCCACCGAGATCGACCCGGATCTCTTCACGGAGCGCTCGTTGCGCCGCGGGGTTCGCTGAGCGGTGCCCCCAACCCGGGAATGATCTCACCCTCGGACGAGGCCGGGGGATCGATCCCGAGCAACGCGGCCACGCTAGGTGCGAGATCGATCGCCCGCGATCGGCCGAGCCGGGTCCCCGCTGCGACCCCTCGACCCATCGAGAGCAGGATCGCATGCATCTCCTCGTACTTCGCCGGGTCGTAGCCGTGAGCACCGCCCCGAGCTTTTCCAAAGACCTTCTCGAGCAGCGCCTGGGTTCGACGACGCGAGCCACCGAGGCGGAGCGGCGGCTCGGCAAGGAGCACGATCTGTCCGACGCGGGTCGGGTGGCGGTAGCGCAGGGCCTCGGGCAATTCCTCGGTACGCCAGGCCGTGAGGCCCTCGATCCCGGCAAAGGCTGCAAGCGCCTCGTCCACCTGGGAAGGATCACGCAGGTGCACGTGGGCGACGGACGTGCCATGAATGACCCGCCCGGGAAGACCTGCCTTGCGCAGCAGGCTTCCAGCATCGAGAAGCCGGTCGGCCGAAATCATGCCGTGATCGCTCGAAACGATCAGTGTGATGCGGCCCCAGAGGCCGCGCGCATCGATGCCCTCGAGCACACGAAGCAACTGCTCGTCTTGTTGGCGCAATTGCGCCGCCACTTCTGGCGTACCGGGCCCGCTCCGATGTCCGGCGCGGTCCGCGCCATGCCACCAGCTCATGATCAAGCGCGGCCGTTCCGCCTCGGGCAGGTCGAGCCAGGCCAGGATCTGATCGACCTTCACGCGCTCCGGGAGCCCACCCTGGAAGGGGGCTCGACGAAAGCTGGCTCCCACGCCGCGCCAATCCGTTTCGGAACCGACCCAGAAGAACGTCGCCGCACGAACACCCTGACGCTCCGCCGCCGCCCAGATCGGCTCGGCCTCGAGGAAGCGGGCATCGTTGCCGTAATCGAAGTAGCCAAGCTCGGGATCCAGGAAACGATTGCCAACGACGCCATGGCGATCCGCATGGGTGCCGGTCGCCTGGGCCACATGGTTGGCAAACGTGCTCGATGGGAAGACCGGAAGCAGGGCCTCGGCCGCCGCGCCTTGACGGGCGATGCGCTGAAGGGCGGGCAACCCCTCGATTGCGAGCGCGTCGTGACGCACCCCGTCCAACGATATCCAGACGACGATCGGCGGCTCAGCCTCCGCACCGGCGACAGCCGCAGAGAAGAGACGGCCCGCCACCAACGCAATCGCAAAGAGCAGCCGAATCGACACGCCCTAGGAATTCGCCGCGATGGCGTCCGCAAAGGATGCTCGCTCGCCGATCAGGCGGCGCGCCGCATTCAACGGGCGAGGACGGCGGAAGGCGACTGCACCACTCAGCCGGCCTTCGCGGCCGAACAACGCCAGGAAGCGTCCCTCCTCCAGGCTGCCGTGACAGACATGCATCTGATCGTTGGAGGCCGGCTCTCCCGCGATGGCGATGCGCATGTCGAATTGGTCGCTCCACACGTAGGGCACCACGTCGAGAGGCTCCACCACCTCTCCGTGCAACAAACGCTTCGCTGCATGGACGCCCTGCTCCACTGCATGAGTCCAGTGCTCGTGGCGCCGCGGCGCTTCTCCTACAGGGCCTGCCCAGCTCGCCACATCACCGGCCGCCATGACGTTAGGCGCAGCCACTCCAGCGCCGTCACAAACCACCCCGTTGTCGAGCCGAAGCCCAGAGCCCTCGAGCCAGTCCGTTGCGGGGCGCACCCCAATCGCGACCAGGACGACGTCCGCCGGAACCCTCTTTCCATCGGAAAGCTCCACCCCTTCGACCTGTCGGTCCCCGACGAACCCCTGGACTCCGACGCCCAACCGAAGCGCCACACCCGCTTCGCGAAATCGAGCAGCGACAAGGCTTCCAAGGGTCTCGCCCAGGCCGCGAACCAACGGAGTCGCCAACGGCTCGATCACCGTCACGTCGAGCCCCCGCTCCCGACAACTGGCGGCGACTTCCATTCCTATGAAGCCAGCGCCGACGACCGCCACACGGGGGCTGCCCGCCAGATTCGCCCGCAACGCACGGGCATCTGCGAGCGTTCGAAGAACGTGAACGCCGCCAAGGCCCTTCCCAAAAGGCAGGTGGCGCGCCACACAGCCCGTGGCGATCAACAGGCCGTCGTAGGCTACGCGCTCGCCACCCTCGAGAAGCAGCGCGGATTCGCCCAGATCCAGAGACGCGGCGGCCTTTCCCAGCCGCCACTCGACCTGGAGATCCTCCGTACCCTGCTTGCGCAGCGCGATCTTTGCTTCGTCCCACTCACCCTTCAGGAATTGCTTCGAGAGCGGCGGTCGATCGTAGGGAAGCTCCGGCTCCGCACCGATCGCAACGAGCTCTCCTGCATGACCGTCAGCGCGCAACGTTTCAATGGCGCGCAAGCCGGCAAGCGACGCTCCGACCACGACGATGCGCTGCACGGTCACCTCCAACCCCGGGTAGCATGGTTTGTAGACGACTCAGCGAGGCGAGTCCAGAAACGACTTGTTCCCAAACCGTGCCGGAGGCTCCTGACCCGAGAGGGAACCGCGCTGCAATTGCCTTGGACTTCGAATTCTCCGGACGGAGCCTGCTGGTGTAGGCTGGCTCATGGCCCCGACCCGGCGAGTCCTCTTGGTTTCCTTCGTGCTGCTCTTGTCAGCTCCAGCTGCGGCCGCGCCACGTGTCGTGCTGGTTGGCCTCGACGGAGCATCCTGGTCGGTAATCGATCCGCTGGTCGAGGCAGGACGGATGCCGAACCTGAAGGCCTTCCTGAAGCGCGGCGTCCATGCCGAACTCGAGACGGTCGAACCGGTGATCTCCCCCGTCGTATGGACGTCGATCGCCACGGGGCAGCCGCCGGAAATCCATGGCATTGGCGATTTCTTTGGTGATGCCCGGGCGATTCGAGCCCCGACGATCTTCGAGCGTGCTTCGGTCCAGGGTCTTCGGGTCGGAACCTTCGAGTGGCTCGTATCCTGGCCCGCTCAGGAGCTCCCAGGCGGCTTCGTCGCCCCGGCCTGGCTGCGCCAGGACCACACGACCTCTCCGGCCGATCTCTTCGTCCGCGCCGGCATCCCTCGCTATGCGTACTCGAACCAGGGGCTGCGGAGCCGCAGTGAATTCTTCGGAAGCTCCTTCGAGGAGACGCGACGCAAGGCGTCAGCATGGAACGCGCTGACAAAAACGTTCGACCTGGATGCCGGAGCGATCACTTTCTACGCGCTCGACGCCCTTTCCCATCGCTTCTGGGCGGACACGTTCCCCGAGGGCTTCGATGCGGATGATCTGGCCGGACGCGGGCTCGAGCCCGCCTTCCGGGGCGCAGTGGAGAAGGGCTACGAAGCCATCGATGACGCGATTGGAGAGTTGGTCGCGGCGCTCCCGCATGAGAGCGTCGTTCTCATCGCCTCGGACCATGGTTTCCAGGCCGGGGATCGCTTCGAACGGCGCTGGTCCTTCGGACTCGAGGAAGAGCTGGCGCGAGCTGGCCTCGTCCCGGGCCGGGAGGCATTCCGAATCGAGGGACAGTTCGGCCTGGCCTCCTTCAGCGTCAAGCCCGGGCCCTTCGAGGAGCGGGAGCCTCTCCTGAAGAAACTCGTCGCCTTCTTCGAGGCTGCGCATGACAACGAGGGAGACGCACTCTTCAACGTGGTGGTCTTCGATCAGATCGATCGTCCCGCCGGTCAAGAGCGCAGCTGGGGTGAGCGTTTGCGCCAATGGGGCTACCGGTTGGCAGCTCGCTTCCTCTTCTCGATCGAGTTCGATTCCCCGGCCCATGCGATCATCGTGCTGATTCCGGAGAACGAGGCCTTGGAGGGCGCTTGGCCCGATGGCCGCGTCACGCTAGGTGGGATGGAAGTTCCGATCCGGCAAGTCGTGTATGGCGATGGATTCACCGGCACCCACCACCCCACTGCCGTATTCCTCGCGGCCGGGGGGCCGATTCGCGCTCTGAACGAGCGCCAACAGCTCTCGGTGCTCGATATCGCGCCGCTGTTCCTGCACCTGGCCGGCGTCGCGGTTCCGGATGATCTCGACGGCGAGTTTCCCGCACGCTTCCTCACTGACGACTGGCTGCTGGCGAATCCGATTCGCAGCGTGGCCGCTTCGGACCTCCCGCGCCTGCCTCCGCCCGCTGGCCCCGAACACGAGGACGCCCTGCTGATCGAACGCCTCCGCGCGATGGGCTACGTCGATTGAACGGCCTCCGGATGACCGGCGGCGCGAAGGGCGGCGCGTAGTTTTTCCGCGGCTGCGTCCATCGCGGCCGGATCTGGATTCGCGTCCGCATTCGAGAAATCGAGGTCATGCAGGCCATCGATCGGAACCAGATGGAGGTGTGTATGGGCAACCTCCAGGCCGGCGATCATCAGGCCTACCTTCTTCGGCGAGAAGGCTTCCTGAACCGCCTGCCCCACCTTGTGGGCCACTGTCGTCAAGTGGCTCATCAGCTCCGGGTCGCAATCGAGCCAGTGATCGACCTCCTCGACCGGGACGACGAGGGTGTGGCCAGGACGCAGCGGCGCAATGGTCAGAAGCGCCACGGCACGCTCGTCACGCCAGACGAAACGGCCGGGCAGCTCGCCCTGGATGATCCGGGTGAAGATCGACGGCACGGAAGCTCCTTTCGGGGGTTATCCTGACGGCATGGTACAGGTCCGGCGAAGATCCTCGCCTCCTCTCTTTCTCATCCTCGTCGTCATGTTGCTCGCCTGCACCGCAGCGGGAGAAGGCTTCCAGGAGATCGAACCCGCGGATCTCGAAACGGCGCTGGCCGCCGATTCGGCGCCCCTGCTGCTCGATGTCCGCACACCGGAGGAGTTCGGCAGTGGCCACATCCCGGGCGCGCTGTTGATTCCGATCGACGAGCTTCCGGAGCGCCTCGACGAACTGGCTGCCTTCAAGGAGCGCGGCGTCATCACCTACTGCGAGCGTGGAACACGTGCGACGCGCGCGCTCGAGCTGCTGGAGAGCGCGGGCTTCCAGAACCTTCGCCTGCTGGCCGGGAGCATGAGCCGCTGGCGCGGTGAAGAGCGAGTGGAGAACCAGTAGGAAGACTGGAGTTCGGCTCCGGGAAAACCTTGAGCCGCGAGTAGCCGATCGCCTCCCGCTCAAGACACCCGCCGCAAAGGCCGACTTTCCTGGTGGGACCACGTCCGCCGGGAGTTCAACCCGATGCGGAGTCGGATCCACGCAGGTAAACGACAGGGATGACGAGCAAGATCGACACGAGTGGCGATGCCGTTCCGGGTTACCTCCGGGTCGCCGAGACGCTTCGAACCCGATTCGGTGTCGTCCGGGGTTCGTTGGTCGTCGGCCTGGGCGCGACCCTCGCTTCGGTCGCCATCTCTTTTCTCCTGTACGCCTTGTTCGCCCCGGAAACCTTCAACCAGCCAATCGCCATCGTCGCGCCGATCCTGGTACCGGCGTTGGTGGCCACACCCATTTGCGGCCTGTTCCTTGCCGTCTCCCGCATCATCGCGAGAGATCATGCAAAGCTGGTGAACGCAAATCAGCTCCTGGAGCTAGAGGTTGCCCGACGCAGCCAGATCGAGGAGAAGCTGCGCAGGCTCGCGCAGCAGGATTCGCTCACGGGCCTCGCCAATCGCCGCTGCTTCTTCGAGCAGGCCCGAAACGCAGTCGCCCACGCCCAGCGTTTCGGCACCTCGCTCGCGGTCCTGATGATCGACGCCGATGAATTCAAGAGCATCAACGATCTCCACGGCCATGAAGTAGGAGACGAGGTGCTCCGGTTCCTCGCCGACACCATCGACTCGATCGTACGAGAGGTCGATCTCCTGGCGCGCATCGGTGGCGAGGAATTTGCCGTTCTCATCTCCCACGCGACCGCACAGGACGCTTCCATTCTCGCCGAACGCCTTCGGGAGCTCGTCGCCAAAGCCGTCATCGCGACAGAGGACGAACGCTTCTCCGTGACGGTGAGCATAGGCGTTGCCGACTACGTCAAGGGCGACGCGGACATCCTGCCCACCCTGCGCAGGGCCGACGAGGCGCTCTTTCGCGCCAAGGCCCAGGGCCGGAATCGGGTCTGCCTCCAGGCCCTCTGAGCCCCACCGCCGCGGCCCGCGAGCGGCAGCAGGACGGCCCCGGCATCGCTATCGTCCGCCTCCGCGTCCCTTTCTTTCCTGAGGAGCCCCCATGAGTCGCAAGGTATTCGTCGTAGGCGTTGGCATGACCAAGTTCGAGAAGCCTGGTTCGAAGGATTGGGATTATCCGGACATGGGGCGTGAGGCGGGCGAGAAGGCCCTGGCCGATGCGGGCCTGAAGATCGAAGACATCGAGCAGGCGGCCGTGGGCTACACCGCTGGCGATTCCACCTGTGGGCAGCGCGCGTTCTACGAGCTCGGAACCACCGGCATTCCGATCTACAACGTGAACAACAACTGCTCCACCGGCTCCACCGCGCTCTTCATGGCCAAGCAATTCGTCGAAGGTGGCCTGGCCGAGTGCACGATGGCCCTGGGCTTTGAAAAGATGGAGAAGGGTTCCCTCGGCGTGAAGTACACGGATCGAACCATGCCGATGGACAAGCATTTCAAGCTGATGGTCGAGGAGCGTGGCTTCGAGCCGAAGGCTCCCGCGGCGCCGCAGATGTTTGGCAACGCTGGTCTCGAGCACATGGAGCGCTACGGCACGACCGCCGAGCAGTTTGCGAAGATCGGCTACAAGAACCACAAGCATTCGGTGAACAACCCGTACTCCCAATTCCAGGACGAGTACACCTTGGAGCAGATCCTCGAATCGCCCACGGTCTATGGGCCGCTGACGAAGCTGCAGTGCTGCCCCACCTCGGACGGAGGCGGCGCCGCAATCGTGGCGAGCGAAGAGTTCGTCAAGAAGCACGGTTTGGAGAGCCAGGCCGTCGAAATCCTCGGCCAGGCCATGGCGACGGACTTTGCCAGCACCTTCAATGAAAAATCGATGATCAAGATGGTCGGCTCGGATCTCACGAAGTCTGCCGCCCAGCAGGTCTACGAGCAGTCGGGCTTCGGACCGGAAGACGTCGATGTCGTCGAACTCCACGATTGCTTCAGCTGCAATGAGATGATCACCTACGAAGGCCTGGGCCTGTGCCCTGAAGGCAAGGGTGGCAAATTCGTCGATGACGGCGCCCAGACTTACGGCGGCCAGGTCGTCGTCAACCCGTCCGGCGGCTTGATCTCGAAAGGCCATCCGCTCGGTGCCACCGGGCTCGCCCAATGCGCCGAGCTTTGTTGGCAGCTTCGCGGCGAGGCTGACGCTCGCCAGGTGGAGGGTGCCAAGATCGCCCTCCAGCACAATCTGGGCCTGGGCGGTGCGGCGGTCGTGGCGATGTACCGCAAGATGCAGTGACGGCCGGCCACGCCGTGCAGCGCTGGAAGATCGGCGACGTCACCATCACGAAGGTCGTGGAGCTCGAGATCCCGGGCGCCATGACCTGGATCCTTCCCGACGCCACCACCGAGAACCTGGCGGCCGTTCCATGGCTGAAGCCGCACTTCATCGATGATGCGGGCGACCCGATCATGAGCGTCCACGCGCTGGTAGTCGAGTCCGAAGGCCAGCGTATTCTCGTGGATACCTGCGTCGGCAACGACAAGAAGCGGCCGATCCCGGGTTGGGATCTCCGTCAGGGCCCATTTCTCCAGGATCTGGTGTCGGCCGGCCATCCGGCGGAATCGATCGACACGGTGCTGTGCACCCATCTGCACGTGGATCATGTCGGATGGAACACGCGCCTGGAAAACGGGCGTTGGGTGCCGACCTTCGACAATGCGCGGTATCTCTGGAACCGCGACGAATACGACTACTGGACGGCACATCCCGAAGAGCAGATGGGCGACGTGATGGGAGATTCGGTGCAGCCGGTGCTCGATGCCGGCCGGGTCGATTTTGTCGAGCCAACCCACGTGGTGACCTCGGAAGTCGTACTCGAGCCCACACCGGGGCACACTCCCGGCCATGTGAGCGTGCACATCACCTCGGCCGGCGAAGAAGCCGTGATCACCGGCGATCTCATGCATCACCCGGTGCAATGCGCCCACCCGGAATGGGCCGCCAGCGTCGACTACGACAAGGAGCAGGCCCGGGCCACCCGACTGCAATTCCTTGAACGCTATGCCGATCGCCCGGTCCTGATCATGGGAACCCACTTCGCCGGGCCTACCGTGGGACGGGTCGTGCGAGACGGAGACGCCTTCCGCCTCGACGTCTGAGGGAATCATTGGACGACTCGAACGTCGAAGAAGCGCACGAGAAGGCAGGGGCGAGCGCCGAAGCAGGCCTCCTTCTGCTCGGGCAGCGGGATCTCCGCTACACGCGGCATCTCGAGCTCCCCCTGGAATTCTAGACATGGCCCGGCTCTTCATCGCGATTGCATTCCTGTGGCTGGCCGCCGCCGCTTCCGCGAAACCACTCGTCGTCGGCGTGAGCTGGTCGAACTTCCAGGAAGAACGCTGGAAGACCGACGAAGCCGCATTGCGCGAGGCGCTCGAGACCGCGGGTGCTCGCTATGTGTCCGCAGATGCGCAGAGCCGTGCGGAGAAACAGCTCGCGGATGTGGAGAGCCTGCTGGCCCGTGGGGCCGACGTGCTCATTCTCGTCGCTCACGATCAGAATGCGATCCTCCCTGCGGTGCGAATGGCCCGAGCCGAAGGAATCCCCGTCATCGCCTACGACCGGTTGATCGAGCGGGAAGATGTCGTCTACCTCTCATTCGACAACCGCGAGGTCGGCCGGATGCAGGCCCGTGAGATCCAGAAGCTGAAACCCAAGGGCCGGTACGTGTTCATCAAGGGTTCTTCCCAGGATCCGAACGCGGCCTTCGTCCATCAGGGGCAACTCGATGTGCTCGGCCCAGCCCTCGATGCGGGCCAGATCGTCAATGCGGGGGAACAAGCCATCGATGATTGGTTGCCCGAGCTCGCCCAGCGGGTGATGGAGCAAATCCTCACCGCCAATGACAACCGGGTTGACGCGGTCGTCTGCTCGAATGATGGGATGGCGGGCGGCGTGATCGCGGCGCTTCGTGCCCAGGGAATGAATGGAATTCCCGTCTCGGGCCAGGACGGCGATCGCGCCGCCTTGCATCGGGTCGCGCAGGGCGACCAGGCCGTGAGTGTCTGGAAGGATGCTCGCGCACTCGGCAAACTTGCGGCGCGGGTCGCGTTGGAAATGGGTCGAGGCGCAGAGCCCGGGGGCGTCGTGGGAACCCAACCCTACCGTGACGGACCGCGCGGGATCCCTGTGCCCTCGATCCTGCTTGCCCCGATACCGATCACGCGGGCGAACCTGGGCGTCGTATTCGATGCGGGCTGGGCCTCGAAGGCAGATATCTGTGTTGGCGGGGGCGAACTGCCTCCGGCTTGTCGATGAGCCCGGCGGCGTGACGGGAGAGTCCTGGCGTCGGGCGGGCTTGTTGGTCGCTCTCGCTGCGTTGTGGATTGGCTTTCACCTGGCCTCGGACGGCGCCTTTCTCACCCCGCGCAACCTCACCAATCTGGCGGTACAGACCTGCGTCGTCGGATTGATGGCGACCGGCATGGTACTGGCCATTGCCGCGCGACAGATCGATCTCTCGGTCGGGTCCGTCCTCGGCGCCACCGGGATGGTCGTGGCGGTGCTCCAGGCCGAGGTATGGCCGCGCGAAGCCGCCTGGAGCGGACCCGTCGCGTTGGTCGCAGGCCTCGGCCTCGGCGCGGCGATCGGAGCCTGGCAGGGCTGGTGGGTGGCCTACCGCGGTGTTCCTTCCTTCGTGGTCACCCTGGCTGGCCTGCTGGTGTTTCGGGGGGCCGCCTTCCTGGTGACCGACGGCCGCACGGTGGCGCCACTGGCGGAGGGCTTTTCGCGCATCGGCGGCGGGCCGGGAGGCACCCTCCCTGCTTGGGCAGGCTGGGCGGTGGCCGCTGCTGGTTGCATTGCGTTCGCGACCTGGCGTGTCCGGCGAGGCGCCTCCCGATCCCAATGGCTCGGTGGCGCAACCGTCTGTGCGCTTGGCCTCGGCGCAGTATTCCTCTTCACGACGCCGTTGCGCGAAGGTGGACCGGTTCGCGGCGTGCCCTACCCCGTTGTGATTCTCGCTGTCGTCTCGCTGGCCGTGGGCATGCTTGCCCACGCCACGCGCTTCGGTCGTTGGGTGTTTGCAATGGGCGGAAGCCCGACGGCTGCTGAGCGCGCAGGCATCGACACCCGCCGCGTCACCCTCGGCTTGTTCGCGCTGCTCGGCCTCCTGGCGGCGCTGGCTGGTAGCGTGACGGTTGCGCGCCTCGAGGCCGGGACCAGCTCGATGGGGACGCTCGCCGAACTGAGCGTGATCGCTGCCGCGGTGATCGGCGGGGCCTCGTTGCGCGGGGGGAGCGGAAGCGTGATCGGTGCGTTGCTCGGCGCGCTGCTGATGCAGAGCCTCGAAAACGGCCTGGTCCTGATCGGCGCCTCCAGCGCCGCACGACAGATCGCGATTGGCCTGGTGTTGATCCTTGCCGTATGGATCGACGGCCACTTCCGAAGGGAGAGCGTATGAGCGCCCCGCTCGTCGAAATGCGCGGAGTCGGCAAACACTTCGGAGGCGTGCGGGCTGTCGAAGGCGTGGACCTCCAGTTGAACGCAGGGGAGGTGCTCGGCCTCGTCGGCCACAACGGCGCAGGGAAATCGACCCTGATGCGCACGCTCTCCGGTGCCGACCCCTTGAACGAGGGGGAAATCCGCATCGACGGCGCGCCCGTCGCGATCAAGAGCCCGCGCGACGCCCGCAGCGCCGGCATCGAGACCGTCTATCAGGATCTCGCCCTGGCGGACAACCTCGACGCAGCTGCCAACCTCTTCCTGGGCCGCGAACACACTCGCCATGGCTTGCTGGACGAGCCTCGCATGGAGGCAGAGGCCCGCGAAGTCCTGGCCCGCGTAAACCCGGCGTTCGATGCCTTCCGTACACCCGTCCGCGCGCTCTCCGGCGGCGAACGCCAGGCCGTCGCCATCGCGCGAGCCCTCCGCTTCCGGGCTCGCGTGCTGATCCTGGATGAACCCACTGCGAGCCTTGGCAGCGCCGAGACGAGCATGGTTCATGAGGTGATCCGACGCCTTCGAGACGAAGGCCTCGCCATCGTCGTCGTGAGCCACGATCTCCACGGCTTGCTCGACCTCGCCGACCGTGTCGCCGTGCTGCGAAGCGGCCAACTCGTAGCCACCGCTTCCTGCCAAGACACGACCCGAGAAGACGTCATTCTCTGGATGCTCGGAAAGTAAACGAGCGGGGACGGGGTTTACTTTCCTCAGCCTTCGGCGGACGCGACAGGTACCGATCGCTTCAGGGACGCTAGCAGTCGATCGATCTCCCGAAGGAGCGCTGCCGGAAGATCCGAAGCGATGACGTTTCGGACTTCCTCGTAGTACCAGCGCGTCTGCGCCGGGCTGCCGGTGAAGCGACCAAGGGTTTCGACGCCATGTTCTTCGATATCGGCAATGAGGGAACGCAGGTTGTCGAGCTTGTCACAAGCCGCCACCAGACGGGTTCCGGCATCGGCGCCCTTCAGCTTGGCGAGATAGTGTTGCTTTCGATCAAGCCAGCTGCCTTTCTGATCGGGTTCGTCACCCGGAAGAAGGTCGGTGAGACTCGCGACGCGGCCGGCGATCGATGCACCGAACATTTCCTCGAGGCTGGAGACACTGACTCCGGCGCAATCCTCGACCGTATCGTGGAGAAGGCCCACCGCCGCAAACTCGGGAGTACCGCCATAGCTCAACACGAGGCCCGAGACCTGGAGCAGATGACTCAGGTACGGAATGTCATTGCCTTTCCGCGTATGCTCGGCGTGGGCCTCGGCAGCGAAGGTGAAGGCCTTCCCAAGAAGCTCGTATTCGTGGCGATCCATTGGCTCCCCGGGGTGTTCGTGTCCGTGAGTCGCTCGAAAGGTACCCAACCTCGAGCTCAGCCGCGGCGACGGAGCCCGGCCGCGGTGTACACCGCATCGATCGTGCTCATGTTGAGCACCGCATCCCGGGCATCGGTCGGCACCGGAATACCATCTCGAACCAGGCGGACGAACGCTTCGAGCTGATGGGTGTAGCTCGTGCGACCCGGCTCGGTTTCACGTGTCGTGCCCGCCTCGTTTCGGATCGTGAGCCGGTGGAACCAATGGGGCGCAACAGGGTTCGTCACGCGCATCTCGCCCTTGGTGCCGACCACCCGTGCTCGCAACCGCGGGGGCGTGAACGCCAATAGAGAGGCCGTGAAAGCGGCGCTGCGATCGTCCGAAAAACGCAGCTCTGCGCGCATGTAGCGATCGACGCCCGCACCCATGAGCTTGGCGTGGGCAGAGACCACCTCGGGCTCGGAATCGGCCAGGAAGCGCAGGATCGAGATGCAATAACAGCCCATGTCCATCGTCGAACCGCCGGCGAGCGCCAGGTTGAAGCGGATGTCGCCAGGCCGCGGAACGGGCAGGCACATGTCCATCTCGAAGTGATGGGCCCGGCCCAAGCGACCGCTCAAGATCACCTGGCGCATGCGCTCGGCGAGCGGGTGGTAGCGCCAGTGAAAAGCCTCCATCAACGGTCGACCCGTCTTCTCAGCGGTCTCGGCCATGCGTTGGGCCTCGTCGGCATTCGAGGCCAGGGGCTTCTCACATAGCACGGCCTTGCCCGCTTCGAGCGCGCGGATCGTCCATTCGGCGTGCAGACTGTTCGGGAGCGGGTTGTAGACCGCATCCACCTCGGGATCGTCGATCAGCGAGTCGTAGCTCTCGTGGACCCGCGGCAGGCTGTGCTTGTTGGCGAAAGCGCGGGCGCGTCCCGGATCGCGAGCCGCCACTGCGAACGCGAGGGCCTCGGGCACATCCCTGGCCGGCTTGATCAGCGCGGACGGGGTAATCGCCGCAGCACCCAGGATTCCGATGCGGAGGGGATCCGCCATGCCCTGATTCTACGCCCCGTACGCTCGTTCCACCATCCAGAAGATCCCCAGGCCACAAACGGCCGCCGTGCCGACCTCGACGACCAGGCGCTGGAATCGCCCCTCGTAGATGTGGGTGATGGCCCGCAACACGGGCCAGAGAGCGGCGATGATGGCCAACTGGCCGAGCTCCACCCCCACGTTGAAGCCAAGCAGCGCTGGAAGAAGGCGGCCCTGAGGAAGCGAGATGTCCATCAACACACCGGCGAAGCCGAAGCCGTGGACCAACCCAAAGCAGAAGGCGATCGCGGCCCGAAGGCCCATGGGAGCGTCGAGCCGCTCGAGCAGGGCGAAGTAGCAGGCGCTGAACAGGGCCAGGCCCAACAGCGTCTGGAGCGGAATCGAGCCCAGGCCGAAGGCTGCGGCCGCGGCCATGGCAAGCAACACGCCCACCACCGCCGTCGGAAGCGCTCGGCCCCTGCCTGAGAGCAGCCATCCGTTCTCGGCTGCGATCAAAGCGATCGACAATCCGATCAGTGCTTCGACGGCGCCTGCTTCCGGCTGCACCCGTCCGAGGGCGGCCAATGCAAGGGTAAGGCTATGCGCGACAGTGAAGCCCGTCACGATCGTGACGACCTCACGCGCTCGCCGGGCAAGCAGCAGGAGCCCGAGCAGGAAGACCAGGTGGTCGTAGCCGCTGATGATGTGCTCTACACCGACCCGCACGTACTCGAGAATACCGCTGCCCTCGGGCTCGATCACTTCGTCGCCGTTCCCGGACGGAAGGAGCCAGCTGCGCTGTGCTTTCGTCAGAACGCGCTCGACCACGGACCCGTCCAACTTCTTGACACGCGCGAAGTGCAGATGGCTCGGCGCCACCTCGCGCAGCAGATTGCTGGTCAGCGTGAGCGCGCCCTGGCCCGGGCACTTCAGCTCCCATTCGAGCAGAGCCCGCTCCGGCGGTGAAGCCAAAGCCCGGGGCCCCCCGGCCAACGTGCAGGCTTCGCCCTCCGCTTCCAGACGAAGCGCGTCGGGCAGATACCGGGAGAGGGGCTCCGGAAGGTGAGGTGGAGAAACGATGCCCCATGGCAGACGCGTGAGCTCGAGCTGGGGGATGCGGAAGCGCACCCGCACATCGCGGCCATCGATCTCCCAGGTGGAGTAGGACGTGCTGCGTGTATGTGCCGCAGCGGGACCCGCAGCGAGTGCGACGAGTGCCGCCCCGAGCGCGAGCATCAACACGGGCTTCAAGGCGCGCTCTCCGCCAGCACGACATCGGCCCGCGCTCGGAGATCATCGAGGTAGCTACGCAAGGCGCGATCCCCGGAACGGCGCACCCACTCCTTGCGCACCAGCTCGGAGACCTCTTCGTAGCTCGGGACGCGCTCCTCTTCGCGATCCAGCAGGAGGAAGACGTGGTAGCCGGTACCAGAGCGGACCGGTGGACTGATCTCGCCCTTCGACATCTCCATGACCGCACGCAGCGCCGTGGGCCCCACGTACTCACGGAGCTTCGTCGGCGGAAGCAGGGCATCGGGAACCGGCGAAACCTCCACATCCCCGTGAGCCTTGCGAACGTCAGCGAGAGATCCCCCGCCGACCCAGGCCGCGCGTGCCGCCTCTGCCCGCGCGCGGCCCGCCTGATCGTCCTCACCCCGCCGGACGCGGATGAAGACCTGGCGAACCCGCAAGCGACCCGGTTGAGTGAAGAACGGTGCTTCCTCTGCGTAGAACGCACGCAGCTCGTCCTCTTCGGTCGGACGATCCTCCACATCGACGACGACCATTCGAACCATGGCCGACGTGATGTTGGCGCGCACGCGACGATCGCTCTCCACCAGGCCGAGCTCCATTCCCCGCTGCACCAGAAGCTCTTCGTCGATCATCCGATCGAGAACGCGCTTGCGCATCTCTGGCGAGACCGCCTGGCGCATATCGCTCTCGAGGCCCTCGACGAGGCGCTCATGGTCCTCGCTCAAAATGAGCGTGCTGTTCACGCGGGCAACCGCACCGTTCGGTAGCGCGCCAACCGTCGGATCCGTGGAGAGCAACCCCCAGGCGGCGACGACGACGCCGAGGAAGGCGCCGAGGCCGAGCAAGACGACAGGCCGGCGTTCCGGAGAGGGCTGGATGCTCATGGGGCGGTGACCGTAGCCGAGCCCGACCCTGCGTGTCGGCGAAACGCCGCGCCCAGACCGAACTCCCGCACGGAGCTTCTGAATGGAGAGCGGGATACACTCTCCGGCAATGCCTTCTCCCTCCACCTTCGCCATGGTCCTCACCGCACCCCGTCAGCTCGAAGCACGCGACCTCCCGATCCCCGACCTGACGGACGACACCGCGCTCTTGCGCCTCGAGGCCTGTGGCATCTGCGGCAGCGACTACGAACAATTCGAAGGAGCCCTGCGGACGCCGACGCCGGTCATCCCCGGGCACGAGCCCCTCGGTGTGATCGAGGCGATCGGCGACCGGGCGGCGAAGCTCTGGCGCGTCGATGTCGGCGATCGGGTCGCGGTCGAGAACATGATCTCATGCGGGCATTGCACGCGCTGCCTGGCCGGCCTCCGCCACCTGTGCGAACGGCGCAAGATCTACTCCTATATTCCCCTGGCCGAACAGCACGGGCTCTGGGGTGCCTACGCCCGTCACATGGTGCTGGCCCCGGGCTCGGTGGTGCACAAGATCGATGCCTCGCTGCCACCGGAACTCGCGGTGCTCTTCAATCCATTGGGCGCCGGTTTCCGTTGGGCGGTCGAGATTCCGGAGACGAAGCCCGGCGACGATGTGCTCGTGATGGGGCCAGGACAGCGAGGCCTGGCCAGCGTGCTGGCCGCGCGCCAGGCCGGCGCCAACAAGATCATCGTCACCGGCCTCGGCGCCGATGCGAAGAAGATGGAGCTCGCGCGTGCATTCGGCGCGGACGCGACCATCGACGTGGAGCACGAAGACGTTCGCCAACGCGTGCAAGAGCTGACCGACGGCCGCGGGGTCGATGTCGTCGTGGAAGTGACGTCCTACGCCACCAAGCCGGTCACCGACGCCCTCGACGTGGTTCGCATGGGTGGCACCGTGGTGCTGGCTGGCGTGAAGGGCTTCAAGGCCATCCCCGACTTCGTCTCGGACAAGATCGTGATGAAGGAGATCCGGCTTCACGGCGCGATCGGCGTCACTTCTTCCGCCTACCGCAGTGGCATCCGCATGATCGAGGGTGGTCAGCACGGGCTCGAGCGAATGCATACCCACGAGTTTTCGCTGGAAGATGCGGAGCTGGCCATCCGCACGCTTGCGCGGGAAATTCCCGGCGAAGACGCCATCCACTGCTCACTCCACCCGCAGCCCTAGCCGCCAGACCTTCAGAAGCCTTCAGTCATGAATCCGCGGCTGCTCGCCCTTCCCGCTTTCGCATTGTTCCTCTTCGCCTTCTGGTGGAGTGGTGCGCTCGGCGTCCTCACCGATGCGGAACGCATGCAGGCATTGCTGGCCGATTCGGGTGTTCTCGGCCCCCTGCTCTACGTGGCTGTCTTTGCGTTGATCGAGCCCCTGGGTGTTCCGGGCATCTTCTTCATCGGCCCTGCAACGACGGTCTGGCCCTACTGGACGGTGGTCGGCCTCTCCCTCGCAGGAGCCGTGGGCGCGGGCATCGTTTCCTACATCGCCGCACGCTGGTTCCTGCGCGATTGGGTGCAAGAGCACCTTCCACCGCGGGTGCGCCGCTTCACGCGTCATGCGGAAGAGCGACCGCTTCGCACCGTGATCCTCGTACGGCTGGTCTTCTTCCTGGCGGCTCCCGCGCATTGGGCCCTCGGCATCTCGAACATCCGCTTCGTACCCTTCGTTCTGGGGAGCATGATCGGCTTTGCGCCTCCAATGATGGCATTGGTCTTCGGGACGGAAGCCCTGGTTGCCTACTTGCAGGAGAACGGGCTCGACTGGCGGGCCGGTGTGGTGGCCGCCGGAGTCGCGGTGGTATTGCTCCTGGGATACCTCTGGCGCCGAGGCGACGGCCACGCGACGCCAACGGATCCGCTCCCTTGACGCTGCTACGCTAACGGCGTGCATTGGGCTTCAGCCGTCTCCCAGTTCCCCGACGCAGATCGTGCGGCCGGTGAAGCTTGCGATCTGCTGACAGAAAAGATGCGCGGCGCACCGCCCTCGCTCATCGTCGCATTTGCCTCAGCGCATCACGCCGATTCGATGCTCAGCATTGGCGAGCAGGTGCGGCGCAGCTTCCCGGATGCGCTCCTCTTCGGTTGCTCTGCACATAGTGTGATCGGTGCGGGCCGTGAGATCGAAGAGGGCCCAGGCATCGCGCTCACCGGCGCTCATCTGCCTGGGGTGGAGCTCCACCCCTTTCATGTTCCAGCGGGACGCCTGCCGGAGTTGCCGGTACCAGACGAAACGGATTTCCTGCTCCTCGGTGATGCGTTCAGCCCGGAGCTCGAGGGGATCCTGACCCAGCTCGACGAGTCCTTTCCCGAGCGAACGAAAGTCGGCGGACTCGCCAGTGGTGCTCAGCAGCCTGGCGAGAACCTGCTCTACCTGGGCGACGAAACGCTGCGCGCGGGGCTCGTCGGTGTCGCGATCCACGGCAACATCGCTCTCGATACGATCGTCGCCCAGGGCTGCCGGCCCGTCGGCCATCCACTCTTCGTCACCCGGGCCGAAGGCAACGTCATCCACGAAGTGGATGGCATGCCTCCGATCGAGGTACTGAACGAACTCTTCGAGCAAGCGGAAGACGCCCGAGAACGCGCGCTCTTCCAGTCCTCGATGTTCCTGGGCCTGGCCATGCGCCCGGCCGAAGACCAATACGGCCAGGGCGACTACCTGATCCGCAACCTGCTCGGTGCCGATGATGAAACCGGTGCGCTGCATGTCGCAGCCCAGATCGAGCCACGACAGGTCGTGCAGTTCCATCTGCGTGACGCCCATACTGCCGATAACGATCTCGATGGTCACCTCGAGCGCTACCAACAGTTGGGCGCCAAGCCTGGAGGCGCCCTGCTCTTCTCATGCCTGGGGCGAGGCCAGGGCCTCTACGGGGTACCCGACCACGATTCGGATGCCCTTCGCGAAGCGCTCGGCGAACTGCCGATCGGCGGATTCTTCTGCAACGGGGAGATCGGCCCGGTCGGTGGGCGAACCTTCCTGCATGGCTACACCAGTGCGTTTGCGTTGTTCCGCTCCATGGCCAACTGAACCGGCCGAGCCGGCCTGCCGCCGGCGTGTGGTAGCGTGCCGGCTTGGAGGGCACGACGAATGGGTGAGATCCTGGAACTGGCGGAGCGAGCGTGGCAGGGAGAGCTCCGGGAAACGCAGGTTGCACCGGGCAACGCCGTCGTCGGCTTCGAAGAACTGGCGCCCGGCCTGGGCTTCATGTCGGCGTTTTCGAACGTGGCTGCGTTCGCTACCGACGAGGGTCTGGTGTTTCTCGATACGAGCAGCTTCTTTCACGCCAAGCGGCTACACGAGGAAATCCGTGCCTGGTCCGATGCCCCGATTCACACTGCCGTCTATACCCATGGGCACGTCGATCACGTGTTCGGCCTGGGCCCATTCGAGGAAGAGGCGCGACAGAAAGGACAGCCACGCACACGGGTGCTCGCCCATGAGGCCTGCCCCGAGCGCTTCGAACGCTATGTACTGACGAACGGCTACAACGCCGTCATCAATCAGCGCCAGTTCGGATTCCCTGAGCCCGTCTTCCCGAAAAAGTATCGGCAGCCGGACGAAACCATCGGCGGTGACCACACGATCGTCGTCGGGAGTACGACTTTCGAGTTGCGCCACGACAAGGGCGAAACCGATGATCACCTGTGGATCTGGATTCCGTCCGAGCGCACGATCTACACCGGCGATCTGTTCATCTGGGCCTCACCCAATTGCGGGAACCCCCAGAAGGCCCAGCGCTTCCCCCGCGAATGGGCCGTAGCCTTGCGGAAGATGCAGGCCCTCGGCGCGGAGACGCTGCTGCCGGGGCACGGCCCGCCCATTCTCGGTAGGAATCGCGTGAACCAGGCCTTGGATGAGAGCGCCAGCCTGCTCGAAACCATCGTCGAACAGACCCTCGCGATGATGAACGAAGGGGCGCGCCTCGATGACATCTTGCACTCGGTCGAGATCCCCCAGGCCTTGCTCGAGCGCCCGTACCTGCGGCCGAGCTACGACGACCCCCGCTTCATCGTGCGCAATCTGTGGCGCCTCTACGGCGGTTGGTATGACGGGAACCCTGCACACCTGAACCCGGCCCGAGACGCGGACCTGGCCCAGGAGATCGCCAGTCTGGTCGGCGGAGCGGAAGCATTGGCCAAGCGCGCCGAGGCCCTCGCTGCCGATGACCGCCTCGACCTGGCCTGCCACCTCGCCGAGTGGGCCGTGCAGGCGGCCCCCGAGGACAAGAACGCCCAGGGAATCCGAGCCACCATCTTCAAGACCCGCGCCAAAGCCGAAACCAGCCTGATGGCCAAAGGCATCTACCGAGCCGCCGCCCGGGACTGACCCGACAGGGACACGCTTCTCAACGCAGCATGCTTGCGCTCATTGTCAACTTAGTTGACAATGGAGAGGTGAAGCCTGGACCGCTCGCCTGGTCGATCACGGATCGCGTGGGATACGCGCATGCCATGCTCGGTGGGATCGTCGAGGAGCGTGTTGCGCCGCTCGGGCTGAGCCGGGCGCAGGCCGTCGCGCTGGCCGTGTTGGGCGAGTTTCCTGGCGGGCTCAGCCAGGCGGCCTGGGCACGGCTCCAAGGGGTGAGTCGCCAGCACGCCCATACCTTGGCCAGACGCCTGCAGGCAGAGGGGTGGATCGAAGGCAAGCGAGCGGGACGAGAACGCCACCTGCGTCTCTCCACAGGCGGTCGCCGACGCATGGCTTCGTTCCGCCCGAAGATGGAGACGCGCCTCGAGAAAGCTCTCGCCGGCCTGGCACCTGGAGAGCGCCGAGACCTGCACCGCTTGTTGGGCCTTCTGGTGAAGACCCTCGAGCCGGATGAGCAGAGCTGATGTCGTTCTACCTGCTGCTCAAAACACTTCACCTCGCGGCAGCCTGCATCTACCTGGGCGTGTCCGTTTCGAATGGTTACGCGAAAACCCGGGCAGACCGCCGTCGCGATCCGCGCGCCTCTGCACTGGCGCTTGACTTCGTGGTCGGCCAGAACCGGGTCTTCCTGCTGCCTGCGAGCGCCCTTCTGCTCGCAACAGGGCTGGCGATGGCCTACGTCACAGGCCTTCCTTGGATGCGCGGCTGGCTGTCAGGCGCACTGATCCTGTTTGCGGCGCTCTCCCTTCTGCTCGGCCTGGCGATTCGATTGGAAGACCGTCTCCTGGTGCTTGCCGAGGACGCCGAGCGAGAACAATCAACACTCCCCGATGCGTACTGGCGGCTGAGTCGCCGTTGGTCCGCGCTAGGAGGAATCGCCACGCTGGGCATCCTGCTCATGCTGGCAACCATGGTCGGGCGGATGAGCCTGATTGGCGGATGAGATGACACTCCGAAAGCTACGCGACACGGGCCCGCCCCAGGGTTGGGCACGCAGATTCTACCGCGCCCCCATTTTCTTCTACCGCGTGGGCCTCGGCGGGCTGCTCGGCAAACGCTTCCTCCTCTTGCACCACATGGGGCGGCGCAGCGGCCTCTCTCGCCAGGCCGTGCTCGAGGTCATGCGCCACGACCCGGCCACCGATTCCTGCGTCATCGCGTCGGGCTTCGGGGAGCAGGCCGATTGGTTCCGCAATCTGATGGAGACGCCCGACGCCCGGATCGAACTCGGCTGGAAGAAGATCGACATCCGAGCCGAGCGACTTCCGCTGGACGAGGCCGAACGCGAGATGGTGAACTACGGCCAGCGCAACCCGCGGGCCGCCAAGCTCGTCGCAAAGCTGATGGGCTACGAGCATGACGGCAGCGACGAAGACCTGCGTGCTCTCGCGGAAATCCTTCCGTTGATCCGCCTTCAACCGCTCGGGGTCGGCCCTCACGAGACAGCTTCGGCCTAGCCTCGGCGCCCCGAAAGAGCAGGCTCAAGGAGTGACGACGACCTTGCCGAAGACTTTCCGGTCTTCGAGCATTCGCTCAGCCTCGCGAATCTCTTCGAGCGGCATGACCCTGTCGATCACGGGCAGCAGGGAGCCATCCTCGGCGTAGCTCAGCAGAGTGGTGATGTCGCTGCGACGCCAACCATTCGAGCCCATCAGGTTGTGTTCGAACGTCCACACGTAGCGGAGGTCCAGCTTCTCTTCGAAGCCCGCAGTGGCCCCGCACGTCACCAGGCGTCCGCCGACTTTCATGCAACGGGTGGAATCGATCCAGGTACCACCGCCGGTGCTGTTGATCACAAGGTCCACTCCGCCTGTGCCGTAGACACGGGGTTTGTCGACGATCTCCCAGACCGCTTTCCGCATGTCCTGATCGACATAGTGGATACCGTGATCGGCACCCAGCTCCGCCAGCCGATCGAGCTTGTCCTGGCTACTCGCACAGGCGATCACCGAGGCACCCGCCTTCTTCGCCAACAGCACGCACGCGGTACCCACGCCACCGGATGCGCCCAGGACGAGCACCGTCTCTCCAGCCTGGACTTGCCCCCTCGTAACCATCATCCGGTGGGCCGTGGCGTAGGCCAGGGGAAGGGATGCCGCGACCTCGAAGGATACGGAAGCCGGGATGGGCACGAGTTGTGAAGCATGCGCCACGCAATACTCTGCCCGGCCCCCATCGAGGCCCTCGCCGATCATTCCGCCCCCAGTCTCGAGAATGGGGAAGGGATCGATCAGCGCGCGATCACCCTCCGACCAGCCCAGTACGCCGTCGCCCAACGCTTCGACCTCGCCGGCGATGTCCGAGCCGATGATCAGCGGCAGGTTCAGCTTGATGCCTTCCATCCCGCGGCGGCTGAAGATGTCGTGGTAGTTGAGGGAGCACGCCTTGACTCGCAGCCGCACCCAACCTTCGCGAAGCGCGGGCTTCGGGTAGTGATCCTCCAGCATGATCTTGTCGAGCGACCCGTGTTCGTAGACGACCGCCGCGCGCATGGTCATTCCGTTTCCTCCCTCGGGTCGAGGGTAAGACGAAAATCACGATGATCCGCCCCCTTCCATGCTCGCCTGGATGAGTTTGCGCCACTTCCCGCCTTCCTTCGCCAAGGAGACGATCGCCTCCCAAACAATCTCGAGAGTTGTTTCCTCTCCGAGCTCCCCATGGATGCACCAGTCAGGGGACCGGTGATGTGCCCTCGATTTCCATTGGGCTCATATTATATCTGGCAAATCTATCTTCCAGATGGTATTTAAGTCAAAATGGCTGCATCCAATCGCACTCCCTTCGCCATCCTGGGCTTTCTCACGCTCGGGCCCATGTCCGGCTACGACATCAAGAAGCTGGTCGAGGAGAGCACCGAGAATTTTTGGAGCGAGAGCTTCGGCCAGCTCTATCCGGCTCTGCGGAAGCTCACCGAGGACGGCCTCATCGCGAAACAGGCCACAGCCAGCGAGGGCGGCCGGCCGCGCAACATCTATTCGATCAATGACCGCGGGCGGGAGGCGCTGGCCACCTGGCAGCGGGAACCCACCGCACCGCCGCCGGTCAGGATCGAACTGCTGCTCAAACTCTTCTTCGGTGAGCATTGCGACAGGGCCACGAACCGGAAGCAGATCCTCGCGTACCGCGAGCAGATGGTGCGCGACCTCGAGCGCTACCGGGCGATCAGGGAGCGCTTGCATCGCGACCGCTCGGAGAACGCCGGCCTGCCCTACTGGCTGCTGACGCTCCGCTTCGGCGAGCGCGACCGCGCGGCGCACATCGAGTGGTGTGACGAAACATTGGCCGTCCTGGATGAGCTCCCCGACGGGGGGAGCGAGGCCGGCGAAGAAGGGAACCCCCAATGGCAAGCATCGACACAGACTGGGACGTAATCGTCGTCGGATCCGGGCTCGGCGGGCTCACCGCCGCGACGCGGATGGCGAAGACCGGGCTGCGCGTGCTCGTGCTCGAGCAACACGTGTTCGCGGGCGGCTACGCCCATCACTTTCTCCGCAAGGTGCGAGGCACGAGGATCGTCTACGACTTCGATGTTGCGCTGCACCAGACGGGGAATCTCGCTCCGGGGCGCGGCATCCACCGCATGCTCACCGATCTCGGCGTGCTCGAGCGTATCGGGCTCAACCGTTTCGACATTGCCTATCGCACGCGCGGCCCCGCCCACGACCACCAGATCCCCGCCGATGCCGACGCCTACGAGGCTCTGCTCAGCGACTGCTACCCGGAACATGCCAGCAGCCTACGCGATCTGTTCGCGACGCTTCGCAAGATCGACGGTGGCGGCGCAGACGGGCTCTCAGCAGACGCGATGGCCTCGATGGGCCTCACCCTCCAGCAACTGATCGAGGCGCACGTCCAGGACGAGCGCATCACTTCGATCCTTTCCACGCTCTGGGGCTACGTCGGCCTCGTCCCTTCCCAGCTCTCGGCGTTCAGCTACGCGATGATGTGGTGCAGCTATCACTTCGGCGGCTGCTTCTACGTCAAGGGGGGCGGCCAGGCGCTCTCCGATGCGTTCGTCTCGGTGATCGAGGAGAACCGAGGGAAGGTGCTCCTGAATACCGAGGTCACCGGCATCCTCACCGAAGGCGGGCACATCGTCGGAGTGGAGACGAAGAAGCGCGGCAGCTTCCGGGCACCCGCCGTCGTCAGCAATGCCGCGGCGCCTCTGACGTTCGAGCATCTTCTTGACCGCCCGGAACTCGCCGAGGTGGACCGGAAGACGAGTGAAGCGCTGCCGCTCGCGTGTTCGATCCATCAGGCCTACGTGGGCATCCGCGGAAATGCCGCGAAGCTCGGTCTCCGCGATCG
Organism: Deltaproteobacteria bacterium; assembly: GCA_019312665.1. Classification (GTDB taxonomy): domain Bacteria; phylum Myxococcota_A; class UBA9160; order UBA9160; family UBA6930. Next base: position 973 of record JAFDCZ010000027.1, on the reverse strand, counting down.
CGGAGCTTTCTACAGCAACAGCTACGACCTGGACGCCGAGTGGGCCGCCCTCGAACGCGGCGACTACCGCTCCCAGGGCTGGATGATGGGCAATCACGACCTGGCCGACCCGGGCCACGCGCCGGAGGGCCGGTCCATCCTCCACGCAACCGTGATGGCGGACGGCCGGCTTTGGTCCGACCTCGACGAGGACGACTACCGGGAGCGCAAGGGCGACCTGGAGGCGTACCTCGTCGATCGGCTCGCCGAAGCCATCCCCGACGTGCGAGATCGCGTCGAGATCTGCGAGACGGGAACCCCGCACACGATGAACCGCTACTCGCTGAACCCGCTCGGCTCGATCTACGGCTATTCGTTCAGCCCGACCAGTCACAGCGTCCACCGGCCCCAACCGAGAACGAGCGTTCCGGGCCTGTATCTGGCCGGCGCTTGGACCTTCCCGGGCGCGGGCTTCACGGGCACGATGATCTCGGGGCACCACACGGCGGGCCTGGTCTTCGAGGACATGGAGGGGCGCTCGGCCGGAGGCGCGGATTCTTGATGGAGGCCTTCTTCGTCCACGTAGGCAGCTTCGTCGCCGTGATCGTCTATTTCGTAACGCTAGGCCGAGCCGCGGATCCTGAGACGGGTGTCGGCGTGGCACTTCCCGTCGCGCTGGCTGTCATGACGGGTTACATGCTGCTGGCCCAACGGGCCCGGCTGCTCAAGCAGTTCGACTTCGGCCTGTGGACGATGTTCGCGGCGGGTACGATCGCCGTCCATGGGGGTTCGGAAAGCGCGCGCAGCCTGTTCGCGACCTATTCGCCCGCGATCCTGTTCTTCACGCTCGCCGCAGTAGCCCTGATTCCGCTGCTACTCGGCCGCGAGCCCTTCACGGTCTTCTTCGCCCGCCGCGGAACGCCGGCCTGGCAGCAAAAGACCCGCGACTTCGTCGTCATCAATCGCGTCATCGCATGCTGGTTTGGCGTGCTCT
>JAFDCZ010000279.1 GCA_019312665.1 Deltaproteobacteria bacterium | reverse complement strand
TGGAGAGAGATCCGCACGTCGAAGAAGTGCTTGCGCCACGATGAAACTGAAGCGGGATCGGCTGGAATGAGTATCGAGTTGTACACAAAGAGGGTGGCTGGGGTTCCGAGTGCGGTGATGAAACGGGGAAGCGTCCACTCAATGTCGCGATAGGACCAGAATGCCCAGAAGGTGACAAGGCAGTTGGTCAGGCCGAGGATGAGCCAAGCCACGTGTACCCAGTAACGGCTCCTCCTGTGTAGTACGTGAGGGATGCCCAACAGAGCGCGGATGACAGCGAAGGAGAGAATCAGAACGAATGCGGCGGTCAGGTACTCGAAGAGTGTCAACTCGGCATCTCCCGCTGCCCAACGGATCGGGCTTCAGCTGCAACAGACAGCACTGACCGTCAGCGCCATGCCACAGAGTCCCGACGCCAGGATGCGACCGAATCCAGGAACGCCCAGCTGTCTGTTGGCAGCTGCAAGCCCTCTTGTCATGCCGCACCTACTCCTCAACCGAGAGCCAGAACGAAACCAAGCCCGACGACGGGTACGAGGAGGTGCGCAAATACGCCGGCCACCACGCCAAAACGAAACCTGCGTGCCGGGAGAAAACGATAGCCGCGTATGAGGGCCGCGACGCCGAGGGGAAGCCACAGCAACACGCCTGTAACGAGGCCAGGCGAGTAGCCAGCCGAGAGGAGCGAGCCTCCGACGTGAAGGGCTGCGTTGATAGTGACTACGGTGGCGACAGCAACTACAAGCGGGCTGCGGGATGGTCGCCGAAGGACCCACGTCATCGCGATGGACATGAGCACCCAGAAAAAGCCATTGCCCGCCAGAAAGGCGGCTTCGGGTATTGCGAGACCCGTGAGTTCCGCAGCACGCGCGGTGAACCCGCCCCAGTGTTCCTCGGCGATATGAGCGAGGTAAGTTGCCGGGAACAGGAGGATCCATGGGCCAACAAAGGTCGGGGTGCTCGTTGTAGAGGTGTCCGACGTGGCTCTACCTCTCGTAGTGCGGCCCAACTAGTATTCGACGACCAGGCCCATCGCCCAGCCAAGCCGGATATTACACGAACTCTCCCGCAGCGACTTCACCAAACCGAAGCCAACCCGCACACTTGCCGCCCGCCGCATCATATCCGGCCCCATGATACGCGGCCGCCGGATATCGTGCGGCCAGCGAAACGGGACCGAGCTATGCACGGCTCACAAGTCCGGCCCCTCCGGTTCCACTGCTTCCGGCTGGCTAGGCCACGCCGCCAGCACCTTCGCGGCGCAGCTCCAGTGCCCCCAACGACAACGCCCCGACCGAAGCCGGGGCGCTTGGAGTCGATGCTGAGCTAGGCGGTCAGTGCAGCCTGCGCCGATGTGCTGCCAGGCCTAGCATGGCTGCCGCCAGGAGGAGAGCAGTGGCGGGCTCGGGAACCACGAAGATAGAGGGTTCAAGCTGGGTTTTCGCTCAATGACTGGGTAGTAGGTGTTCCGTCAACTACACGTCGACGGGGGGATCCCGCTGTTGGGGACGTTGAGTTGGGGACCGCTAGCATCTCGGTATGCAGCAGCGCGCTCTCACACTTCTCCTGGCAGCCCTCTCAGCTCTGATGGTCGTACCCGGTACCGGTGCCGTGATGGCCGAACCGCCGAAGGCGACCGACGCCTTTGGTGCAGCGCTCACGCTCGAGCAGCCGACACCGCTCGCGACCGTGCTCGCGAACCCGGAGCGCTATGCGAACCAGGCCGTGCTGATTCACGGGCGGCTCACCGACGTTTGTCAGAACAAGGGCTGTTGGACTGTCATCCAAGACGGGGCGGCGCACGTGCGTGTCCGCTTCAAGGACTACGGCTTCTTTCTACCCAAGGATTCGACCGGGCGCGAAGCGTTCGTCGAAGGAAGGGTCGCGGTCGAGACGTTGACTGAAGAGCAGGCCAAGCACTACGAGTCCGAATCGCGCAACGGGAACCCCGACGCGATCAAGGGCCCGCAACGGCGCGTCGGCTTCACCGCATCGGGCGTGCGGCTCGTCCAGAGGTAGGTCCACGTCGGTTCCTGATCCGGCGCCCGGGCGCATCGAGCCGAGGCTGGGCGGGTTAGTTCAGCCTGCGCCGATGTGCTGCCAGGCCTAGCACGGCTGCCGCCATGAGGAGGGCGGTGGTGGGCTCGGGGACCAGCGCCAGGGTGAAGAACCCGTTTCCGGCGGGGGGGCCGACACCGGGGTCTGGGAGGAGCCATGTTAAACCAAATTCACTCGCCTGGAGTTCCAACACCCCCCCGCTAGCCGCGCCCGCCAAGTCCACTGACTTGATAATTACGGCGTCCAGGGTGGGCCCGCTCCAGAGGGTGTTGGGGAAGGGGGATTGATCGAGGTCCGCGGACCCGAGGACCCAAGTCGGCTCCAGCGGTGACTGCGAAGGAGTAAGCGGATGGGAATGGGTCGCCGATGGACGTAAATGTGATCGAGCCCGTGGGGATGAAGCCGGTGCCCGTGAATAGGACGTCGTAGGTGATGGCGGACGCGGGGGACGCCATTGAAAACAAAACTGCAACAGACAACAAACTGGCGGTCAGTGCAGCCCGTCGCCTTCGCACCGACGTGCCCAATCCAGCCCAAGAAACTCGAAGGTCTTCAAATCTCACGTGCAGCTCCCCGGCCGCCCGTTCGGACGGCGCAAGTGTGGTGACAATGGGGACTGCTTCGGTCGATCTCCCTTCTCTTACCCTAGACGCACGAAGGGAAGAAGGATCGCCAATGGCAATCCCCTTCCCTGCGTTGTTGGGTAGCAAGAACCGGACCAAGACCGCGGTCATGTGTTTTCGGGTACTTACGGGTGTCGCCCGTCGCGGTTGAGAAAGGCCCTTCCTCGAATGTGGAAGAGCGTTTCCGTCGGGGAACTAGCGAAGTCCAGGGGCCGCGCCGAGCAGGTATGCGGGGAGGGGTTGGCCACCCCATGATGTATCCCGATCCAGAGCTCATCCGGAGCTCGCCGGCGTCTGTTTGCTTTCTCGCGCTTCACCACAATTCCCCCTCAAACGGGGGACGTGCGTTGTGCTCCTGTTCTCATAGCAAGCCGACTTTGGTTTTGGGATAGGCTCTAAGGACACCAGGGACGGTGGTTTGGGAAAGTCCCTATAAGAGCTGTAGATATTGGAGTTCCCCAGATCGGTGTCCTGGGTGTCCGAAGTGTCCGTCTGGCTCCCGCGCCCCTATCGCTAGTCGGAGGCGAGGGCCGAAACCGACGAGGGGCTCGGGACGCCGAAGGGTCCGATACTCTTGCAGCATGGCAAAGCACCGCGGCCCCGACCGTCGCTTCTTCGACCTCTGGTCGCTCTCGTACGACGCGCCCCTCGTGCAACGCCTGACCTATCGCCCTGAGCAGGATGCCGTCTTGCGCGCGCTCCCACCCGGAAAGCCGCGCGTGCTGGACGTCGGATGCGGCACGGGCCTGCTCGCCGAACGCATCTACCGCCGAGCCTCGGGCAATCGCGTGGTGGGCTGCGACTTCTCCCCCGGCATGCTCCGGCGAGCAGCGCAGAGGCGATCCGGGCCCGAATGGGTCCGCGCGGACGCCCAAAGCCTGCCCTTCGCGGACGGGAGTTTCGAGGCCGTGGTGAGCACTCAGGCCCTGCATTGGGTGCCCGACCAACGCGCAGCCCTCGCCGAGTTTCTGCGCGTGCTCGTGCCGGGTGGCCGCCTGCTGGTCTCCTTGATCAACCCTCCGCTGGAGGTCATGAGCCGCATCACGCGAGTCGGCTCCCGCATCCTGGGCGAGCCCCTCTACTGGCCGACTCGGGAGCGCATGCGCCGCCAGGTCGAGGCAGTGGGCTTCCACATCGACTCTCAGAAGCGGATCTTCCGACTGCCCGCAGCCTGGACCATGCCCTCGGTGCTGACCCAGGCGACGCGACCGCTCTCCGTCGGCTCCAGAGGGCGCCAACCGTTTGTTGCACCTCTGGACGCCTGATCCGTAGGGTCGGAGTCTGCCTGGCACCATGCCCCGTGGACACATCGAACGTCAGGGAAGTTGACCTGGAAACTTCTCTAGTGGATCTCGCTGTGGAGAGCCTTCCGGAACGAGCGTCCTAGCTATCCACTGAACCCTTGGCGCCTGGGCGCCGTTCGCCAACGACAACGCCCCGACCGAAGCCGGGGCGCGTGGAGTCGATGCTGGCCCCCAGAACGTACCAGTGATACCCAATGCGCCCCCCATCATGGTCCACGGCCCAAGTAGGCCGAGTGCAACTCC
>JAFDCZ010000278.1 GCA_019312665.1 Deltaproteobacteria bacterium | reverse complement strand
AAGGCAAGTTGCTCGAAGCCCAGCGGCTCGAACAGCGGACGTTGCACGATCTGGAAAGCCTGGTGGAGATGGGCTTTTGCCACGGGGTCGAGAACTACTCGCGCTGGCTCGATGGCCGCCAGGAAGGCGAGACGCCGTACACCCTCTATGACTACTTTCCCGACGACAAGATGGTCTTCCTGGACGAGAGCCACGTCTCGGTGCCCCAGATCGGCGGGATGTCGCGGGGCGACAGGGCGCGCAAGGAGACCCTGGTCGAGTTCGGCTGGCGGCTGCCTTCGGCCTTGGACAACCGCCCGCTGCGCTTCGACGAGTGGGAGGAGCGGGCGCATACCCGCGTCTACGTTTCTGCGACACCCGGCGATTTCGAGATGGAGAAATGCAAGGGCGTCGTCGTGGAGCAGATCATCCGGCCCACCGGCTTGATCGATCCGGCCGTCGAGGTCCGGCCTGCGCAGGGGCAGGTCGACGACCTGCTGGGTGAGATCCGAAGCCGCGTAGAAGCGGGTGAACGCGTGCTCGTGACGACGCTGACGAAACGCATGTCCGAGGAGTTGACCGACTACTACGCCGATCATGGTGTGAAGGTGCGCTACCTGCACAGCGACATCCAGACGATCGAGCGCACCGAGATCATTCGTGAGCTTCGGGAGGGGGTGTTCGACGTGCTGGTGGGAATCAACCTGCTGCGCGAAGGGCTCGACATTCCGGAGGTGTCTCTGGTCGCGATCCTCGACGCCGACAAGGAAGGTTTCCTGCGCTCGACCCGCAGCCTGATCCAGACGATCGGACGGGCGGCGCGGAACATCCGGGGCACCGTGTTCCTGTACGCGGACAAGGAGACCGGCTCCATCCGCGAGACCCTGGCCGAGACGGCTCGACGCCGGAAGACGCAGCTTGCCTACAACGAGGAGCACGGCATCACGCCGCGTTCCGTCGAAAAGGCCATCGTTTCTCTTCGCGATTCCATCTGGGAGCATGATTACGTCACGGTTCCCAAGGAGGACGAGCGATCCGAGCCTGAGATCCCGCTCCACGAACTGCCCTCGGTTCTCGAGGCCCTCCGTGATGAGATGAAGAAGGCCGCCGACGCACTCGAATACGAGCAGGCGGCCGCTCTTCGTGATCGCATCCGGGAGCTGGAGACCGAACGCCTCCAGTCGAGCTGAAAGCTGCCATGGCCGTCGACGAACCTCTCGCCCAACGGATCGCCGAGCGCATCGCCGGCCTGCCCACAGGCCCGGGCGTCTACCTCATGAAGAGCGCCCGGGGCAAGGTGCTCTACGTAGGCAAGGCCCAGAACCTTCGAACCCGTGTGCGCTCGTACTGGAATTCCGGGGGCGATGGACGCATTCAGATTCCCAAGCTCGTCGCCAGGGTGGTAGACGTGGGCGTGTTGGTCACGCCCACGGTGAAGGACGCGCTGCTGCTCGAGAACGAGCTGATCAAGCAGCACAAGCCGCCGTTCAACGTGCGGCTGCGAGACGACAAGCAGTATCTGGCATTGCGGCTCGACCCCCGCGACGACTGGCCCCGGCTCACGATGGTGCGGCGATTCAAACGCGATGGCGCCCAGTATTTCGGCCCCTACACCTCCTCTTCGGGGATGAAACACTCACTCTCGAACCTGCGAAGGATCTTCCCGCTGCGGACCTGCAGTGACGGGGTCTTCAAGGACTACGCGCGACGCGGGCGTCCGTGTATCGAGTTCGAGATCGGGCGTTGCCCGGGGCCTTGCTGCGACAAAGTCAGCGAGGAAACCTACCGGGAGCTTCTGCGCGGAACGGAGCTCTTCTTGCGCGGCCGTTCTGCTGAGCTGGTGAAGGCGCTCGAGCGGCGCATGCAGGATGCGGCCCTCGAAGAGCGCTTCGAGGATGCCGCACGTTTGCGAGATCGGATCCAGGCCGTCGAACATACGGTGGAGCGTCAGCAGATCGTGAGCGACCGCCAGGTGGATCGCGATGTCTTCGGTCTCGCGCGGACCGGAGGCGAAGCGCTCGTGCAGGTACTGCATGTGCGGGAGGGCCGGGTAATCGGCTCGGCGGAGTACCCGTTCTCGGATGTGCGCATCGAGGACGGCGACGTGATGAGCTCTTTCCTCGGCCAGTACTACGGCCTGGATCATGAGCGACAGGTGCCCGCGGAGGTGTTGGCTTCGGCCAGCGCAGGGGACGAGCCCGCATTGGAAGCGCTGCTCTGCGAACGTGCGGGGCGAAAGGTGACGGTTCGGGTTCCAAAGCGCGGGGCAGGGAGAGAGCTCGTCGCCATGGCGATGAAGAATGCAGAGGTTGCCCTCGCTCAAAGGATTCACAACCGGGAGAGCGTCGAGGCGGCCCTGGTCGAGCTGAAAGAGAAACTCTTCCTGTCCGAGCTGCCGCGCCGGATCGAGTGCTACGACGTTTCGAATCTTCAGGGCACCCTGGCCGTTGCGAGCCGGGTGACGTTCAACGACGGCCTTCCGGACAAGAGTGGTTACCGCCGGTACCGCATCAAGGATGCGCCCGCCGGCGACGACCTGGCCTGCATGCGCGAGGTGATCGCCCGGCGATTCGAGAGGATCGCGAAGGAGCCACTGCCCGATTTGCTGGTGGTGGATGGTGGCCGCGGCCAGCTGGCGGTGGTGACGGCGTTGGCCCGGGACACCGAACTGGTGCTGGATCATGTGGGAATCGCGAAGGAGCGAGACACGGAGAGCCCGTCGGAACGGGTGAAACGCTCCGGTGGGTTGAAGGCGGAGCGCTTGTTCTTGCCGAATCGGGTGAACCCGGTGCTGTTGTTGCCGAGCTCGCGCGGGCTGCTGCTTCTGCAGCGGGTCCGGGATGAGGCGCACCGTTTCGCGATCGAATTTCAGCGCTCCTTGCGTCAAAAGATCGGCTTGACCTCGATCCTCGAGGAGATCCCGGGCATCGGTCCGGGCAAGCGTCGGGCTCTCTTGCGAGAGCTCGGCTCGCTGCGCCAGATTCGGGACGCCGAACCCGAGACGCTCGAGGCGGTGTCTGGAGTCTCTCGCAAAGATGCCCGCCGCATCCACGGATTCTTTCGCGCTGTGGCCAGCCTCGATGAGCGGGGAGAGGTTCCGGTGGAAGAGGAGTTCCGCGAATGAGGAGCGCGGCACCCACCTCGGGGTTGGCGCTCGAGGGAGTCTGAGAGGGGGAAGGCCCTTTCGGCTCGCAGGAGTGCGGCGCTCGTTGCCGGTTGGAACCCGTCCGGCACGGCGCTTGCTCTGTATGCCGGTATGTCGAACCGTACCGCCAAACACATTCGCCGGGATCTCGAAGATCGGGGGGTTCCGGAGCCCGTTTCGACCGAACTTTCTGCCCGGATGGCCGAGGAGGCGGAGCATCTGGATGCCGGAGCCTACGAGGGATTCCTGGCGGGTGCCGCACTCAGCTTCTCGTTTCATCGAGAGGCCAACGCAGAAGATCCCGCGAGTGCCAAGGATCTCGGGGAGATCCAGCGGTTGATGAGCGATTTCAGCGATGAACTGCGCAAGCTCGATGAAGCGCTCGAAATTCTCGCGGCCTACGTGGTCCGCATGCGGACGCAATCCGATCCGAAGGACCGGACCCTCCACTAGGCGAACGACCCGCTAGGCTCGGTCTCCCCGGTCCCGGGGAGGCCCGGCACGTGCCGTTTCTTTCGCTCTGGCTCGCCGGCTATGTCGGCGGGCTCGTGCTCGCTGAGTTCGGCTTCTCATTGGGCGTGGGGTTCGTGCTCGGCCTTCACGGAGCGGTGGCCGCCGCCTGCCGAGGCCGACCTGGCCGCTGGTTGGCGACTGGGCTCATGGGAGCCGTGGCCGGGCTCCTCTCCCTGGGCGCATCGCTTCAGGCGGCTGATCGAGATCGTCCGCTCTCGACCGAAGAACGCGTCGTGGAGGCGGACGTGGTCGGCGTCGACACACGCGGTGGCCGCTCGCGGGTGACGCTCGCTCGTCTCCGGGCCGAGGACGGCAAGCCGGTGCCGGCCCGGCTCGAAGTGTGGACAGACGGCGGGGGTGCGGACGATTCCCTGGCCGGGCGCCCGCCCGGCTGCCGCATTCGCGTGCAGTTGCGCATCGCGCCCATTACACGTGCATCCAATCCTGGCCTTCCCGATCCAGCGCGGCGCGCTCGCCGGCGGGGATTGGGGGCGCGTGGGAACCTTGTCGATCCACGGCTGCAGGTGCCTGTCGCGGGTCGGTGTGGGCAACGGGCCTTGATAGGCTGGCGCCGGGCCAGCCGGGATGCGCTGTTGGCGCGCGGGCA
>JAFDCZ010000277.1 GCA_019312665.1 Deltaproteobacteria bacterium | reverse complement strand
TTGTGCGTTGGGCCGTAGATGGCCAACGGGGAGTCGGAGCTATGCGTGATCTCCAAGGGCGAGCCCCTCAGGCTCGGATCACGCAGCCCGCCATCGCGCGCGCATCGTAGTGCTCGCCCTGCAACACATGAGCACCGCCGATGAAGACGTGCTCGATGCCCAGAGGGAAGCATGCGGGCTCTTCGAAACTCGCTGTGTCTCGAAGCATCTTGGGATCCAGGACCACCAGGTCTGCAAAGGCGCCTTCGCGCACGAAGCCGCGCTCCGTCCATCCCAGGCGCTCGGCTGCGGCACCGGTCATCTTGCGTACCGCTTCCTCCATGGAGAACAGCCCCTCGCGTACGTACGTAGCCAGAACACGCGGGAACGTGCCGTAGCTGGCCGGGTTCTGGTGGCCCCTCTCCGTAACGAAGGTATCGGTCTCGATCGTGCAGAGCGGATGAGCCAGCACCGCACGTAGCGCGTCTTCCTCACCTTCGTGTCCGCTGTAAGTGTGGTTCAGGACGCGAGCGTTGCGGTGGCTCTCCACCACCATGCGCGCGTAGAACTCCCACGGGTCCATGCCAGCGCGCTCCGCCGCCTCGCCGATGAAGAGGCCGTTGTAGGTGTCGAAGGCCGCGGCATTGGCGTTCATGATCTGGATGTCTTCGAGATAGAAACCGATCTGGTCGAAGACCTTGCGGCCCAGCGCCTTCACGCCCTCCATGGCCTGAGGGTCTTCCAGGATCGATTCCAGGTGCGGCAACATCTCCGGCGGAAACAGCACGCTCGCGGTCGTGTTGCCCGCGGTGTAGGGGAAGGCGTCGAAAGCCACGTCGAGTCCCTTCTCCCGTTCTTCTTCGATGCGTTCAATGGCGCGCGCACAGGTGCGCCAGGTGTTGCGGCCAACGAAAATCAGATGAGAGAGCTGGCAGCGCGCGCCGCCCTCACGCGCTGCGCGCATCACTTCGTCAAGCGCCAGGATGTTGTGCGGCGTCTCGTCCGGATCACTCTGGTAGATCGGGCTTACCCAGCTATAGGCCTTCACGTGCGAAGTGAAGAGCTTGCCGCTGGCGGCGGCCCAGCTTGAGGCGCGCGTCAACTCCTCGGCCTGCGCGAAGATGCCTGGCGGGTAGCCGAGACCCGTGCTTACACCGACGCAGCCCGCGTCCAATGCCTCACGGGCGTGGGCCTCCATCTCATCCAGCTGATCGGAAGTTGGAATCGCGGGATCGAGGCTTCCCATCACCGCTGCCCGCACGGCACCGTGCCCTACGAGCTCCGCCACGTTTAGCGGAACACCCGTCTGCTCGAGCGCGCAAAGAAACTCGTCCATCGTCTCCCAATGCGTTTCGAGTGCGTCGTCCACGATCAGCTGACTGGTCTGTCGCGCTGCATCGCGGTTGTGATCGGAGAGTGGCGCCGGGCTGAAGCCGCAGTTCCCGCCCACCAGTGTGGTCATTCCCTGCCGCACGAAGGGCTCAACCAGCGCACCGCAGTTTGGGCCGGGCACCAACCAATCCGAATGCGAGTGGATGTCGATGAACCCGGGGGTCACGATTTTCCCCCGACAATCGAGAGTCTGCGCGGCCTCGATGCCATCGAGATCTCCGACGTCGCAGATTCGCCCCTGCCGCACCGCCACGTCGGCCCGCTTGGCTGGCGAACCGGTTCCGTCGATGACATGGCCGCCGCGGAGCAACAGATCGCAAGGCATGGAGGCGAATCTAACACGCCGCGAGTGAACCGTGGCTCAACGCACGTCGACTCCTGCGCGGTGGCTGGCTCAGCCGTCTGAAGCTGTCTCCAGACATCCCCTCCTCGTAGGCGAGGATTTGCCGTGCATGCTTGCCGTGGTCGCTTGCGTATCGAAGGCGAGCCAGCCGAGAAAAGGTTTGGATTGGCGGCTCGTATCGCCAATCCATCCGTACCCGCAGTGGGACGGTTCGCCGTAGCCACACATCGCGGCTTCCACGCCAGTTCGGCACCGCGCCGGCAAGCATGCTCGCAGCCCGGTGGGCGAATTGGATCAGCGAGGCGGGAGCTCCCTTCGGAACATCAGATTCCGAAATTCCTGGGGCGGTTCACGATGGGCTAGTGGCCGGCCTCGTTTCGTAGTGCCTCCCACGCGTGGATGAGCTCATCGAAGCCCTCCGGAGGTGTCTCCGGTGCTCCGGCCGCGAATTCGTGGCTCACGACCCGCTCCAGGCTTCGCAGGGCGATGCGCTTGGGGCGAGAGATGTCGCCCATGTACTGAAAGATCTGGCGGTCGGCGCTTGGAGAAAACGTGGGGTGCGAGGTCGGGTGGGCACCAGGAAGGTGTCGGCCTAGCAGTCCACGAATGTCCGCCAGTCCGAGGGGCTCTGGCCAATCGCCACCGACGCCTCGAACGATCAGGGGCACTCGGGATTGCACCCGGTCCAGGGTCTGGCCGTGGCCGAGGAAACCCTCTTCGTAGAACGCCTCCCCGTGATCCCCGGTGACGACGAGGGCGTAGGCGTCCGCTCCGAGTGCTTTGTCCAGCGATTCGAGGAGCCGGCCAATCGCCCGATCCACATTGGCGACTGCGTTGAGGTAGGCCTCCCAGACCAGCTTGGGTCGGTCGCTGCCGATATCCGAGCGGCCGATTCGCTCGCTGTGGAGGATGTCGTCCAGCTCGGCATGGTCGTAGGGGAAGTGGGTATCGACCAGGTTGACGTAGAGGAACAAGGGTCGTTCGTTCGTGCGCCCCTCGAGGAAGCCCTCCACGTTCTACAGGACGGTTTTCCAGGACACTTGGAGGCTGACTGGCCTCGTCGAGGGTGTGGTCCGTTTGGAGGGATCTGAGCGGGCATCTCGGAAGACATCGGCCCGTTCGAACCCGAGGATTCTTTCGCCGTCTCGCGCGCCATCGTGCTGGCCGGAGAACCAGGCCACCTCGTACCCCGCCTCCTTGAAGTCATCGACGAGGGTCGGTTCGTCCAGGTCGGGAATCATTTTCCCCTGGAACAGCTGGGCTCGCGCAGCCCAGGTCATCGCAGAGTGCGTGAAGGTCTCGCTCGAACTCGCCGCCTCCGTCGCCAACCGGCTCAGGGTCGGTGTGACGGGAACACCGCGAAGGCTTCGATGCAGCAGGTCCGCGCGAAACGTCTCCAGGAAGATCAAGACCAGTGACGAACCTCCCGGCTCGAGGGGGCGCTCGCTCGCGATGATTTTCGGCGGATGTACGTCGCCCGGGAGATCGCCCGCCAGGCCATTCTCGTCGATGCCGTTGCCGGGAAGGTCTCGCGCGTAGGGGTGGCGCCTGCCATCGAAGGGAGCAAAGTCCGGAGGGCGCGACAGCATGCCCGCGCCATCGAGATCGAAATCCGTGATCCAGCTGCCCGCCGCGCGAAGGGCCATGCCGCTGGCCTTCCAACGCAATCCGAATGCAAAGGTTGGCGAGCGGGCGTCGCACCACACGAGAACGACGAGGGCCGCGGCGACGGCGAGGGCGGAAGAGGCAGCCAGCTTCTTCGTTGGCAGCATCTGGAAACCCGAGCCGAAACGCCGCCCGATCCAGCCCGCGACGCTCCACAGCGTTCCGATGGCAACGAGGGAACCCACGACGAGCAGGGTGGCGGACGTCGTGGCGAGGGCTTCATGGGTCGCGCCCACAGTATCTCCCGCGGCCATCTGGAAGAGGGCGTCGAGGGAGAGGATCGTTCCGAGTACCACGTGCACCCGAGTGAGCAGGATGTTGACGCCGATTGGAACCATGGCAGCGAGTCCCATCGTCAACAGCAATTGCTGCAGGGGGTCGCGGCAGAGGCGCCGCGCAAGCGGTCGCAGGATGAGGCTCAGGCAGAGGATCAGCGCTGCGTCACAGACTGAGCCCGCGAGCACGAATCCTGCGATTTCGAGGGGACCCTCGAGAGCCTGGCTGTTGTAGCCGATCCCCAGGAACGCCCTGGATCGCGCGAGAAACAGCAGATCGGTGATTCCGACGAAAGCGACCGCGAGGCCGAGCACGAGCCTCCAGGGGGCGTTCTTCATCACGCTCCGTTGGCAGGTGCGCTGCAGAAGCGGTCGAAGAAGGTCCATGCACCGCCGATCCACGCGTTGATGGCCTCCTCGGCCACGGGCAGACCATTTCGGGTGACCAGTCCATCGATGATGATCGTCGTTACGGGCTCAGCGCCCTGGAACAGCACGTCGACGAGGCCATTGAGATGGGTGCCAATGGGGCTGGCCGTTGGAGTATTCCCATAGATCTGCAGGTAGGCGGTGCATGGACCTTCTTCGACC